>DKQU01000060.1:20979-55603 GCA_002471865.1 Fidelibacterota bacterium UBA7300 | reverse complement strand
CCTGAGCGTCCTTATTTTGTTCAGCAATTGAGTGAAGAGTTTCCCTTCTACTACAGGCGCCATAAGGTTCGACCCGGTATTTCCGGCTGGGCGCAAATAAAACATCCTTATGATACAGATTTAGAAGATGTTAGAGAAAAATTAAAGTACGATTTCTTTTATATTGAAAACGCTGGACTGTCCCTGGATTTAAAAATCATGGTTAGTACAATGGCGGTGATGTTATCTGGAAAGGGAAGGTAGGATTTTCTATTTCCCCGAAGGGTGCTGTGCACGATTGACAATTGATTATTAATCAACTGTAAACCTTTAATTATTAACTATTGACCTTGGATAAATAACACTATAATGGAAATCGATTTGAAAAGCGACACTTCAAGTCTATTTTCTGTCTAACGTATTCTTCCACGTAATAAGGAGACATGATCAAAATTTTGCGATTAGAAGTGCTATTCATTGGTTTGGGAATCTGTCTATTGATGGATGGGATTTTGGGGCAGAATCTAGTTCGATCAAAAGCTCCTTCACTCTATTTAGTTGAATGTCAGGTAATTGCTACGGGAAAAGTAGATGGTTATCTGAGTAATCGCTGGGATCACTCGTGGCAGGCAGAGAAAGGGTTCGGCGGTAGTGATCTCAAGACGACTGACTGGGGAGATATCCGTTTACGGAAAAACCGCCTGAAATTCTACCCGGCTCTGGAGGGGACAGGTTCAGCAAAGGGTAGTGATGTGAACCGGAGCGGAACTGTTTTGGACGTTGCTCCTGTGGTAACAGTTGTGGCCCGTTATCATCTGCCTCCAACTGGAAAGTACAATATATTGCTCTGGTCTCGGTTCGAAAAGCACTCTGTACTGAGCGAAGAAAATCTCAATCAGTTTGGGCATGATTTCAGTTCCAGTCAAGAACCGGGACGAGTATCCTTTCACGGCAGTGACTCTACTTGGTCAGAGTACGATGTTGGCGATGGAGGGATTATCCTCTTTTATCCTGGAGGCGAATTTACAATCGGTAAATCAAATCCAATTTGGGGGCCGGGCTATACAGGTCAACTGTTCTTTTCGAAGAAAGCTCCCAGTTTTAGTAACTTAGGTTTCAGACATAAGTTTTCTGAGAATTGGCAATTTTCGGCTATTCATGGATGGCTAAATTCAAATCTGGATGACTCCACTTACTTAGATGTTTACGGACCTCATGGGGGATTACCACTCATAAGAAAATACTTGGCAGCTCATCGGATAGATGTGTGGATAAAAAAGAATCTTCGGCTCGGTTTCGGTGAATCGGTTATTTATGGAGGACGAGGAGTAGAACCTGCGTATCTGATACCGTTCCTTTTCACTTGGTCGTCTCAGCACGATTTAGGTGATTCAGATAATCTCCAGATGTTTTTCGATTTTGACTGGGTGATAAGAGATTTGGGCAGGTTTTATGGAGCTTTCTACTTAGATGAGTGGGATTTTGTGGACACCTTTTCTGACAGCAGCCGAAGCTGGACTGCATACCAGATTGGAGCTACTATAAGTATACCTGCTTTAAAGGATTGGTCACCTTTGTTAAGAGTAGAATATACCCGTCTGTCCCCTTACGTTTACGTGCACAGAAGTCAGGTAAACACCTTTGAACACCACGGTCATTGGCTCGGTTATTGGTCAGGACCGAATTCCGATAATTTCTTTACCGGTATAGACTTTATGCCGAGAGAAAATCTGTGGCTACAGCTATTTTATCAAAAAACACGGAGAGGAGAAGTAACTGATGAGACGATTGATGAACAATACGATCATCAATCAGTAGATTTTCTTTATAAGACGTATGATGGAGATGTAGAAACTCGTACCATTATGGGCATAAAGGGTGCAGTAGCCATGAATTCCTGGCTCAAGCTGGAACTGGAACTTCACAGTGATAATTGGATTCAGAGATTGGATGTTTCTGAGGATGACCGGACATCTGATCAGAAGATGGATGCTGTTTTAAAACTGGTCATCGGTTTGTAAAATCATTCGAAGTACATTAATTGTGTAATTTATAAGGGCTGAGTTGGGAAATTGGATGGTAATTTCTCCTCTCACGATTTAACTTCCAAACTGATTTTGACCAATCAAAAGCAAAGGTTTTAAACAAATGTTATCACTCAAAACAATACGGGAACATCCGGAATTTGTGGATCAAGGTGCCGCCAATAAGGGCGAAAAAATAGATATTAAAGGTATCCTCGCTCTGGATGGCAAAGTACGCAAGATTATCAAGGATGTGGAAGATATGAAGGCGATGCGAAACCGGTCTAGTGAAGAAATCAGCCAACTAAAACAAGTAGGTAAAGATGCACGTGAGCAGATTTCTGAAATGCAGGATGTTTCCAAACGCATCAAGGAGTTGGATGGAGAACTTGCTGAAAATCGAGAGGAACTTCATGAAAAGTTAATGTGGGTTCCAAACATTCCACACGAATCGGTTCCAGTGGGGAAAGATGAGTCTGCCAATGAACATGTCCGCAGCTGGGGAGAGATGCCGAAGTTCGATTTCGAGCCGCTTCCTCACTTGGAACTAGCAACAAAATTGGATCTTTTGGATATGGAACGGGGTGCTGCCATTTCCGGTTCAGGGTTTCCATTGTATACGGGACAGGGAGCGATTCTAGAGCGGGCTCTCATCAACTTTATGCTGGATCATCATCTGCAGGAGGGCTACCGTGAAGTGCGAACGCCTTTCATCACGCTCCGGCAGGCAGCGGAGACGACAGGACAACTCCCTAAACTGGAAGATGACATGTACATTGTGGAGCAGGATGATCTATTCCTGATTCCTACTGCTGAGGTCCCGGTAACCAATATCCACAAGGAAGAAATTATGTCAGGCAAAGATCTTCCAAAACAGTATGTGGCCTACTCACCGTGTTTTAGACGAGAGGCAGGATCTTATGGCAGAGATACTCGAGGGTTGCTGCGAGTACACCAATTTAACAAAGTGGAACTGGTCAAATTTGTGAAGCCGGAAGATTCTTATGATGAACTGGAAAGTTTAACATCGGACGCTGAATCTATCCTGCAGGCTCTCGGGTTACACTACCGAGTAGCACTTCTCAGTACCGGAGATCTGAGCTTTGCCGCAGCCAAATGCTACGATCTTGAGGTGTGGGCTCCAGGTGAGAAGCGTTGGCTGGAAGTGTCCAGCTGTAGCAATTTCGAAGATTTTCAGGCGCGGCGAGCCAACATTCGCTACCGTAAGGAAGACGGCAAGACATCGTTCGTTCACACCCTTAACGGATCCGGTGTAGCGACCCCACGTCTCATGGTAGCTCTGCTGGAAACCTATCAGCAGGATGACGGAACGGTCTGGATTCCGGAACCGCTCCAGCCGTATATGCATACATCACTCTTGAAATAACCGATGGCGGATAGCTCATGATCCGAACTACTTTTGTCCTGATAAACCATCTTATCTGGACAACAGTGCTCGGTACAGTAATTCTTATAATGTCACCCTTTGATCGTCACGGACATGCGGGCGGCAAAATCATGCGCTTGTGGTCTTGGATTATGCTGAAAGTCAGCGGTGTCCGATACCGCATTTCAGGACTTGACAAGCTGGATCGGGCTCGGCACTATTTTTTTGCGGCCAATCATGAAAGTGCCTTCGATATTCCTCTCTGTTTTGCGGTACTGCCGTTTCATGTGGTATCTTTGGCCAAGATAGAGTTGAAAAATGTACCTTTTCTGGGCTGGGCAATGAGGTGTACAAAGCACATTTTCATCGACCGTTACAGAATGAGAAAGGCAGTGGAAACCATCAGGAAAGCGGAAAAATCGCTCCGGAAGAATCCCCGTTCTGTGCTGATATTTCCTGAGGGAGAGAGGACTGTAACTAATAAAATGTTCCCTTTCAAGCGAGGGGCACTTCGATTGGCTATCAAGGTTGGAATGCCTGTTGTACCAATGGCTATTTGCGGTACCATGCAGATCAACAAAATGGGATCTTATCTTGTTAGAGCGGGAGATGTGGAACTGCGAATTGATCATCCTATTGAGACGATTGAGTGGCAAGGAAAAAATGCTCAAGATTTTACAGATTTAATAGAAGAAAAAGTATCTTTTATGAGGGAAGCATGGCATACAAAAATGAACCAAGTTAACCCTTGAGACAAGGAAAGTACATCCTGAAGTTAAACATGCTATCTCCCGCCGTTTATGAACCTAATGACGGATGGCTAAGAGAAGAGCAGTTGTCTATCTGGTGGTTTGGTTTGCCAATCGGGAGTCGATTACTAACAGTTGAAGGGGAGATAATTCATCTGCTGGAATACGGCGAAAAAAATCGATATGATGGGCCCGATGTAAACGGTGTTTTACTACTATCATCTAAAGGACTTTTACACGGAGATGTTGAATTTCACTTGAGGGAAAAAGATTGGAACAATCATGGACATCAGACAAATCCCTGTTATGATAATGTTGTGCTTCATGTGGTTTCGGAGATTAATTCATTTCGGGCAAAAAAAACTGATGGGAGAGCTGTTCCTGCAGTGATAGTTCCAATTAAAGATGTAGAGAGATTGTCCTCTAACAGTTGCAGATTGGATACAGTCATCGATTCTGAGAGAGTGATAAGTGCTTTATGGCCACTGACACACATCCGATGGGGAGCGAAGAAATCGGCTGCCAGGGAATCCGTTAAAAGATGTGGTGATATCCGACAGGCTTTTTATGAATCTACATTTTGGGCTTTAGGGCTCAAAGGGAATGAGGATAATTTCCTTCGATTGAGCAGAATAACTCCGCTTAGAAAGTTAGAACATTTACCCGATGAAGTGAAAATACATAAATATCTTCTTCATGAGAGTGGTTTTCATGAAGGAGACAAACAATTAAATCATTCTTTTGCTTGGAGAAGATGCGGAATCAGACCGGCAGCTCATCCTGAGAGCAGACTTAAATTCGGAGCTGCTGTGGCAGTCAAACTTTTGTCGGGTTGGGAGCCTTGGTCGAATCCAGAGGATGGAACATTCAAGGCTCTTAGTGGTATGTTTAACAAAAGTCTTCCCGGTCAAAGCTGGTGTTTTGAATGGCTTGGAAATGTAATCGTACCGTTTCAAGCAGCTTGGCAAGAAGAAAATTCCGAAAGAATGGTTCAACTGATAGAGGAGTGGTGGAGATTGAAGAACAGTCAGACTTATGGGAAACTGGATCGTCAGTTTAAAGATTTCCTAAGTCCAAAGCTTCTAAAATCTTTTGGAGTGCGACAGGGACTGTTGACACTACAGACTCGTTATTGCAATGAAAAACTGTGTGAATTGTGTCCATTGAAGATAGAGTAATGACTGTCGTGTCTCGTGAAGATTTAATAAAAATGAGCCTATCTCTGAAAGAGAAGGGGAAAATAGTCGTATTCACAAACGGCTGTTTTGACCTGCTTCACCGCGGACATGTGGAGTTGCTCCGGCAGGCACGAGAGTTGGGTGACTGCTTGGTTGTAGGTCTCAATTCAGATAGATCAGTAGAGAAACTTAAGGGTAGTGGTCGTCCTATACAGTCAGAGGAAAACCGTGCTATACTTCTAAATGCTTTGGAAGCCGTAGATTATGTAACGATCTTCGATGAGGAGACACCTTTGGCACTGATCTGTGATCTTCAGCCCCACGTTCTGGTGAAAGGTGCTGACTATAATACAGAAGAAATTGTCGGGGGAGCAGAGGTGAGTTCTTGGGGAGGTCAAGTGGTTCGAATTCCCCTGATTGAAGGAGAGGCAACTCGCGATATAATTCGCCGGGCAGCGGCTCTTGAGAGGGATAAAACTTCTTGATGAAAGATGCTCTAAAAAGTAACTTCGCTCTCTTTACTAAGTATGAATAAACTCCCTTTTACTCGTTTGATTCTATTGGCAGGGATTGCATCCCGGTTGTTTGCCGCAATTCCTCAAACTCCAGACTCCACAATTGTAGATAGTGCTGCTGTTGATTTATCAGATATTCAAGTTGATTCATCTCAGATTCAACATGAAAGTATACCGTCCATACAGCATATAGATCCCGGAAAAGGTTTTTCCTTTATTCTATCGGATGCTAAAGAACTTTTTGCCGAAGCCCTTATTGCTGATCAGCATGATGATACATCGGAAGTAATCTATCTCATCGATAAAATAGTAACTTTATTAAATCAGGCGGAGCAATTAGGTGAGATGTTACCCGATGATCAGGAGGAGTTCGGTCGGTTCGAAACAACTTTACTCTATTCATACGAAAATTATTTCAGTACCATAACTCAAGGAGAGACTCCTATAGCTACTGCGAGTCTGCGGGAGGAGTTGGCCGAATATTTAGAGCCTTTGGAGTTCGAAATTAACGGAAACAAATTTCAGGTCATTGATGATCGCGAGGGACACTTACCGTTAGTAATGAACAGTCGAGTTGAACAAGCTGTGAAGTTCTTCCAAACTAAGGGCCGCCGGAATTTTCAGATTTGGCTCTCACGTTATCCGGGGTACAAAGATCTAATCACAAATATTCTCAAAAAAAATGAACTTCCAGAAGAGCTTATTTTTCTTGCTATGGTTGAAAGTGGATTAAATCCTAAAGCTTATTCACGGGCCCATGCTGCAGGAATGTGGCAATTCATCAGTTCAACTGCCAAGCTCTATGGACTTAAACGTACCTGGTGGATTGATGAACGAAGAGATCCTGAGAAAGCAACAAACGCAGCAGCTGCCTACCTCAAAGATCTCTTTCTGGAATTTGATGATTGGTATCTCGCTTTGGCAGCGTATAACTCAGGCTCAGGTAGAGTTAATCGTGCTATAAAACTCCATCAGACAACTGAGTTTTGGCGTTTGAATTCACTACCAAGAGAGACGAGAAACTATGTTCCTACTTTTCTTGCTGCGGCGATAATATCCCGGAATCCTGAACGATATGGATTTAAGACACCGTCTACAAAAGAGATATCACTGGATGTAGTAATTGTAGAAAAAAGTGCTGACCTTGCTGTTTTAGCAAGGTGTGCCAATATTTCTGTGAAGAAACTAAAGCAGATAAATCCTGAACTTAGACAGTTTGCTACACCACCAGATCAATCATACTCACTTAAACTACCTACCGGAAAGAGAGAGTCTTTTACTATTGCTTTTAATGCACTACCTGAAAGCAGCCGTTTTGCGCCTCAGTATCAACAGCATATAGTTCGATCTGGGGAAAGCTTATCAGCTATAGCTTCAAAATATCGTGTTTCAATGCATGATATAGCATCTGTTAATAAAATCAGGAACTATAATCAAATTCGTGAAGGGACGAAACTGACAATCCCAGTTCCATCTTCAGCAGCTAGTGGACCAGTCGCAACAGCTTCCCCACAGAAATCTCAAGAGACAATCTCTTATAAGGTAAGGAAGGGCGATACTCTTGGACATATTGCAGAGCGGTATGGCACTTCAGCTCGTACCATACGTCGATGGAACGGTCTGAGCTATGGCGCTTATATATACCCAGGACAGAAACTGACAATTCCAGTAAGATCATCACCAACTTTAGCATCTTCTTCCCAAAATGGATCTGTAAAAGAGACCTACATTGTACGTAAAGGAGATACATTGAGCCATATCTCAAATCGCTATCGTGTTCCCATTTATAAAATTGAGCGGTGGAATAATCTTAGTAGAAACAGTTTTATCCACCCCGGACAAAAGCTGGCAATCTACATCAAGGAAGGTTAACTTTTCTGGCTTTCGAAGAGCGGATAAGATATGACAAAAGCGGATATCATAAACAATGTGTCAGCAGCTACTGGCCTGACAAAAGTAGAAACAGAGGCGGTACTAGATGGAGTCATGACGACTATCATTGATTCCCTGAAGCGAAATGAACGTGTAGAACTACGTGGATTTGGTACATTTGGAGTGAAGCGCCGTGATCCGAGGAAAGCTCGAAATCCCGGAACAGGAGAAACTGTCTATCTGCCTGAAAGATGTGTGCCTACATTTAAACCATCAAGTGTCATGCGCAAAGTTGTGAATGACGCACTCATGAAGTAAGGAATTTCATGCCTAGCGGAAAAAAACGTAAAAGACGCAAGATAAAAACCCATAAGCGGAAAAAGCAGTTGCGTCTCAACCGACACAAGAAAAAGAAGTAGTTCCATTCTGAAGGGCATGAAAGCCTCCCGCCGCAGCATCCTGATTTTCGTAGCTGGGTTACTGATTTTACTCAGTTCATCACTTTTCGGTTGGGGATTCAAGGCTCACAAACTCATCAATCGTAAAGCCGTGGAACTTCTTCCAGGACAACTAGGTGAGTTCTACAAAGTTCATATTGATTATATCTCCGAGCACTCTATTGACCCCGATTTGTGGCGGCTGAAAGGAAACGATCCAAATGAAGGACATGGACACTTTATAGACGCTGATCTATATGAAGATTTTCCCTTTGAAGGTATCCCTCGGAACCGTAAAGAAGCTGAAATTAAGTTTGGGGTAGAAAATCTTCCCTCATGGGGGACTGCACCTTGGCGAATTGAGGATTATGTTCGTCGCCTTACGGGTCATTTTCGTTCAGGAAAATGGGAAGATGTTCCTCTGACAGCAGCGGCGCTAGGACACTATATATCAGATATTCACATGCCTCTCCATGTCGTGGAAAACTATAACGGACAGCTTTCCGGAAACACAGGCATTCATAAACGTTGGGAAGCAGATATGGTTGATCGTTATCTACTGGAAACTATCAATCCAGAGGGAGTTCTTGATTCTTATAATGATCCGGTGGAGATGGCGTTTACCATTGTAAGAGAATCGTATCCACTTCATTTCGAACTGCTGCGAGCAGATTCTCTAGCTCGTTCCGGTCTGACTGAAAAGCAGCAAGATCTGATTCCGAATCGCGACGCCTCCATGGATGGCACTAGCTACATCGAGATCCTTTATCGTGAAACTGGTAACATTGGCAAGAAACGGATGGAAGATGCGGCTATCCGTGTAGCATCCTACTGGATAATGGCATGGGAAGCAGCTGGGAGTCCGCTGCCACCTAAACAGTAAGGTGAGGACAATCAGCCGTGACTGTTGACGATTATACATCATTGAGTTCTCCAGATGATATGACTAGCGTTCTCACTGTCTCCCAGATTACAGCTCAGGTAAAATCAGTTTTAGATGGCACTTTTCAGTCGGTTTTAGTAGAAGGAGAGATTTCCAATTTTCTGCATCACAGTTCTGGCCACATGTACTTCACATTAAAAGATGACAAGGCAGAACTAAGAGCAGTAATGTTTCAAGGTGATAATAGCCGGCTGAAGTTTGTTCCTGAGGGAGGAATGAAAGTCTTAGTCCGTGGCAAGGTTACAGTTTACGAGGCTCGAGGTGTTTACCAGATTATCATTAAAGAGATGGAGACAGCCGGGCTGGGCGCTCTCTATCTTGCCTTCGAAGCGCTAAAGAAAAAGTTGGCTTCGGAAGGACTCTTTGAAGAAGAGAAGAAGCGGCCGTTGCCACCTTATCCTGCTATTGTTGGAGTCATCACTTCTGGAACCGGAGCGGCTCTCCAGGACATTCTAAACATTCTTTCTCGTCGGGCACCTCATGTAAGCATTGTGGTAAGACCTACGCTGGTTCAAGGGAAAGAGGCCACTGAAGATATTGTGACTGCAATCCAAGAGTTTTCGCAATGGGGAGGTGCAGATGTACTTATAGTAGGTCGCGGTGGTGGTTCAATAGAGGACTTGTGGTGTTTCAACGAAGAGTCAGTAGCGCGAGCCATAACCGACTGTTCTGTGCCAGTCATCTCAGCAGTGGGACACGAGACAGATTTCACTATTTCCGATTTTGTTGCAGATGTTCGAGCTCCTACTCCATCCGCTGCTGCTGAGATTGTATCTCCATCATTGGATGATTTGCTGGCGTATTTGAATGAAGCTGAACGACGGATAGCTGAAGCAGTTGGCCGGAGAATCGAGATAGCTTGGCAAAAATTGGATGGACTTACTGCTAGATACGGTTTTCAGCAACCTCAGAATCTGGTGGACGAAAAATTCCGCTATCTTAATGAAGTGGAAAAGCGGATCGATCAACAGATTGAGTTTATTCTCAGTCTGCAACAGTCTAAGTTTCAAGGGCTCAATGACCGTCTTTTTTCTGCAAGCCCAAAGAATATTTTAAAGCGAGGTTACTCTATTTTGCATACACTTCCCGAACGGCAGATTATGGCCAGTGTGGAGAAACTCAAAGTAGGGGAAGAATTTGGCGTGATCATGTCTGATGGTGAAGTGACTGCAATACCTAAGGAAATTCATGAGAAGTGATGGGTAGCTGGTGAGTTGTAAGTAGTGATTAATGATCAATTAATCTAAATTCGAAATAATAAGGATTTAAGAATGGTAAAGAATAAGAAACTGAAATTTGAAGAAGCAGTAACTCGGTTGGAGGAAATTGTTCAGCAGCTTGAGGGTGAAACGGTCTCACTTGAAGAGAGTCTAAAACTTTTTGAAGAAGGGATGAACCTCACCAAAATGTGCCGAGAAGAGCTCACTGTCGCCGAATCGACTATCAAAATGCTGAGCAGAAACAGTGAAGGCGAGTTAGAATCGACGGAGGATCAATCGTGAAGATAGGCATCTGGGCCAATACAGGGAAAAAAGCATTCTGGAATATGCTGCCCGATATCATGGCATGGCTGAAGGAAAAAGAGCAATCAGTTTATCTTACCACAAGAATTCACAGTATGTTAAAAGGGGAGAAAGACTTTGATTACAATATAATCCAGTCTGCTGAGATGTTCCTGGAACTCGACTTGTTGCTGGCTATGGGCGGCGACGGTACAATTTTGTCAGCAGCTCGAGCTGTTGAAGACAGAGAGACACCGATTTTAGGCGTGCACTTAGGGGGTCTGGGATTCCTTGCAGAAGGAGGACAGGAAAACCTCAATCATAGGTTGGAGTCCATCATTTCCGGTGACTTTACCATTTTCCCTCGGATGGTACTGGAAATGAGTATCAATGGCGGCATTACTTATCACGCTTTGAACGATTTGGTTGTGGACCGGGGCGAAAGCTTTCGCCTGCTAAAATGTTCTCTCTCACTGAACGGAAACCTCATCACCAACTATTCTGCTGACGGTCTTATCTTGGCTACCCCGACCGGATCCACAGCTTATAACCTGTCAGCTGGCGGTCCCATAGTTGCCCCTTGGCTCTCATTGGTGACAGTAACGCCAATCTGCCCGCATTCATTTTCTTCCCGTCCGATTGTTTTACCTGCGGATCAAGAGTTGACTATCACATTTCCCAACGCAGAAGAAGACTTCCGTCTCACCGTGGATGGACAGGTAGAAGCTAAACTGGCAAAAGATGCTGTCTTAACAATCAGGCGGACGGATTACGATATACAGATGATAACCTTTGAGGACCGAGATTACTTCCACACCCTCCGGACGAAGTTGGATTGGGGAGAGGAATAACTGTAGCAGGCGGCAGTGGCAGTAATATCTATAGGATACTTTACCCAAAAAGTTGACGATGCCGGCGAAGCATACAGTCATTCATAATCACTAATAAACCGGCCCCTTCTGCCCGCATGGCGGCGGCTTCATTCACCACACCATCCTGTAGCCAGAGAGCCTTGGCGTCAATCTCAATAGCGGCATCTGCGATGGGATCCACATGTTCCGGACGGCGGAATACGTCCACCACATCCACCGGCTCAGGGATGTCCCTGAGTACAGCATAGCTCGTCTCGCCTAAAAGATCATCATGCCCGGGATTTACCGGAATAATGCGGTATCCTTGTTCCTGCAGGTATTTGGCCACATAGTGACTGGGCCGCTCCGGTTTGGGAGAAAGTCCTACCACAGCAATGGTCTTCATTTCGTAGATCTTTCGGATAGTTTCCGGTTCGTTCATGCTGATCTCTTAGTAAACAGGTTCTTAATGATATACCCAGCAAGGTTCGGATTTTCCTTCAGTCTGCGGACAGCATAGGCGTACCACTCTTCGCCGAAGGGAACGTACACACGGACCTTATGCCCGGCATCTCGAAGTTGCTCCAGTCTTCCCTTCATGGGGACGCCGAACAGTACTTGGAATTCATATCGTTCCCGTGGGATTTCCTTGTTTCGAATCCACGTCTCCAACGAATCGATAAGATATATATCGTGTGTGGCAATAGCACCATATCCTTCATTTCTCAGAATTACCTTTACTAGACTAATGAAGTTTTCACGAATCTCTTCCCTGTCATGAAAGGCAATCTCCGGCGGTTCCTGGTAGATCCCTTTACAAATACGAACGTTCAATTTCTTACCTAGATAATTTTCCAGATCGTTTGCACTTCGGAAGAGGTAAGATTGCAATACAAAGCCTACCTTGTCATACTGTTCTAAACATCGGCCATACAGGTTCAACGTTAAATCAGTGTAGGGCGAATTTTCCATGTCAATGCGCAAGAAGTTGTCATGTTGTTGGGCTTTGTTTAGTACTTGAGTAAGATTTTCTTCGACTATTTTGTCATCAAAACCCATTCCAAGATGCGTCAATTTAAGGGAGATATTGCAGTCTAATTTAGCTTCTGATATTTTATCGTAGAGTTCCTTGTAGGCTTGGGTGACACTCTCGATTTTTTCTGCAGATGTTGTATGTTCGCCCAGGATATCTAAAGTGGTTGCAAATCCTTTATCATTTAGTTTTCTGATGATCTCAAGAGCTTCATTCACAGTTTCACCTGCCACATAACGGCTGGCAAATGGTTTAGCAAGTGTGCGGGGAACGAAAGGGAGAATAGCCGAGATTGTTTTGTTAAAGAGTGCCATTTATTTTGAATTTAAATTTACCGGAGGAGTTCGGGAAGGACAATTGATAAGTATAATTTATAACATGAAAGTTAATGAGCCTTCAGCTACCAACTTTAGGACATTATTGTACTAAAGTATGATATTCATGAGATTTATTTAATAAAAAGCTATCAGTTTAATATCAATGTTTCTGAGGCGAATCTTGCACTGAAATTGGCTTGCAAAGGGCAAGTGAGGTTGGTAGATTTTCATCCGTTTTAATCGTTTAAAAAAACAAAAAATGTACCAGAATTTTGGCACGGCCTTCGTTTTTATTCTACTTGGAATTGTCTTAGTAGCAGTTCCCCTTTTGTTGCAGCGGATTCTTTCTCCCCAAAATAAATCCCGCGATAAACTTACCACATATGAATGCGGTGAAGATGCAGAAGGGAGTGCATGGATACAGTTCAATATTCGATTTTATGTAATCGCACTCATATTTATCATTTTTGATGTGGAGGTTATACTCCTTTTTCCTTGGGCAGTAGTCTATAAAGAGTTAGGTCTCTTTGCTTTTGTGGAGATGATGATATTTCTCGCTATTCTTGCCGTAGGATTAATTTACATCTGGCGCAAAGGTGATCTGGAATGGGTAAAGCTGTCCGTTCCATACGGTCGAGGTCGATACAGTAAGCTGAATGTTACACAGGATGAAGCCGAACCTCTATTAGAGGAAACGGCTGCCTGATTGGCATCTGCTATCGAAATGAATTTTAATCAACTGGTAGAATATATCAACGAACAGTTCCGAAAGGAATTCGTGCAGACGGGCGAGGAGGTGCCGGCTGATCACATTTCCGTAGCTGCTTCAGACTGGAAAGACTTTGCTGAGTTTCTAAGGAATGATGAACACCTTTTCTTTGATGCCATGATGTGTATTACCGGAGTGGATTTCGGCGAGGAAAGTGATCTCGGTGTTATCTACAACCTCCACTCCATGAAGCACAATCACAAACTGGAAGTACGAATTACTATCTCCCGGGATAAACCGGTAGTTCCATCTGTAGAAAAGATCTGGCGAATTGCAGACTGGTTTGAACGTGAGACTTATGATATGTATGGGATTGAATTTGAAGGACATAGCGATCTCCGTCGGATTCTATTGCCGGAAGACTGGGAGGGATTTCCTCTCCGGAAAGATTACGTATTTCCCACATCTTATCACGGTATTGATATCCCCAAAATGAAGGAGGGTTGGGAGTGACTGAAAGTCTCGATCTGGAATTGGGCAGCGTTCAGACTGAGGAGATGGTCCTTAACATGGGGCCACAGCATCCCAGTACCCACGGGGTACTTCGGCTGAAAGTTTTAACCGACGGTGAAATTGTTACCCGCATTACACCCTACATTGGATATCTCCACCGTTGTTTTGAGAAGCACTGTGAAAATGTCACCTATGAGCAGGTGCTTCCTTACACCGACCGGTGTGATTACATCGCAGCTATGAACAACAATTTTGGCTATGCTGTAGCCGTCGAGAAGCTTATGGATATTAAGGTGCCTGAGAAAGTTGAGCACATTCGAGTAATAGTGGCTGAATTGAACCGGATTGCCAGTCATCTTCTGGCTGTAGGGACGTTTGGTCTTGATGTAGGTGCTTTCACACCATTTCTATATTGCTTCCGGGACAGGGAAAGGATTCTCGACCTTTTTGAAATGTTGTGTGGTGCCCGACTCCTTTACAGTTACATATGGGTTGGAGGTTTGTCACATGATCTTCCTGTGGGATGGGTTGAGAAAGCGTATGAGTTCCTCGATTATTTTGAACCTCAGGTTGAAGAATACAACAACATTCTGACCTTTAATAAGATATTCATCGAACGGACGGCTGATGTTGGCGTACTTCCTCAGGAGGTGGCAATAAGTTATGGTGTCACCGGACCAAACCTAAGGGGTTCTGGAGTGAAATGGGACCTGCGGAAAGACGATCCGTACAGTATCTACGATAAGTTTGAGTTCGATATACCGATTGGAACAGGTGTTGTGGGAACGGTTGGCGACTGTTGGGATCGCTATTACATTCGAGTCCGTGAAATTGAGGAGAGTGTAAAAATTGTTCGCCAAGCGCTGGAACAGCTACCCAGAGACGGTGATGTTCATGAGGCTATTCCGAAGAAAATTAGACCACCTAAGGGTCAGCTTTATAACAGGACAGAAACTCCCAGAGGTGAATTGGGGTACTACATTATCAGCAATGGAAAGCCGATTGCTGACAGATTAAAAATGCGATCTCCGGCTTTTACTGCCTTGAGTTGCATTGATGAAATTGCACGTGGGTGGATGATCTCTGATGTTTTTGCCATCTTAGGGAGTCTCGACATCGTACTGGGGGAGATTGACCGCTGATGGTAGATTACTTTCTTAATCTATTTGCGGATGTTTCCTGGCTGGCAGCCATGCCGGCAGGGGCTCAATTTCTGCTAGCGGCTCTCTTGGCTGGACTTCCCCTTTTCCTCTTTGTGGCTGTCAATGCCATTATCGCTGTTTATGCTGAACGGAAAGTTTCAGCATTTATGCAGGACCGATTAGGTCCTATGGGGCAGGGCGTAGGCTTACACGCCGGGAAGTGGGGTCTACTACAAACTGTGGCTGATGCTCTTAAACTTATTTTAAAACAAGATATCATCCCTGCCTTGGCAGACAGGAAGTTATTTATATTAGCTCCTTTTATTATTTTCATTGCACCTTTTGTGGCCATTGCTGCCATGCCGTTTAATCAACATATCCTGGTTGCTGATTTCAATATAGGCGTTTTTTTCTTACTTGCTGTTGGTTCAGTTGGCGTTATTGGTATAATTCTGGCTGGTTACAGTTCAAACAATAAATGGTCTCTTTACGGTGCAATGCGCTCAGCTGCTCAGATAATTAGCTACGAAATTCCGGCGGCCCTTTCAATTCTAACTGTCATCATGCTGACCGGCAGTCTCCAAATGCAGGAAATCATAAAAGCCCAAAGCGGAACGATCTGGGGAATCCTTCCCAACTGGTTTATCTTTAACAACCCTTTTACTTTACTGGCATTTTTCCTGTTTTTTATAGCAGGTGTGGCGGAAACAAACCGGACTCCATTCGACCTTCCTGAAGCTGAGTCAGAACTGGTAGCTGGATTTCATACAGAGTATTCAGGCATGAGGTGGGCATTCTTTTTTCTCAGTGAATATGCCAACGTATTTATTGTTTCAGGAATCACAGCCATCGTTTTTCTTGGTGGATGGCAGAGTCCAATCCCTGGTTACATGGATGGCCCGTTCTGGGGTCTGGTCTGGTTTTTCAGTAAAGTCGTATTCTTAATTTTAGTGATGATGTGGTTCAGGTGGACTTTCCCACGGTTGAGGACTGATCAGTTGATGAGAATGTGCTGGAAGTTTTTCTTGCCGGCGTCTCTCGTAAATATTCTGGGTGTCGGTTTATGGGATTTACTCGTGAATTAGGATAAGGGTGAGCAAATACTTCTCTAACATTTGGCTTTCCATCACTACCCTGCTTACAGGCATGAGGGTGACACTGGGCCATGTATTGCGAATCCGGAAAGGATTTGTGACACTCCAATATCCGGTGGAAAGATGGCCTCGCCCCGAAAGAAATATTGGATTTAACGAAGACAACTATAATATTATTCGCTCCCGCCTTACCGTAGATATTGATGATTGTATCGGTTGTATGAAGTGCGAAAGAGCCTGTCCTGTAGGATGTATCAGGATCAATACAGAAAAAGTAGAGAAGGGGGAGGACATTACGGAGGCAAAACATCGTGGGGTAACCTCTCACGGTACACAAAAGAGACTTTTGGTTACCCGCTTTGACATCGATTTGACAGAGTGTTGTTATTGCAATCTCTGTACTTATCCATGCCCTGAAGAGTGCATTTTTATGACGGGCGGTCCAAATTCTAATCGGCATGGCATGGAGTATGAATTTTCCGAATATGACCGTAATGATTTGATTTTTAGGTTCTCTAAAGTACCGGATGATATAGTAGAATCTTATGCGCAAGAGAAATTGAAAAAAGAAGCAGAAAAAGCCAAAAAAGCAGAAGGAGCCGAATCGTGAGCCTCTCGGATTTAACGTTCTTTTTTGTAGTAGCATTGACAATCGGTTCTGCGCTTTATGTTGTCACTTCTCAGAAATTGGTCTATTCAGCCATGGCACTCTTTTTCACACTTCTTGGCATTGCGGGACTGTTTGTCTTCTTAATGGCTGACTTCATTGCTGGTACTCAGATTGTTATTTATGTTGGTGGGATTTTAGTGTTGATTGTTTTTGGCATCATGTTGACAAACAGAATTTCGGATGTTCGTTTATCCCATACCAGTATGCAACGAGGTGTGGGAGGAGTTGTAGTGCTGTTGATTTTCGCCGGTCTTTACAAAATGATTTCTTCTGCTCCTTGGTATTTAGAATCTGCTTCCGCCCCGGAGAGCAGCGTGAAAGGAATCGGCAAATTACTTATGATCGAATATCTCCTTCCGTTTGAAGTGGCTTCAGTACTTCTATTGGCGGCGTTGGTGGGAGCTGCTATGTTGTCCCGCAAGAGCAAATCATGAATGATCTGAATATATATTTAACTGTCGGTGCCATCCTCTTTAGTCTTGGGCTTTACGGTGTGATTACTCGACGGAATGGTGTGGCAGTTCTTATGGGCGTTGAGCTGATACTTAACTCAGCCAATGTCAACTTTGTCGCTTTTGCCCGCTTTGGAGGGATGAATCTCTCCGGGCACATTTTTGCCATGTTTGTTATCATTCTTGCTGCGGCTGAAGCGGCTGTGGCTCTGGCAATTATCATCAACCTTTATAATAAGTTTGGCACAGTTAACGTGGACGATGCCAGGAGTTTGAAGCAATGATGACTTTCGCACCTTATTTCCTAATTCTGCCGCTGGCAGCGTTTGCCATTCAAATTTTCTTTGGCAAGCGGCTCCCCCGGAAAGGGGATTGGGTCTCCATTACTGCAGTTGGAACCACGCTCTGTCTTGCCATTGCAATGTTTGTGATGATGCTTTTCCTCTACGAGCCGGGTGCTAAAGCTGAACAATCATTTGAGTGGTTTAACTTGGGTGAACTGAGTGTAAAGATAGGTGTTCTCATTGATAATGTAACCGTCATCATGCTCTTGGTGGTAGCACTCGTCTCTGGGCTTGTGCATCTCTATTCCGTTGGCTATATGAAAGATGACCCTCGCTATTCCCGGTATTTTGGATACCTTTCACTTTTTACCTTTTCCATGAATGGGATTATCCTCTCCAACAATCTGCTTTCTATTTACATGTTTTGGGAACTTGTGGGGCTCAGTTCTTACTTATTAATAGGATTTTGGTTCGAGAAGGATTCCGCCGCTAACGCCAGCAAGAAAGCTTTTCTAGTGAACAGAGTAGGTGATATTGGGATGTTCATCGGAATCATGCTCTTTTTTACTGCAACGGGATCGTTCCTATTCTCCGATATTTTCGCTGGTGTCGCCGCTGGAGCTTTACCTCTCCCACTGTTGACAGTTGCTGGACTTTGTCTTTTTGCAGGTGCAATCGGTAAATCGGCACAAGTACCACTACATGTTTGGTTACCGGACGCCATGGAAGGTCCCACGCCGGTGAGCGCACTCATCCACGCGGCAACTATGGTGGCTGCCGGAGTCTATCTCACCTTCAGGATGTTCCCGCTCTTTACACCCGAAGCGCTGACTGTAATCGCTTATGTTGGCGGTGTTACGGCAATCTTCGCCGCTATTATCGCTGTTACTCAGAACGACATTAAGCGGGTGCTGGCGTATTCCACAGTGAGCCAGCTCGGATACATGGTGATGGCCATCGGAACCGGTGCTTATGTTGCAGGTTTCTTCCATCTGACGACTCACGCCGCCTTCAAAGCTGCCCTATTTCTCTGTAGCGGAAGTGTGATCCATGCAATGCATCACGCTTACCATAAGCTGGGAGATCACGATTCAGATCCGCAGGACATGCGAAACATGGGCGGGATGAAAAGTAAGATGAAGATTACATTTCTCACTATGTTTATGGCTACCTTGGCTCTTTCAGGAGTTCCGTTTATGTCCGGATTCCTATCCAAAGACGCCATTTTAGCTGGGACACTATCATTCGCTACCCACCATCCTGAGCACTTCTTACTACCACTGTTTGGATTCGGAGCGGCACTACTGACCGCATTCTACATGTTCAGATTGATCTTTATGACGTTCTATGGTAAACCTGCGAAACAGGAAGTACTTGACAACATTCATGAATCGCCGGCAACCATGACTACGCCGTTGATAGTATTAGCAACTCTTTCGATCTTCATTGTTTATACGCTTCCTTATATAAATCCATTTTCTGACCACGGCTGGTTCACGGATTTGATAGTGGCGACAAATTCTGTTGTGCCTCAGCATGTGAATCCTTCTGCACATGAAATTGCTGAGGGGATACACCACGCTCATCTGCCTGCCATGATTATTTCACTCATCGTAGCCTTTACAGGTATCGCGTTGGCAGTGGTTATCTACCTGAAAAAGAAGTTCTCTGCAGAGAAGTTGGCAAAGAATCTGGCGCTTCCATACAAGCTTTCCTTCAATAAATTCTTTGTGGATGAGATTTATGACCGATTTTTAATTAATCCGACTATCAAGCTGGCAAAGGCTGTAGGTTTCTTCGACTGGGAAATCTATGATAAATATTTCATCAACGGCTTTGGTCGTATAACTGAACGTCTCTCCCGATTCATCGGAATTACCATGGACTACGATGTATTAGATCAGCAGATCGTAGACGGTGTAGGGAAGTCCACCCGGTTCTTTGGGGGTGCTCTTAAATTTATTCAAACTGGAAAGATCCAGAATTATCTAGTCTGGGTGCTAGGCGGAATTATTATCATTTTCATCATTCAAGCTATGTAGGGAAGAGAGGAACTGCTTAATATGGATTGGAATATTCTTAGTTGGTTGGTTTGGCTGCCTGTGATCGGTGCAGGTCTAATCGTTCTTGTCCCGAGAGATAAAGGTGATACCATGAAATGGATAGCTGCCGCAGCAACAGCTTTTCAGCTTATCTTCGCTGTTCTTTTGTGGTCACAGTTTGACAGCTCTCATGTGGGATTTCAGTTTCAGGAAAAAATGAGCTGGATTGCTTCGTTTAACATTCAGTACTACCTGGGAGTAGATGGTTTAAGTCTTCCAATGGTATTGCTTACAGCTCTGTTATCATTTCTTTGTGTATTCGTAAGCTGGAAAATTGACAAAGCTCCTAAAGGGTATTTTGCTCTTTTCCTTTTGTTGGATGCAGGAATGATGGGTGTGTTTCTTTCTCTCGATTTCTTCCTGTTCTATGTATTTTGGGAAGTGATGCTGCTCCCTATGTATTTCCTTATCGGAATGTGGGGCGGACCTCAACGGGAATACGCGGCAATCAAGTTTTTCCTTTACACTCTGGCAGGGTCAGTCCTGATGCTGGTAGCAATTCTTGCTCTCTACTTCACTTGTGGACATACATTTGACATGACCGTCTTGATGGCTCAAGCCAATGACGGTTTAGGCTCCATGACTTGGTGGGGATTTAATGCGCTTAAAGTAGTCTGGATAATGCTCTTCATCGCTTTTGCCATAAAGGTCCCTGTCTTTCCGTTCCATACATGGCTTCCGTTGGCTCACGTGGAAGCTCCGACAGCTGTATCCGTAATACTAGCGGGCGTTTTACTAAAAATGGGTACCTACGGAATGCTTCGAATCAGTTATCCCATGTTGCCTGATGGTGCCATCTGGTTCGCCGGTGCGTTGGCATTGTTGGCCCTCATCAACATCATTTGGGGTGCACTGTGTGCTCTGGCTCAAACTGACCTGAAGAAGATGGTGGCATACTCCAGTGTGAGTCACATGGGTTATGTATTGCTTGGAATGGCAGCAGTTGTTGCTGCGGGAGCAAAGAACGGCGGTAATGTATTGGCTGCGGAAGCGGGAATGAATGGCGCAGTCCTTCAGATGTTCAATCACGGTACGATTACAGCCATGCTGTTTATCTTGGTGGGTGTTATATATGATAGAGCTCACCATAGAAATATCGACGGATTCGGAGGTCTTGGTGCTCGGATGCCCATTTATACAGGTGTTGTGGCGTTGGCATTTTTTGCGGGTTTAGGTCTCCCGGGGCTTTCCGGATTTATCAGCGAAGCCATGTGTTTCATCGGAGCATTTCCTGTGTTTAAAACAATCGTTATCATTTCGACTTTAGGTATTCTCCTGAACGCAGCCTATTTCCTTTGGGCTTTCCAGCGGATGTTCCTCGGAAAGTTGAACGAGAAATATGTCGATCTTCCTGAAATCAATAAGCGGGAGTTGTTCACACTGATTCCTTTAGCTGTGTTGGTGATTTTATTGGGAATCTATCCTGCGCCTGTCCTTGATGTCATGAAAGTGACTATGGGACATTTGATTCAAATTATTCAACAGAGTTCACTCTTGGCGGCATTTTGATAAGAGAAAATGGATAATATTCAAAGTATAAAAATGTTCATTCCCGAGCTCATTCTTGTTGGGAGTATGCTGTTGGGAATATTCGCTGATCTATTCTATGACCGTAAGCACTCTTTCCGAGTTGGACATTGGATAATTGGTGGTCTTGTAGTTGCAGCATTGGCTCTTTATCTAACCCCGGCAAGTGAATCGATTACTTTATTCATGGGGACCATTGTAGCAGATCCCTTTGCGCGGATGTTCAAGTATATTTTTCTTCTTACAACTACTATTGTAATCCTCATGTCGCTGAGGACTGATGAGTTGAAAACCGTGAGGACAGGTGAGTATTATCTGCTTATCGCCGCCATAACATTGGGGATGTTCCTCATGGCGTCAAGTGTTGATCTGATCATGATATACCTTTCTATTGAAGTAGTCAGTATTGTCTCTTTCATTTTGGCAGGTTACTTGAAAACTCAAGTTCGTTCTACAGAAGCATCCCTTAAGTATGTTATCTACGGAGCCTTTTCATCCGGTATTATGCTATACGGATTTTCTCTTCTATTCGGTCTTACCGGTACCACCAAACTTTTTGAGATTAGAGAGAGTTTAGCCGCTCTAGATGGAGGAACGCTCACTCTAACGGTGGCTACTATCATGATAATGGCCGGTTTCGGTTACAAAATTTCAGCAGTTCCATTCCATTTTTGGACACCTGATGTGTACGAAGGGGCTCCAACGCCCATAACTGCTTTCCTTTCCGTAGGACCGAAAGCGGCGGGATTTGCGCTGCTCATTCGTGTATTCAATACTTTGTTCACTGGGACTGATGCTTTAACAGCTTCTGTCTGGCAATCTCTGGAAGGACTTCCATGGCAGGAAGTGATGGCTGCTTTAGCTGCAATTACAATGACATTAGGCAACGTTCTTGCTATTCAGCAGTCCAATGTGAAGCGGCTGTTGGCTTATTCCAGCATTGCACATGCAGGATATATTCTAATGGGTATTCCTGTCCTTTCGCAAAGCGGCATTTACGCTGTGATGTTTTACGTGGTAGTTTATCTCTTTATGCAGTTGGGAGCATTTTTTGTGGTGATCACTATTAAAAATAAATTTGGCACTGAAGAGATAGAGGAATATGGAGGCATAGGTTTCAAGTCTCCTTATCTCGGTGTTATCATGGCCATATTCCTTTTTTCACTTACTGGTTTGCCACCTACAGCTGGCTTCATAGGTAAGTTTTATCTTTTCTCTGCGGTGATAGATGCCAAAATGTATTGGCTGGCAATCGTTGGCGCGTTAAACAGCGTCATTGCCCTTTACTATTACATGCGCATTGTTAAAATGATGTATCTGCAGGGTGAGCGCGAAGATGAGCTCTATATGCCTTCAAAATTTCAGTCTATTCTGTTGGCTGTTCTTGCAGTTCCAACTATTATATTTGGAGTTTATTGGACTCCCATTGCGGATTGGATTCGCAATTCCTTGGTCTTCTTCCTGCCTTAAGTGTAAATTCGCCTGTACCGACGAGAGAATCAGACCGCTAATTGCGGTTTTCCGTCTGTTATTAATACGTTAAACAGGGAAGATGATGCTGGAAAATTATACTCCGCTACTGTTGGTTTTCATGCTAGCAGCAGGCTTTGCTTTTTTACTGCTGACACTATCACATCTGCTCGGACCTAAAGTAAAGTCAGCCATTAAACTTTCACCTTATGAATCAGGTGTAGATCCTATCGCACCTGCCCATGTCAGACTCTCCATAAAATATTTCCTCATTGCTCTTTTATTTGTCATCTTTGATATTGAGATTGTTTTTCTTTTCCCGTGGGCAGTTATTTTTAAAGATTTTGTGCAATCGGGATCTTTTATTTTCATTGAAATGCTGGTCTTCATGTTAATTCTTCTCTTCGGACTTGTGTTTGTCTGGAAGAAAGGAGCTTTAGATTGGGATTAATTCACGATACAAAGTCTAATGTTCTTACGACTACTGTTGAAGCCGCAGTTAACTGGGGACGCAAAAACTCTCTCTGGCCCATGCCGTTCGGAACTGCCTGTTGTGGGATCGAATTGATGGCTGCGCTGGCGTCTCGATCCGACATTGCCCGTTTCGGAGCAGAAGCAATTCGTTTTTCACCCAGGCAGTCAGATCTTCTTGTTGTTGCCGGACGGATTACTATCAAAATGATGCCGGTTTTGCAACGCATCTACGAACAAATGCCGGAGCCTAAATGGGTCATCTCCATGGGTGCCTGCGCCTCAAGTGGCGGCGTTTTCGATACTTATAGCGTAATTCAAGGTATTGACCAATTTATACCTGTAGATGTCTATGTACCTGGATGTCCTCCACGACCGGAAGGGTTACTTGATGGTCTTATGAAAATACAAAAGCTGATAGAAAAAGAGACATTTTCTGATTACTCCAAACGGAAGTAGATGAGTGGCTATCTCTGATCTCACAACACGTTTGCAGGAAAAATTTCAGGAGTCCATTCTGGATGTTTCCGAGTATAACGGTGAAGTTTCAATCAACGTGAAAGGTCTCGTCATATTGGAGATTTTATCCTTCCTCAAGTCAGACGGGTTCAACTTTCTGGTAGATTTGACGGCAGTTGACAATCTCACTTTAGGCGGATATGATAGGTTTGCCGTTGTCTATCACTTGCTGTCGCACGAAAATGTGGAACGGATTGTGGTAAAGGCGTACGTTCCCGAAGAGAAACCTTCCCTACCGTCAGTGGAGTCGTTGTGGAAGAGTGCCAACTGGCAGGAAAGGGAAGTGTATGATCTTTACGGTATCGAATTTGAAGGTCATCCAAACCTGATCCGCATAATGAATCCGGATGAGTTCGAAGGTCACCCACTGCGAAAGGATTTTCCAAGACAGGGACGGGAACAGCGTAAAGATTTTCCAGTTGTGGAGAGGATGACAAGAGGCAAGAGGTTATGAATCCTCAAGTAACTGCTAAGTCGCTGGAGACTGAGAAAATGGTTCTCAATTTTGGACCTTCCCATCCGGCCACACATGGAACTTTACGCGTAATAATGGAACTGGATGGCGAGACCGTTATAAAGGCTACACCAGAAATAGGTTTTCTTCATTCTGGTTTCGAGAAATTGGGTGAGCATCTAGACTTCAATCAATATGTGACAATTACGGACAGGATGAACTATCTCTCGCCGCTCTGCAACAATGTGGCCTACGCTTTGTCTGCCGAAAAATTGATGAACATCGATGTACCTAAGCGTGCTAGATACATCCGTATTTTGATGTGCGAACTGAGCCGTATTGCTGATCATTTGTTGAGTATCGGAATGCTGGCTGTGGACATTGGTGCCTTCACGGTTTTCCTCTACGGATTTCGTCTTCGAGAGAACATCTACGACCTATTTGAAGCAGCCACCGGCACTCGTCTTACTACCAGCTACACTCGTATAGGTGGACTCATGAGGGACATTCCTGAAGGTTTCGAAACTGGCGTAGCGAAAGTGCTGGATGAGGTCGGTAAAGTAGCTGATGAAATCGAGACACTCCTAAATCGAAACCGCATCTGGCAAAAGCGAACGAAAGGTGTAGGTGTAATCAGTAAGGAAAATGCCAATTCTTACGGCATCACCGGCCCGGCGGCACGGGCTACGGGAGTTGACTGGGATCTGCGAATTAAGGAACCGTACTCCGACTACGATGAGTTCAACTTTGATGTGGTGATTGGCGTGAATGGTGATGTATTCGACCGTTATCTAGTCCGAATGGAGGAGATTCGCCAGAGTGCAAAAATTTGTCGGCAAGTACTGGATAAAATGCCCGGCGGTGAGGTGAACATTGATTCAGATTCTAAATTCGTACTTCCGCCGAAAGAAGATGTATACAACTCCATTGAAGGTTTGATTCATCACTTTGAGCAAATTATGCCTAACCGCGGGATGATACCGCCTAAGGGAGAGTCGTACGTAGCTACTGAATCCCCTAATGGCGAATTGGGTTACTACATCGTTAGTGATGGCTCACGAACTCCGTATCGCGTTCGGACTCGTCCGCCATCACTCATCAACTATTCTATTTTTTCGAAGATCATGGTCGGCGGAATGATTTCTGATGCCGTGGCTATTTTGGGCAGCCTGAACGTAATTGCTGGAGAGCTCGACCGTTGACTAATAATGACCCCAAATTTGAATTTGACAAGCCGGAGATGGTGGAGAATATCATATCTCACTATCCAGACAAACGGTCGGCGGTTTTACCTCTGCTGCATTTGGCTCAGAGTCAGGAAGGTTTTATCTCATCAGCCGTAATGAGAACAATCGCTCAATTAGTCGAAGCAGCTCCAGCGGAAATTGCTGATACCGTATCGTTCTACACAATGCTCTACACCGAGCCACAGGGGAAGTTCAATCTGCAAGTGTGCCAAACGCTCTCATGCAGTTTGAACGGAGCCGATGAGCTGGTGGATCATATCTGCGGGGAGTACAAGATCAATCCCGGTGAGACAACAGAGGATGGCAAGTTTACATTGACTAAAGTGGAGTGCCTTGGTGCATGCGGAACAGCTCCGGTGGTTCAGATTAATAACGATTATCATGAAGGACTCTCGATAGAATCTCTGGACAAACTTTTGGACAGTCTGGAATGAGCGATTTCAAGCCAATTCTGACAGAACACATCCACACGGAAAATTCCCACACGCTGGAATTCTACCGATCCGTAGGTGGCTATTCAGCGTTAGAGAAAGTGCTCAAAACAATGGCTCCGGATGACGTCACAAATGAAGTGAAGGCTTCCAATCTGCGCGGTCGCGGCGGTGCTGGATTCTCTGCCGGTTTAAAGTGGGGATTCATTCCGAAAGAGGGCGACAAGCCTAAATACCTCGTTTGTAATGCCGATGAAAGCGAACCCGGGACATTCAAAGATCGGCTGCTCATGACCAAAGTTCCGCATCAAATGCTGGAAGGGATTATAATCGCCTCCTACGCCATCCAAGCTCAATTGGCGTTTGTTTACATCCGCGGTGAGTTTTACAGCGAGTATCTCATCTTGGAACAGATGATAGCTGAGGCGAAAGAGGCAAGCCTACTCGGCAAAAACATTTTAGACTCAGGTTACGATCTGGATGTAGTGATTCATCGCGGTGCTGGCGCATACATTTGTGGTGAGGAGACGGGACTGTTGGAATCGTTGGAAGGTAAGCGAGGGTGGCCCCGAATCAAACCGCCGTTCCCTGCAATCGAAGGATATCTGAAATCACCCACCATCGTGAATAATGTTGAGACGCTGGCCAATGTACCGCATATTATTAATCGCGGGGCAGATTGGTTCAGAGCTATAGGACCGGAGAAAGGACCGGGCCCCAAGCTGTTTTGCATTTCCGGTCGAGTGAAGAAGCCTGGAGTTTACGAGGAGCCCATGGGCATCTCCTTGCAAGATCTGATTTACGACCGAGCCGGAGGAATTACCAAGGACCGAAAACTTAAGGCTGTCTTTCCTGGAGGCTCTTCTTCGCCCATCCTGACAGCAGAAGAGACGGAAGATTTGAAAATGGATTTTAGCGGTTTGGCCTCGGTTAATTCTATGCTTGGCTCCGCCGGAATAATCGTTATGGACGAAACCGTGAACATGGTAAAGGCGTGCCTCAACGTCGCCAGATTCTACGCACATGAGTCGTGCGGTCAGTGTACTCCCTGTAGGGAAGGGACATCGTGGCTGGTGAAAATACTAACTCGACTTTACGATGGCAACGGAACCCGTAGGGACATTGAGATGCTTTTGGAAATTACCGACAATATGGGAGGTCTTGCTGATTTTTCACTGGGGAGTTTCGGTAAAACTGTCTGTCCGTTCGGTGAAGCAGTTTCGTGGCCGGTACGAAGTTTTATAGAGAAATTTGAGAATGAGTTTGTCGCCTGCGTAAATATTGGTGGAGCTGTAGTCTGATGCCACTGCTTAAGATAGATGATCGTGAAATTGAAGTGGCTGCCGGGACGACAGTCTTGGATGCTGCACTGGCAAACGACATTGAGATTCCTCACTACTGCTACCATCCGGTTTTGGAGATTGTGGGAAGCTGCAGGATGTGCATGGTGGAAATTGAAGGAATGCCGAAACTGCAGGTGTCGTGCAATACGCGAATTGGAAATGCCCTTCCGGATAGAAAAGTTGACGGTATGTACGACATGGTTGTTAGCACGAAGAGTGACATTGTGAAGAGGGCGAGGGAGAACACACTGGAGTTTTTACTACTCAATCATCCGTTAGACTGCCCTGTCTGCGATCAAGCCGGCGAGTGTTTTCTGCAGGACTATTCATTCCGCTACGGCAGAGCTCACAGCCGTTTTGAGGATGAGAAGCGAGTCCGTCCGGCTGAAGATTTAGGCGCCGGAGTGGTCATCAATCAGAATCGCTGCATCATGTGTACTCGGTGTGTTCGCTTCACAAGAGAAATTTCCGGTACTGGGGAACTGTTTGTCCAGCAGCGTGGAAATAGTACAAAAATTTCTATTCTCGAGGACAAGCCACTGGACAATCTTCTCGCAGGGAATGTTACCGATATCTGTCCCGTAGGAGCGCTACTGAGCAAAGACTACATCCATCGCAACCGAATCTGGAATCTGGATCGCCAGCCGTCTGTCTGTCAAGAGTGCAGCGTAGGGTGCAATGTGGACATTTACCACAAAAACGGAAAAGTTTTTCGTACATCTGCCCGGGAGAATCTCGATGTGAACGGCTACTTTATTTGCGATACTGGTCGTTACAGTTATCATGATTATGAAGCTGTGGAAAGGGTGACATCGCCCATGATTCGTAAAGATAAAAAATGGCAGAAGATTAGCTGGGACGGCGCTTTCAAGGAAATTTTTGAGAAGTTGGGACGGAAGAAGGAAGGTGATAGTAATAATGTGGCAGGTATCTTTTCACCTTTCCATACCAGCGAAGCCAATTTCATGTTTGCCAGGCTGATGCAGAATGTATTTAAGGAGCGAGCCGTTATAGGTACTCTTCCTCTTCCAAAAGAAGAAGAGAAAAAGTTCCCCGGTGGTTTTCGCATCAGCGGCGATTGCTCACCTAACTGGCGGGGGTTGACGGAAGTTAGCTCCTACATTTATGAGGATATCTTTAACGAGCTTAAAAAGCAGAAAATTAAACTAATGTATGCACTCGATGATGGTGTGAACCGTGAGCTGACTCAGGAATGGAAGGATCTACTCCGGAATCTCGATTTCCTTGTGGTGCAGACTTATGCCATGACGCCATTGGCAGAGCGGGCTCATCTCCTTCTGCCGGGTGCTGCTCCGCTCGAACGAGAAGGGACGCTCATGAATGACAGCGGGAGAATACAGTGGCTCCGACCAGTGATACCGCTAAAAGGTTCCAGTCGTCCGGATTGGAAAATTGTTATGGAAGTGATGAATACCGTGGGTAAGCGAGAGCTCGACTACAGTCACGTGAACGAAGTTTTGGCAGAGATGAATGAACGGATTCCAGCTTATGAAGGCGTCACATTTTTCAAGCTGGGTGAGTCAGGGATGAGTATCAACGAAGAGGCTAGAGAAAGCTGATGGACGGTTTGTCAATTACCGTAATGATTGTGAAAGTGCTAATTGTCTTCGCTGGCGTCATGATTGGTGTAATGGCTATGACTTTGGCGGAGCGGAGAATTTCGGCTTTCATGCAGGACAGACTGGGCCCCAATCGCGTGGGACCTAAGGGAATCCTCCAGCCCATCGCCGACGGAATCAAGTTCCTTATGAAGGAGGACATCATCCCGACAGCCGCTGTTAAACCCATCTACATTCTGGCACCTGCCATGCTGATTATTCCCGCCTTGATGACATTTGCCGTCATACCGTTCGGTCAGACTGTTACACTTTTCGGAAAGCAAATTGCTCTCCAGGTGGCAGATGTGAATATCGGTATCCTCTACATTTTTGCGCTTACCAGCGTGGGTGTGTACGGCTTGGTGCTGGCCGGCTGGTCGTCCAACAGCAAGTATCCGCTTCTGGGAGGACTTCGTTCTTCAGCTCAGCTAATCAGTTATGAATTAGCCATGGGATTGGCGGCAGTGAGCGTTATCATGATGGCAGGTTCGCTGGAGTTGAATGACATTGTTGCCGCTCAGCAGGGAGAACTCTTTTCGTGGAACATCTGTCGACAGCCGCTGGCGTTCCTTATCTTTTTAATAGCAGTATATGCAGAGACGAATCGGCTTCCATTCGACATGACAGAAGCTGAGCAAGAACTGGTAGGAGGCTACCACACCGAATACAGCAGTATGAAATTTAGCATGTTTTTCATGGCGGAGTATGCCAACATGATAACCGCTGCTGCACTGACGGTAACGCTCTTTTTCGGCGGATGGGATATCCCGCTAGTCAACGAGGTGTCTCTCGGATTTTTTGGCGGAATTCTCTCTGTAATGGCATTTGCAGTGAAGACGGCTTTCTTCCTTTTTCTGTTCATTTGGGTAAGATGGACCTTCCCGCGCTTTCGGTATGACCAGCTAATGCGGTTGGGGTGGAAGGTGCTGCTGCCACTGGCACTTTTGAACATTATCATAACTGGTGCAATCATGGTATTTACAGCTTAGGATGGCTACGATTGTAAAATCATACGAACCGACTTTTTGGGACCGTCTTTACATCCCTGCACTCGTCAAAGGATTGATGGTAACTATTCGTCATATCTTCAAGAAAAAGGTGACCATTCAATATCCTGATGAGAAGCACATCCCGCCTGAAGGCTATAGAGGACTCCATCGCCTGAACAAATTTGATGACGGCCGTATCAAGTGTGTCGCCTGCGAAATGTGTGCTGCTGCATGTCCGTCTCACTGTATTCACATTGTCCCTGATGCCTCACCCTGGGAGGAAGGGAAGGAGCGCTATCCTGTTCGATTCGACATTGACCTTCTGCGATGTATCTACTGTGGATTTTGTGAAATGGCATGCCCGGAAGAGGCAATCGAACTGACTGAGATTTACGATTTTGCCGATTATACCCGAGAATCGTTCTTGATTGATAAAGACGGTTTGCTGGAAGTGTATGAAATGACGAAAGATGAGAACTTCTACTTAAGAGAAAAAGAAAATGCTGCATAGCACACTATTCTACATCTCTGCTATTGTCATGCTTGCTTCTGCTTTAGCGGTTGTGCTGAGCCGTAATGCGGTTTACAGCGCCATTCTTCTGGTGCTGACATTCTTTTCTCTAGCGATTATGTACTTGCTTCTGGAAGCGTACTTCCTGGCAGTGCTGGAAGTGCTGGTCTATGCCGGAGCTATCATGGTACTTTTCCTTTTTGTCATAATGCTGCTGAATACAACTCGAGAAGAGGCAATGCCAAAACTGATTCAGCTACAGAAGGCAGCATCTCTTTTCTTGGTTGTCATTTTCATTTTTGGAATTTTACTGTTGATTGTAGGCGGGACTACTGAATTACACCAAGCTGAGGTAATATCCACTGTCGGTTCAGCCAGAGCACTGGGGACAGCACTTTTTACAGATTATCTCCTGCCGTTTGAAGCTGCATCTTTGCTTTTGCTCGTGGCTCTTATCGGAACGGTCTATCTCGCCAAAAGGAAAATGTAATGGTTGTCCCTCTTGAACATGTGATTATTCTTAGCGGCATCCTTTTTGCGATTGGAGTTTTGGGCGTCCTTTTCCGGCGGAATGCTCTGGTGATTTTCATGTCTATAGAAATCATGCTGAATGCCGTCAACTTAGCGTTGGTGGGATTTTCCCGCTACTATAACAGTGTGGACGGTCAAGTATTTGTCTTCCTGGTGATGACACTAGCAGCAGCGGAAGTGGCTGTGGGATTGGCAATCATCGTGGCGCTATTCCGTAATAAACAGACTGTGAACGTTGACGAAATTAATCTGATGAAAGGGTAGGATGGAAAACGCTCTCTGGCTCATCCCGTTTCTCCCGTTTGCCGGCTTTCTGCTGAATGGACTTCTCGGCAAGAAACTGAGCGAGTCGCTCTCCGGATTGATTGCGTCCGCAACAATTGGCGCTAGCCTTGTCTTAGGCTTGCTGAGCTTAAATGCCTATCTGGAAAATCATGAGACGCTTCATCAGGTGATGTTTACATGGCTGTCGCTCGGTTCCTTCGATGTTTCTATCGCCTACACACTGGATGCTTTGTCGCTTGTGATGGTGCTGGTGGTTACGGGAGTGGGTTTCCTGATTCACGTATATTCAATCGGCTACATGAAAGGTGACCCCGGCATCCAGCGCTACTTCGCCTACCTCAATCTCTTCACATTCATGATGCTCAATCTCGTCATGGCGGACAACCTGCTCCTTCTCTTCCTTGGGTGGGAAGGAGTGGGACTCTGCTCATACCTGCTGATTGGTTTCTGGTTTGAAGATCCAGCCAAAGCAGCGGCAGGGAAGAAGGCGTTTGTGGTGAACAGGATTGGCGATTTCGGCTTCCTCCTCGGGATGATTATAATACTGACCAACTTGGGTTCACTCAATTTTGGAGATATTCTTCTCCCGGAGCAGCTAAGTTCTCTCGAAACCGGACTCATTACAACCATTGCGCTCCTTCTTTTCTTGGGTGCCGCAGGGAAGTCTGCACAGATTCCTCTCTATGTTTGGCTTCCGGACGCCATGGCGGGTCCAACACCGGTGAGTGCTCTCATCCATGCGGCGACCATGGTGACGGCGGGAGTCTATCTCGTGGCACGCATGGGAGCTCTTTTTGCACTTTCGGCGACAGCTCTCTCAGTGGTAGCTGTGATTGGAGTGTTGACAGCTTTTTTCGCCGCCACCATGGCAATATATGAGAATGACATCAAGAAAGTGCTGGCCTATTCCACTATCAGTCAGCTCGGCTATATGTTCGCAGCAGCCGGCGTGGGAGCTTACGGCGCCGCAATCTTCCACCTCATGACTCACGCTTTCTTCAAAGGACTCCTCTTCCTCGGCGCCGGAAGTGTTATTCATGGTCTGAGCGGAGAGCAGGATATGCGGCGAATGGGCGGACTGAAGAGCAAGATGCCGAAGACGTATTGGACTATGTTAGCCGGGGTTTCGGCAATATCTGGACTTCCGCTTCTTTCTGGATTTTTCTCCAAAGACGAAATACTGTGGTTCACTTATAGTTCTCAAAGCGGTGGTGATTTTATCTTTATCGTGGGACTTCTCACCGCAATTTTGACGTCGTTCTATATGTTTCGGCTCTTCTTTCTCACGTTCCATGGAGACAGTCGCTGGACTAAAGGTATAACTCCCCATGATTCGCCGCCAGTGATGACCATACCGCTCATCCTTCTGGCTGTACTATCCGTGGCAGGCGGATGGATTGGCATCCCCGAAATTCTGGGAGGTGGGAACAGCTTCCACCATTTTCTTTCCGAGACCGTCCACGATGTTGTGGGTCCTCATCCGACTGACTTACTCCTTTCGGAACTTACAGTAATGGTTCTTTCCATTGCCGGCGCTCTGGTTGGGATTTATGTCGCCTTCAGGCGGTACGGCACTGGAAAGCTTGACAAAGAGTCGAAAGGATTTGGGCATCTTGTGGAGAAGAAATACTATGTGGATGAGCTTTATGATGCTGTAATAGTGCACCCTATCCGCAGGGGAAGTGAGTCAATCTGGCGTCGTTTTGATGTTCGAGTCATAGACGGTATCGTGAATGGATTAGGTTCATTAACGCTGAGGGTGAGCAGCTTCGTTCGTCGTGCTCAGACCGGTGTTATCCAGAACTACGCCGCCGTCATTTTACTGGGCGTCATTCTAATCATCTTCTACGTCTATCTGAAATGAGCTGGTTTAACGAACATATTCTCACAGTTTTGATTCTTTTGCCGCTGGCGGGAGTCGGACTTCTTCTGTCGACTCGCTCTCTCGGAAATGAATTTGTCAAGCGCGGCGCACTTTTGATATCCGTGCTAGAATTTCTCTTCTCGTTGATTCTGTTTATCGGCTTCAAACCGATGGCGAACTTCCAGTTTACCGAACAAACCGTCTGGATTCCTGCTTGGGGTATAAGTTACTCCGTGGGAGTCGACGGTATTTCTCTTTTCCTTATACTTCTGACTACTTTCCTAATGCCCATTGCAGTCCTCGCTTCATGGAGGTCAGTGGAGAAAAGTGTCACCAGTTTCTTTATTTCGCTTTTGGTCATGGAGAGCGCTATGGTAGGTGTTTTTTCTGCTCTCGACCTTTTCTTTTTCTATATTTTCTGGGAAGCGATATTGATTCCCATGTACTTCCTCATCGGCGTATGGGGCTCAAAGAAAAGAATTTATGCCGCAATCAAATTTGTTTTGTTTACCATGGTGGGATCCCTCTTGATGCTAGTAGGTATCCTCTATCTTTACAGTCAAACTACGGCGCAGCTGGGGGCAGCTTCCCTGGCCTACGAAGACATGAGCCGCTTGGTTCTCTCGTCGGGAATTCAATATTGGCTCTTCCTGGCTTTTGCTCTCAGCTTCGCCATTAAAATTCCACTATTCCCGTTCCATACCTGGCTTCCGGATGCCCATACTGAAGCACCTACAGCTGGTTCTATCATACTGGCGGGAGTATTGTTGAAGATGGGTGGGTACGGCTTCCTCCGATTTTGCGTACCGCTTTTTCCACTAGGAATGAAAGAGTTCATCCCACTAATAATTACACTTGCGGTGGTGGGAATCATCTACGGCGCACTCATGGCGTTGGTGCAGCCGGACCTGAAGCGATTGGTAGCGTTTTCCAGCGTTAGTCACTTGGGATTTGTGGTGCTGGGCATCTTCGCACTCACATCGAGGAGTGTAACTGGTAGCGTCATCCAAATGGTGAACCACGGTCTAGCTACAGGAGCACTCTTTCTGCTGGTAGGAATGTTATACGAAAGGCGCCACACGCGGATGATTGCCGATTTCGGCGGACTGGCAAAATCGTTACCGCGATATTCAGTAGTATTTTTAATAGTGGTATTGGCCTCTGCAGGGTTACCTGGGTTGAATGGCTTCGTAGGCGAATTTCTTATTCTGTCAGGTTCGTACGAGCCGCATCCAGCAGCAGTGGTAATTTCAGCCTTGGGGATTATTTTGGCGGCAGTCTATCTGCTTTGGATGGTGGAGCGCGTCTTCTTTGGACCGGTGAGTGAAGAAAACAGTGGATTGAAAGACCTCATGAGTAGGGAGTGGCTAGCTATCGTTCCCATGATTGTCATGATGGTATGGCTCGGCATCTATCCCAAGCCATTTCTCGACAAAATTGAGCCGTCTGTAGATAAGCTGGTAAAGGATTTTAGTACAGCAATATCAGAGACTGAGAATACTCCCATAATATTAAATAGAGAAAGTTTTGAGGAGGTAAATGAATGAAGAGGTTGATCCTGTTATTACTGATTATTTCTATAATACCTGTTCTCAGTTGGGCTGAGGATG
>DKQU01000060.1:0-20607 GCA_002471865.1 Fidelibacterota bacterium UBA7300 | reverse complement strand
CACCATTCACCCCTTCCCGGGGATGAGTTGGAGTTACCGTGGGCATTCCCCTTTGCCGGAATTCTTCTCTCCATCGCCATTTTCCCGTTGGTGGCGCCTACTTTCTGGCATCATAACTTTGGGAAAGTGTCGGCTTTTTGGGCGTTTCTTTTATTGATTCCCATGTTGATCAAGTTCGATTCAGGAATCGTCACTTTTGAGCTTCTTCACACCATGTTATTGGAATTTTTTCCGTTCATTATTCTACTTTTGGCACTCTTTACTATTTCTGGTGGAATCCGTCTAACCGGGACTTTGGTCGGGACTCCTGTCTTAAATACTGGTCTCATTCTAATAGGAACTGTCCTAGCGAGTTGGATGGGAACCACCGGTGCCGCCATGTTAATGATCCGTCCCTTATTGAGAGCCAATGCACAGCGAAAACATAAGGTACACGTAGTGGTTTTTTTCATTTTCCTGGTTGCAAATATCGGTGGCTCACTCACACCGCTGGGAGATCCGCCGCTCTTTCTCGGCTTCCTTAAAGGAGTTGATTTCTTCTGGACCACAAGCGCTATGTTTGTCCCCATGATGTTTGTCATAATGATGGTGATTATCATTTTCTACTTTTTCGATTCTTACATGTACAAGAAAGAGGTCATTCCCGAGCAAGTAATTTCTCCAGAGGAGAAAAAACTGGGGCTCGAGGGTTCTTTTAATTTCCTTCTACTTATTGGTGTCATCGGCGCTGTTCTACTCAGCGGATTCTGGAAATCTGGAACGATAATTCCCATCTATCATTTGATGATCAACGGACACGATTTTCACCTGAACATGGAGCTTCAGAATCTGACTCGAGATTTACTTTTATTGGCACTAACTTTCGCCAGTTGGAAGCTAACGCCCATGAAAGTTCGGGAAGACAATGACTTTTCATGGTTTCCCATACAGGAGGTAGGTAAGCTGTTTGCCGGAATTTTTGTTACCATTATTCCTGCTATTGCCATCCTCCGAGCTGGTGAGCAGGGAGCTCTAAAGAGTATTATCGAATCGGTCTCATCCGGCGGCAATCCGGTCAATTACATGTACTTTTGGGCCACAGGGATTCTATCCAGTTTCCTCGACAATGCACCTACGTATCTTGTCTTCTTCAACACGGCAGGAGGTGATGCGGCGATGCTAATGTCGGATATTCCAAACACACTACTGGCAATTTCCGCCGGAGCTGTTTTCATGGGAGCCAATACCTATATCGGGAACGCTCCCAACTTCATGGTGAAATCTATCGCCGAGCAGAGCGGAATTAAGATGCCGAGCTTCTTCGGCTACATGCTGAAGTACTCCATCCCAATTTTGATCCCAATATTTATTTTGGTGTCTCTCATTTTCTTTTGATAAGACTATGGATTTAAGTCAATACTTCACATCTGCTGATCTCGCCGGTATTGCCCCGGAGATAATCCTGACAGTAACGGCGCTGTTCGTCTTGACACTGGAGATGGCGAAATTGAGCCGTCCCGGGATTATGCTCCTTGTGGCAGCTATCGGAATCGTCCTTGCCGGCGGTGCTTTGGCGCAGGCAGGAAATGATGAACGTATCCTTTTTGGTGGGATGCTGCGGTTGAACAGTTTTACCACATTTCTCGATTTCCTCTATCTGGCTGTGGGCCTAGTAACATTGATTCTATCACAGGGATATTTGGAGAAAAAGGGGAGCGAGATACGAGGAGAATATCCGGCTCTAATACTATTCGCCGTCATTGGAATGATGCTCATGACACAGGCCAACGACTTAGTGATTGTTTTTCTTGGCCTGGAGTTACTTTCCCTGTCGCTCTATGTACTGGTGGGTTTTCTCCGTCACAATCTCTACAGCAACGAGTCGGGACTAAAATACCTCCTTCTAGGTGCTTTTGCCACCGGGTTCTTCCTATTTGGGGCTGCTTTGACCTACGGAGCTACTGGGACTACTAACTTCAATGGAATTGCCGCAGCCATCGCTTCAGGAGCCATTCTTTCAGATGTCTTTCTCTCGCTCGGGATTGGGTTGTTGCTCATCGGCTTCGCCTTCAAAGTGGCGCTGGTGCCGTTCCACATGTGGTCGCCGGATGTGTATCAGGGAGCACCTACTACGGTGACTGCCTTTCTCTGTACAGCGCCAAAAGCAGCCGGCTTCGGAGCGTTGCTGAAATTGTTTGCGACAGCCTTTCCGGAGGTTCACGGTGAATGGCAAGCTCTCCTCTGGATTTTGGCCGCACTGACTATGACGGTTGGTAACATCTCAGCCCTGGTACAGACTAATGTGAAGAGGATGCTTGCCTTCTCCAGCATTGCTCACGCTGGATATCTGGCTATGGGTGTGCTGGTATTGGACAGCAGCGTTGGAGCCGTTCTCTTTTATCTAGCGGTCTATTCTGTCATGAACCTAGGTGCCTTTGCAATTATCGCAGTTGCTGAGAAGGAGGAGCAAGGTGTTACATTCGAGGATTACCGGGGGTTCGCCTCCCGGCACCCGTGGCTTTCCGCAGGTATGGCTCTCTTCTTGATTTCGCTGGCCGGATTTCCACCTACAGCTGGATTTGCCGCCAAGTATGGACTTTTCTCTGTTGTAATGACGAAAGGATACATCTGGCTGGTGATCATCGCAGTTCTCAATACTCTTGTTTCGGTCTATTATTACCTCCGTTTAGTAGTAAACATGTATATGCTAAAGGAAGAAAAGGTCTTACGTCCAGAGTCAGGCATATTTGTTATTGGACTTATTGTACTTCTGGCGGCAGCGGTACTCCTGTTTGGGATTGCTCCTGGATTCTTTCTTGAAATTACAACTACAGTTAAACTATGATTTTTCCATGGCAGACCACTTCTCAACTGACTAAACTTAGCTGATGCGTATTACCAAGGTATTTACTAAAACAGGAGACGATGGTACCACTTCCTTAGCTAGCGGAGAGCGCTTGTCGAAAGACCATCCCCGGATCGTTGTTCTCGGTTCCCTGGATGAGACCAATTCTGCTATCGGAATATCTCTGTCAGAAGGAGTCGCTTCGGAAATCAAAGTAGTTTTACAGAAGATACAGAACAATCTATTCGATATTGGCGGTGAACTGGCTACACCTGATAAAGAACTGGGGTTAATTTCAGTTGAGGATGTGACATTTGTAGAGTCTGCCATTGATGATCTGAATGAATCCCTGCCGCCGCTAGAGGAGTTTATTTTACCAGGTGGCTCCAAAGCTACAGCTCTTTTGCATAATGCACGAGCCGTATGCCGGCGGGCGGAGCGGGATCTGGTTACCCTCAGTAAATCAGAAAGAGCACCTACGCTTCATTTAAAGTATATCAACCGGCTATCAGACTATCTTTTTATTGCTGCTCGCTTCCAGAATGCGAAAGACAGGGGCGGGGAAGAGCAATGGCGGCGGTAATTGTAATTTGAGGAATGCATGAAAATCTTGGAACTTTGGTAATTTCTGGCGTAAGATAGTTTCAGTATCATGAAAAAGTTCATAGCATTAACGATTATTAGTTTCAGCTTGGTGGTGAACCTTCTGCCGTTTGTTCCGGCGGGGGAATGCGATATGTCATGCTGCCAAACTGAGATTTCATGCTGTGAGATTGAGAAACCGGCATGCCCCGTTTCCATGATACAATGTGAAACAACGGTATTCGTACCTATGATTTCAGCACCACCTTTGAAATTTCAACTCCAGAAAGATTTGTCTCAGGTTGGGATGTCTGTGGTACACCGGGTACCTGTTGTTGCAGCGGTGTACGGAATGTACCCCGTGCAAGTGCCAGAGGCAGAACCACCACCCTCCTTTCTCTTCCCTCTCCTAATTTAGACATTTCTCCCTGCCGGTATATTTAACGCCGGTTCTGATGAATCCACTCCTTAATTAACGGGTGTGGTTTATGCTTTTCCCGTTGTACGGGAAAGAAACTGAGAATTAGAGGAGAAATGTCTTGAAGCGAAACAACAATTCTATAATAAGCAATACCGTCGCGATTGCGGTTGGAACAGTTCTGCTGCTTGGTCTAGATTTTTTAGCAGCAGATCAGCTGAATCCTCCAAACTTCATTGAGGATACAGTCTACGTCCTGCCAGCAGAGCCCTCTTTGGCTGATTACGAACGATATGCATTGGCGAACAATTCTGCCGTAAGATCTGCCTTTGCCAAGTGGCAGGCAGCTGTTGAAAGAATCGCCGTTGCCCGGGGACTCCCCAATCCACAACTGAGTTATGGTTACTTTTTGGAGAGTGTCGAAACGAAAGTAGGTCCTCAGGAGTGGCGTGCTAGCATCATGCAGATGCTGCCGTGGTTCGGGAAGCTGAAGTTAAGTGGCGACATCCAAACCCAGCGGGCAGAGAGTCAGTACCAGGTTCTACAAGCGGAAGTCAATGACGTACTCTGGAATGTAAGACAGGTTTACTACGACGCTTATTACCTGAGCCGGGCTGTAACCATCACTCAACAGAATATTGATCTGGTGATGAACTGGGAATACGTTATCCTGACGAAGTATACAACCGCCGCTGCAGACCACCCGGACCTGATCAAAACCCAGATTGAACTCATCAAAGCGAGAGATGATTTGGATGCACTGGAAGCGAAGTGGAACCCATTTTTAACAGAGTTTAGGGCTATTCTGAATGATAATACCGTGGAAGAAATTCATCTGCCAGAGTCATTGGAATTCCTCGAGTTCACTGTTCCGAAGGATGAGGTCTTCAAGGCAGCTTCCACCGGAAATCCTGGTCTGGAAAGGCACCGGTTCGATCTCATTGGTCGTAAGTTGGGTGTCAAGCGGGCTAAACTAAACTGGTTTCCCGACTTTGGAGTTGGATTCAGTTACGTTGGGACCGGCGAGGGATATTCTGCAGAAGGGGATCCTGTGACCGACAGTGGTAAGGATCCACTCATGGTTTCCGTTTCGCTAAGTGTCCCCCTATGGTGGGGGAAGAACCGGGCGGCAGTGGCTACAGCGAGGAATGAGAGAGCTTCTGCTGAATATAAGCTCAGTGATACAGAAAACAAGTTGAATACTGAAGTAGAGAAGGCGTGGTACGATCTGGAAGATGCCCGAAGGAAGGTATTGCTTTATCGGGAGAGCCTGATTCCTAAAAGTCTGGAATCACTGGGAGCTTCTGAGAAGGCTTATGTTAGCGATCACGTCGATTTTTTGACGCTTGTAGATGCACAGCGTCGTCATTTGCAGTTCACCTTGGCATACGAAAATGCCCTGGTACACTACAAGAAAAGTATCGCCAGATTGGAAAAGCTGGCAGGGAGAGAATTATGAGTAAAAAGAAGAAATCTAAAGAGAATCAATTAAACGTTTTTAAGGCCAGATTGAAAGGAGTTCAATCCTGGGTTTGGGGTCTGTTCCTGTTTGGACTAGTATTGGGTTTTCTTGTGCGTGGCGGAGGGAATGGTGTGAGTCAAGAACCAGCTGTCCAAGATCATAATGAAGCAGCTGCAGTCGAGTGGTGGACCTGCTCCATGCACCCCGATGTAAAATTACCTGAGCCGGGTCAGTGCCCTATCTGCTTCATGGACTTGATTCCAGTGACATCGTCATTAATGGGAGGGGGTCCGCGACAGCTCAAGATGTCTGAGTCAGCTGTGGCTCTGGCCGAAGTGCAGACCGTACCCGTTCGCAGGGGAGTGGCTCATGTTGAGGTTCGTCTATCCGGCAAGGTGGAGTACGATGAGACTCGTCTGGCAAATATAACTTCATGGGTTCCTGGGCGGCTTGAGCGGCTTTTCGTGGACTACACCGGTATTACCGTTCGCAAGGGAGATCACTTAGTGGAGTTGTACAGCCCTGAGCTCTTTTCTGCACAGGAGGAACTGCTGCAGGCACGACGGCATGCTCGAGGGCAGGAAGGGGGCGTAGCAGCCCGGACATCTCACACAGTTCTAGAAGCGACCAAAGAGAAACTGCGGCTGCTGGGACTTACTGTCGATCAGATCAAAGAGATCGAAGAGCGCGGGACAGCCTCTGATCGTGTAACTATTTACAGCCCACAGTCGGGTGTTGTCATCCACAAGAATGCTGTAGAAGGAATGTATGTCTCCACCGGGTCGAAGATTTATACTATCGCAGATTTAAGCCGCGTCTGGGTTGTGCTAGATGCTTATGAATCGGATCTGAACCGGTTGGGCTACGGGCAGGAAGTGACCATGTCGGTGGAGGCATTACCGGGAGAGATATTCATCGGTCGGATCGCTTTCATCGAGCCAGTTCTGAACGAAAAGACTCGTACTGTGAAGGTACGCGTGAACATGCCTAATACCGACGGTAAGCTGAAGCCCGGTATGTTCGTTAGGGCTGTGGTAGCGTCGAGCCTCGATGTTCACGGTCATGCTATTAATTCCGATCTCGCCGGGAAGTGGGTCTGCCCCATGCATCCCGAAGTAGTGAAGGAACAGGCGGGACGGTGCGATGTCTGTGGCATGAACCTCGTCAAGGCGGAGGAGATGGGGATTGTCAACGTGTCGGATGCCCACGATCAGAGTCTTCTGGTACCAGCTTCTGCTGTACTGTTGACAGGGAAACGGGCAATCGTCTACGTTAAAGTTGCTTCAACAGAGGAGCCAGCATTTGAAGGCCGTGAAGTTGTACTTGGACCTCGTGCCGGAGACGAGTACGTCGTGCTGAAGGGACTTCATGAAGGTGAGGAAGTTGTGGTAAAAGGGAACTTCAAGATTGACAGCGCCATGCAGATTTCAGCTAAGCCCAGCATGATGAGTCCAGAAGGCGGGGCTGCACCGAAGCACGACCACGGTGGCGGAGGTGATCATGAGTGACCGGCCAAGTTTGCTTGATAAACTAATACGCTATTGCCTCGAGAATAAGCTCATCGTGGCGCTGCTTTTCCTCGTTGTTGTGGCGTGGGGGATTATGGTTGCACCTTTCGATTGGGATATTCCCGGATTGCCGCGGGATCCCGTCCCAGTTGATGCCATTCCGGACATCGGCGAAAACCAGCAGATTGTCTTTACTCAATGGATGGGACGGTCACCGCAGGACGTGGAGGACCAAATAACCTATCCTCTTACCGTGGCACTTTTGGGCGTCCCTGAAGTAAAGACAGTCCGTTCTTATTCTATGTTCGGTTTCTCAACTATCTATGTAATATTCAATGAAGAAGCCGAGTTCTACTGGAGCCGGAGTCGCATTCTTGAGAAGCTCAACTCACTACCATCAGGGACTCTACCAGACGGAGTACAGCCTGCACTTGGGCCAGACGCCACAGCTCTCGGACAAGTCTTCTGGTATACGCTGGAAGGACGCGATGAAAATGGTAATCCCACCGGTGGGTGGGACTTGGACGAACTCCGGTCGCTGCAGGATTGGTACGTCCGCTATGCGTTGCTGTCGGCAGAAGGAGTAGCGGAAGCGGCTTCCGTAGGCGGCTACGTGAAGGAGTACCAGATTGACGTAGACCCTGCCGCCATGCGTGAACATAAAGTACGTCTAACCGATATCTTCCAGGCTGTCCGAGCTTCGAATGTTGATGTTGGTGCCCGGACCATCGAGGTGAATCGCGTAGAGTATATCGTTCGCGGACTGGGATTCATTCGTAGTCTGGAGGACGTGGAGGAGATAGTCGTGAAGATGTCGGAGAATGTCCCCATCTACGTGAAAGATGTTGCCCATGTGACCCTGGGTCCGGCTCTCCGGCGAGGTATCCTCGATAAGGGCGGTGCCGAAGTAGTAGGAGGTGTGGTGGTAACACGCTTTGGAGAAAATCCGCTGGCGACCATCAAGCATGTGAAAGAGAAAATCCGGGAAATCAGTCCCGGGTTGCCGAAGAAGACCTTGGCGGACGGGACAGTGTCACAAGTATCCATCGTTCCTTTTTATGATCGTACCGGACTGATCTATGAGACGCTGGGGACCCTGAACCACGCCCTCAGGGATGAAATTCTCATCACCATCGTTGTAGTACTCATCATGCTGATGCATTTCCGCTCATCGCTTATGATTACAAGTTTGCTTCCCCTCACTATTCTAATTGTTTTCATCGGCATGAAACAATTTGGTGTGGATGCTAATATCGTGGCTTTATCGGGAATTGCCATTGCCATCGGTACCATCGTGGATATGGGCATTGTAGTAACTGAGAACATACTGAAGCATCTGGATGAAGCTGGAGAAGACGAGAACATCAGGGAAGTCTTACTTCGGGCAACTTCTGAAGTGGGCGGCGCTGTGGTGACGGCTGTTTCCACAACTGTGGTTAGCTTCCTACCGGTTTTCACCATGCAGGCAGCAGAAGGGAAATTATTTGTGCCACTGGCATATACCAAAACTTTCGCACTCATAGCATCGGTGATAGTGGCTCTCACTATCCTGCCGCCGATGGCTCATGTGCTCTTTTCCGGCAAGGTGCAAGGGAAGCGGCTGAAGTCCATACTTAACTGGACGCTTGTAGGTCTCGGTGTGATTGTAGCCGTTTCTTGGATCTGGTGGATTGGTCTTATGATTGCGGCAATTGGAGGCTATCACTTCTTCCGCTCAGAGCTTGACAAACTGTTAAAAGGAAATTTGGCAAAGGCAGTAAACTGGGTTGTGATTCTTCTGGTGGTGCTAATTCTCGCCTCCACTTGGGCTCCGCTGGGTGTGGGACGCAGCTTCTTTCTAAACGCATTTTTCGTGGCTCTAGTTGTGGCGGTTGTTATGGGATTATTAGTGGGGTTTACTCGAGTTTATCCACGGCTCCTGCGGTGGTCACTGGATCATAAGGCAGCGACACTTTCTGTGCCGGGAGTACTGTTGATCTTGGGACTCTTCGCTTGGATGGGTTTTGGCAATATCTTCGGATTCTTGCCGGAGTTTGTGACTCAGTCGAGACCGTTTGCTGCGGTGACTCATCTATTCCCGGGATTGGGGAAAGAGTTCATGCCACCTCTGGATGAAGGGTCGTATCTCTACATGCCTACAACTATGCCCCACGCCGGGATGGAAGAGTCCATAGATGTGCTGCAGAAAATTGACAAGGCGCTTTACTCAGTACCGGAAGTAGAGCTGGTAGTTGGCAAAGCGGGGAGAGCAGAAACACCACTGGATCCGGCCCCCATCTCCATGATTGAAACCGTGGTTAGCTACAAGTCCGAGTACATTACTGATAAGGACGGGAACCACCTCCGGTTCAAGATTGATGACAATGGTGAGTTTGTTAACGATGGGGATGGAAACCTAGTTCCGGATTCACGAGGCAAACCGTTCCGCCAGTGGCGAGATCATATCCGGACAGCAGCTGATATCTGGGACGAACTGGTGAAAGTAGCTCAGATTCCCGGTACCACTTCTGCTCCGAGACTGCAGCCTATATCAGCCCGGATTGTCATGCTCCAAAGTGGTATGAGAGCCCCAATGGGAATTAAGGTAAAAGGCCCAAATCTGGAAACTATCGAAAAGTTTGGTTTGGATTTGGAGAAGCACCTGAAGAACGTGCCGTCAGTGAAAGCTGCTGCAGTGTTCGCCGACCGCATCGTAGGCAAGCCGTACCTAGAGATTAATATTAGCCGAGAGTCTATTGCTCGCTACGGTATCTCGCTGCGGCAGGTGCAGGACGTTATTGAAGTCGCCATCGGTGGCAAGCGAATTACCTCCACGGTGGAAGGCCGGGAGCGGTACCCGGTGCGGGTACGGTACATGAGGGAGCTTAGGGGAGATATTGAGTCCCTCACTACTATCCTGGTACCTGCGCCAGACGGGACACAGATTCCAATACAGCAGATGGCTGACATCCACTATATCCGCGGGCCACAGGTCATCAAGAGTGAGGATACGTTTCTGGTGGGCTACGTCCTGTTCGACAAGAATGACGGCTGGGCAGAGGTGGATGTAGTAGAGCAGGCGCAGAGCTATCTGGAAGATAAGGTTTCCTCTGGAGAGTTGATGGTGCCAGCTGGCGTAAGTTATGCTTTTGCAGGGAGCTATGAGAACCAGATCAGGGCAACCGAGAAACTGCGCGTGATCCTGCCGCTGGCACTGTTCGTCATATTGCTGATTCTCTACTTCCAGTTCCGGCGACTATCCACATCTATAATTGTTTTTTCCGGTATTTTCGTCGCTTGGGCCGGTGGCTTCCTGATGATCTGGCTCTATGGACAGGGGTGGTTTATGAACTTCAACATTGTGGGGATGAACATGCGGGAGCTTTTCCAGATGCATCCAGTGAACTTAAGTGTGGCGGTGTGGGTCGGATTTCTGGCTCTATTCGGAATTGCCAGTGATAACGGCGTCATCATCAGTACTTACCTGGAACAGAGTTTTGCCCGGATGAAACCAAAGTCCATTACGGAGATTCGAAATGCCGCTGCTGAGGCAGGTACCCGCCGGATTCGGCCCGCCATGATGACAGCTGGGACTACCATCCTGGCGCTGATACCGATACTCACTTCCACGGGGCGAGGTGCAGACGTGATGGTACCCATGGCCATTCCGTCATTTGGCGGAATGGTGTTTGCTATTCTGACGACGTTTGTGGTACCGCTGCTTTATGCCATGTTGGCGGAGAGGCGGATGTTGAGATCGAATGAAGCGAGCTTTGGTAAAAAAAGAAAGTAAACACTAAGTTAAAACTAAGGTGAAAGGAGAAACCATGAAACTAATCAAGTTGCTGACCATAGGACTGTCGCTGTTGCTGGTAATTTCCTGCAGCAAGACGGACGCTGAGGATCAGGCTGCAGTGATAAAAGGGTCAAAGAGTGCTATGGTGGACTTACCTACCATGCAATGTGGCATGTGTGAAAGGGCTATCGAGACCGGATTATCCAAGGTAAACGGTGTGGTATCCATTGATGTTGACGTTGATGAGAAAAATGCTGCCGTGATTTATGAAGCTGGCTTGATAAACCTGGCGGGAATCGAGAAAGCTATCGCCAAACTGGGCTACCAGGCCAATGAGACTTCGGCTGATTCAGAAACGTATGCCGACTTGGCCAAGTGCTGCAAACTGCCTGAAGACAGATAGTGTTGCTGAAGGCAACATGGCTCTCTTTGCTGAGGGTCAATGCCCCACAGCGGACTACTGGTCTGGTGCAAAAGCTCCTAATTCGGGTGGAACAGTGTTTCAGCCAAGAGAAGGATTTTCACGATTATTAAGCAGACAAGAATAAGAGGACAGTGTGTGAGTTGGTGCATTGGAAAAGGCTTCGCCAATGCGTAAGTTTAACTATAATTTCATGATTAGAAAATTATACAGGAGTAAATAATGACATCTGTACAAAAGATAGCTGGAGTTGTGGTTTTGATTTCCATCCTGTCTGCAAAGGAAGGGAGCAGTTCAATAGCGAATTTTGGGCTGGAAGAGTGTCCGGCAACTGTCTCTCAGAATGGTAAGACATCAGAAACTGAAAGCGGAATCGTACGAACCTGGTCTCGAATTCCAGAGTACAATATCCGTGGAGATGCTCGGATTGTAGCCGAGAGCTTTCTGGCGGCAAACAGGAAACAGATGGGCTTTGAAAGCGATTTGAGCTCAGCAGGTTTCTGGTATGAGAAAAAAAGCAGGGGTATCACATTTGAAACGTTTCAGCAGAAAATTGATGGTATTCCGGTTTTCCGCGGTGACATTACGATAACTGTTAATCGCGAGAACCGGGTGAGTTTCCTCAGGAACAATACGCGCGAAATTGATCATGTTTCATCGCGGTCGGCGGGACTCAGCCAGGAAACTGCCCGACAGATTGCTGTGGAGTATATTAATCCAATAGCAGCAATTAGTTGGGAAGCAGAACCAATGCTGAACTATCTAGTGCAGGATAAGACCGCTTATCTCACATGGGTCATCGAGTTTGAGACATCAGACCCTCTTGGAGACTGGCGGCTGTTCGTGGATGCTGTGACTGGAGAAGTCCTGGCACTGGAGAACCGTATTGTTTTTGATAACGGTTCCGGAATGATTTGGGACCCAGATCCACTCAGCTCTGCCTACGCCGAATATGGAGACCCCGGCTTCAGTGATAACAATGATGGAGATACGGATCAGCTAAACGGGGAGCGGTTTACAGCTGACTTGCTGGATATTACTTTCTCTGGCGGCGTCTATCAGCTTTTGGGGCCACATGTATCTGTGGTTGATTGGGATTCTCCTACTGTTCCGGTAGTCACCAGTGATACGCCCGATGGTTTTGTTTACACCCGCACAGAAAGCGGTTTCGAGGATGTGTTGGTCTATTACTTTATTGATATGACTCAGCGCTACATCCAGTCCATAGGTTTTGATAACGTGAATAATGAGTCACAGACGTCTGATCCTCACGGTGCAGGCGGTGCGGACAATTCCTACTACGTCCCCGGGTCGGATGCCATCGCCTGGGGAGAGGGCGGTGTGGATGATGCCGAGGATGCCGATGTGATCCTTCATGAATATGGCCACGCTATTCAGCACGACCAAGTGCCCGGCTGGGGCGGCGGTGACGAAGGATCCATGGGTGAGGGTTTCGGTGACTATTGGGCAGGTTCACACAGTCTAACCATCTCTGATCATCACTCCAACTGGGTATTCAATTGGGATGGACATAATCCCTTCTGGTCAGGAAGGATTCTTGATGCTAACTACCATTACCCTGAAGATAACAACGGCGGTGTTCATAACGCTGGTCAACTTTGGTCAGCTGGATTGTGGGACTGCCACACCGATCCCGGCATTTCTCGGGAAAATATGGATGCTCTTGTCCTGCAACACCATTTCATGATTGGGTCCAGTGCCACCATGGCAGATGCCGCAGCGGCCATCATTCAGGCGGATATTGACTTGTTTGGCGCCGAGCATTATAACCTGCTGGTACAGCATTTGGGTGATCGGGGCTTCATTAATCCGGATGAATACCCACCCATGAGCGATGACCTCGATCCCAATCCACCCACGAACCTTACAGCTTACAGTGATGAGACCATGCCTACCAGCATTCAGCTGACGTGGGATGACCCTACTGAACTTTTCGGCGGTGGTGAAATTGGTACGTTTCAGATCAACATCTCCAGGAATGGCGAACCCATCACCGAAGTATGGGAAGGAGTGGAAAACTACCTTGATCAGGGTCTCAGTGAAGGACAATCCTATTACTATACTTTTGTAACTCAGTTAGTTTCAAACGATAGTACCAGCTATGCAGTTCATGTGACGGGATTTGCCGGCGGAGCACCTTCGATTCTCATATGGGACATGGGAAATTCCAGCTCTAACTCAGATGCAATTTTGGAGGCTATTATCTCCACATCTGGACGTTCTGCTTATATTACCGATGACCTTTTCATGTTTGGTGACGACCTTACAGCTGCCGGTTTCGATGCCATTTTCGTGCTCCTTGGAATTTATTCGAACAATTATGTACTAAGTGATGGTGCGCAGGTGAACGCTCTCATCAGTTATCTGGAGAATGGCGGGAATCTTTATATGGAAGGTGGTGATACTTGGGCCTACGATTCCCAGACATCACTTCATCCTTATTTTGGCATAGACGGTTTGGCTGATGGTACAGGCGATCTATCAGCCGTGGCTGGAATCGCCGGGACATTCACGGAGGGAATGAACTTATCTTACAACGGGGAGAACGCCTGGATAGATCATCTGTCGCCTACTGGTGAGACTGCTTTTGCAGTTCTGGAGAATTCCACCCCTGCTTATTATTGCGGTGTGGCAAACGCCACTGACAACTATAGTACTATCGGTACTTCTTTCCAGTTAGGCGGATTGAGCGGCATTGAAGAACTGACGGCTTTGATGGCTGCCATGCTGGAATTCTTCGAAGTTGGCGGTATAGAACCTTGTGAAAAAGGCGATCTCAATGCAGATGGTGTGATTGATGTATTCGATGTCATCAGGATTGTTAATATCGTCCTAGGGATCGAGACCGATCCCACAGATGGTGAGTTATGTGCTGCCGATTACGATGACGATGGTGATATTGATATATTTGATATCATAAAGGTGGTGAATTACATCTTGGGAATCGGCGCTGGCCAGTCTGTGAACTGGTTTGATTTAGACGTGTTGAATCAAGTAGTGAATTGATCGAATCCAGATGTAATCAGATGCGAAACTACTCAAGCTACTAGAAGGTATATATTAAATGAAAGAAGTCCGGATAACAAGTTCTGTGGATCACTACTTTGCAGAAAATGTTATCAAGAGATGGTTATAACATGGCTCAGGTTCGATATACATAGAGCCAACTTTTATATTCAATCTTTTCTAAGTTTATATTATAATGACAAATAATGGATGACTATAGTTGAATAAAGAGAAACAGCAATCTGAGTTACCAGATACAGCTGATACTTCTATTGTAACTGTCGGTATTAAAGGAATGCATTGTGCCGGTTGTGTTGCTTCCGTAGAGAAGGCTATTAGTGAGGCAGAAGGTGTTATATCGGCCAGTGTGAATCTGGCGACGGAGACAGCTCAAGTGGAACTTGCTGCAGATATAGTTAATATGCAGGGGATTTTTGATTCTGTTTTATCTGTGGGTTACGAGGCGGTGGAGCTTAAAACCGACTTGGATGATGAAACAGAATTCAAAAAAGAACAGGAAGCAGAATTTCAGAATCTTAAAATTCGATTTATCGTTGCTGCAGGACTGACTACCCTGGTTTTTGTAGGATCGTTTCATTCTCATCTGCCAATCCTTTCTCAGATATCTCAGCAGATAATACGAATAGCGATGTTAGTTTTGACTGCACTAATCCTCTTCTGGTCAGGAAGACAGTTCTTTAGGAATGCCATTATTCGGGCTCGCCATGGTAAAGCTGACATGGATAGTTTGATTTCCTTAGGAACATCGAGTGCCTACATTTATAGTGCATTGGCAACGTTGGCTCCAGATTTTATTACTACTGCCGGGCAATCACCTGACGTTTACTTCGATACTGCAGCAGTTATTATAACATTGATCCTTTTCGGCAGAATGCTGGAATCGAAGGCCAAACGAAGGGCATCGAGTGCTATCCGGAAGCTTATCGGATTACAGCCAAGAACAACTACAGTTATACGAAACGGTGAGGAAATCACAATTCCCACCCTGCAAGTAGTAGTAGGAGATCTGGTGCTGGTCCGGCCGGGAGAGAGAATTCCAGTGGATGGAGTAGTAGTGGAAGGAAGCTCGGCTGTGGATGAATCAATGGTGACAGGTGAGAGTATGCCTGTTGACAAAAGTTTGGGTGATGATGTCATTGGTTCTACTGTAAACAGAATGGGGAGCTTTCGGTTTGAGGCACGAAAAGTAGGAACCAAGACTGTTTTAGCACAGATTGTTCGACTTGTCCGGGAGGCACAGGGATCCAAAGCTCCCATTCAGCGATTGGCTGACAAGATCGCCAGCTATTTCGTTCCAATCGTCATTGTGATTTCGCTTATAACTTTCACCATTTGGCTCAATATAGAATCTCTTCCATTTGCACTGCTTAATGCTATCTCTGTACTCATAATAGCCTGTCCTTGTGCCTTGGGATTAGCAACCCCGACAGCCATTATGGTTGGTACGGGTAGGGGAGCCGAAATGGGTATTCTTATCCGTAGTGGTGAAATATTGGAGACAATTCATAAAGTTAATACAGTGGTATTTGATAAGACCGGTACTCTTACAGTAGGAAAGCCATCAGTAGTGGCAGTCGTACCATACGATGGTCATACTGAAGAAGAAATTCTCCAGTTTACCGGTAGTGTCGAAAAGCTCTCTGAGCATCCGTTAGCAAAGGCAATTTTGGAAATAGTTAAGGATTTCAACTTAGTTTTGCCGTCAGTATCTGGGTTTAAAGCACAACCCGGACATGGTGCTGAAGCTGAAGTTGAGGGGAAACATGTGATAGTTGGAAGCCCAAGGCTAATGAAGCAGGCCGGTATCGATATAGGTCAGGTCAGTCAAGAAGTAGAGCAGATTACAAAGCGAGGCCAAACAGCTATCTTGACTGCAATTGATAAAAGAATAATTGGTGTTCTAGCTGTGGCTGATTCTGTGAAGAAAACCGCGGTTGATGAAATATCACTGTTACATCAGAGTGGTATCAAAACATTTATGATGACAGGTGATACGGCAGAGACAGGACAAGCTATTGGAGAACAAGTTGGAATAGATAGGGTAATTTCAGGTGTTTTACCTGAAGATAAGGCTGCTGAAATACAAAGTTTACAAAAGGAAGGAAACAAAGTAGCAATGGTAGGAGACGGGATAAACGATGCTCCATCTTTGGTTCAGGCAGATGTGGGGATCGCCCTTGGAACAGGTACTGATATCGCAATGGAGGCATCTGATGTTACATTAATCAGTGGTGACTTGAGCGGAGTCAGATCGGCTATATCATTGAGCCATAGAACTGTAAAAACTATACACCAGAATCTCTTCTTCGCATTTGTATATAATTCCATAGGAATACCGGTAGCTGCTGGGGTTCTATTTCCCTTTTTTAGTGTTCTACTTGATCCAATGTTTGCCTCTGCAGCAATGGCGGCTAGTTCGCTGTCTGTGGTAATAAATTCACTAAGACTCCGAAAATTTAACATTTAAACAAATTTTTATTTACCCTGTATAAAAGCCTATTTCTCCTCGAGATAACCCGAAATAACAAGAAAAAGTATTATAAGTCATTTTCAATTTTTTCTTGACATTTATTCAAGAAGTGCTTAGCATTGCCTTAATTACTGAAGTTATGATCTCGGAGCGATCAGAAATAACTCATATAATCCACACAAGATTTATCTTCGTGTCTAGTCCTGTGACTCAAATGAAAGAAGCAGATTTTTCTACTTCATTTGGGGTGCTAGCTTAGAGTTGGTAACAGGTAAAGACAATAGTAAGTCACTAACCAAGTAGGAGGGTTCATAATGGCTACATTAAAGGATACATTTTCCACCATAACGAGCTGGGCCGGTGATATCGTTAATCTGGGTCTAGCCCTAGCATTGGTGTTCCTGATTGTAGATATCCTATTCCCAGGTACGACAGGTATTGTTGGTAACGTTGCAGATCTCGTGTCAGAGTTCACGAGTGAAGGTCTCGTTGGCCTCATTACCTTCATCGTATTCCTATCCATTTACCGGTAGTAGGCGGGATTCATAAGGGAAAGTTCGTCCCCTCAAGTTTGAGGGGGCGGATTATTACCTGTAATTTTCTTCCCTGTTCGGGTGTTATTTCTTGAATAGGGGTTGGGGGATACTCACCTACCAATCGAATCAGGAGATCTAATCGAATGGCTACACTCAGAGATACTCTAAGGACAACGAGCGGATGGTTGAAGGACATTTTTGAATTCGGCATCGCTCTTATCCTACTGTTCGTTGTGATCGACATTCTATTTCCAGGAACTACAGGTGTCGTGAACAATGTGGGGGAGATAGTGAGCAGTTTTGCCTCAGAAGGTATTGTAGGGCTGATTGCGTTACTCCTCTTCCTGCTTGTTTACAAAAGTTAGTAAATAAGCACAGCATAAAATAATACATCACCTCACTCTTAATGGGGGGATGTCTCTTTGGACCCGATTTAATCTTGGCTTAGTGTCAAGATAGGTCGGGTTCAGTTATTTTATGTAGAGTATTAAATATTAGATAATAAAAATAATCCGGGAATTTTAGATTTCTCCAGCACCTATACTTCCATGCCTGCTGTAAATCCATTCGCCTATAAATTCTCGAGCTTGGCGGTGTTCAATTTGTAAGATTGATTCATTGGTATTTAGTTTAACATCGTCTTGTCTGTTGTTAGTTCCGTGTTCTTTTAGCTCTAGTTTTATTTCTTCAATATTCACTGCATTCTCCCTTTAGTAAAGGTCTTAGTCCTTAAATAAAATAACTTTCAGAATTTATTTAAGTCAACAAAAGAGTTTACTATGGAACTTGACAATGTAAATTTTACATAATATCTTGTTTTCTATAATGAGTGGATATAATAACAACCAGTATGAATAAACGAAAGTCACATTTTTTTGGAATTAAATTGCGAAAGAAAAGGCAGGATTCTGGCTTGACGTTAGAAGATCTGATGAATCGTTGTATCGCAGTGAATGCTGAAAATGCTCCTTCTATTTCTTACCTTAGTCTTTTGGAAACAGGGAGACGCTACCCAACGGATAAACTTTTAGATATTTTTTGTGAGGTATTTAGTGAAACTACTACTTGGTTTATAGATGATTCTACGGGGATTGACGAAGTGGATTCTCATGTGACAAATGAATTTATACTTGAGCCTAGAGTACTTTTTGATAAGTCAATTCTTTCTCGAGCTATCCCAGATGTTTTGACGCAAACTGGTACTTCAGGACGAAGGTTTGCCTATGCACTAATAAGTGCACTTAGAGAACGGCAGAAGAATCACTTTCCTGACTTAGAAAGAGAAGCAGAATCTTTAGGGAACAAAAAGTTACCTATGGATCTTAATACAATTTTCGATATTTGTAAACGAGTGAATTTGAAGATAAAATGGTTTGATAATCCACCTGTGAAGGTCACCGTAGAAGAAGCAGGAGAAGAAATTCGTTCTCTTGTCCGATCTTTTTTTCAATCACCGGACACAATATGGATTAACAAGCGTTTAGAAAAACAGCAAGATCGGCTCAAATTTGAGATTTCATTAAGACTGGCACACATGGTTCTCCATGGTGGTGATGGTATCATTTCTGACCATGCTACTGGAGGTGAACTCGGAGCAGCTCCAGAGGGAGAAATACCACCCACTTTTGTACAGCACCAGCGAGATGTTTTGGTAGCATGGCGAGATTATGAGTGCAGTTATTTTGCCTCTGCCTTATTACTTCCTCGACAACTATTTAAACGATTTTTAATACGTTCAAAGTACGACGTAACCAAAACAGTTAAACTTGGTTATACACCCTCTTTAATCATGAGAAGAATGACATCAGTATCACCTTATAGGCACTGGCATTATTTTGATGTTTATCCTCCTAATTTTGTAAGGGTTTATTACCGAGGAAATAACATCCCACTTCCACATCATCACGATGCTCTTCACCCAGATAGTATCTGTATTAAATGGGGTATTTTCCAAGCTACGAACAACATCGGTATAAAACATGTTACTCAACTGTCTTTAATGAAAAATGATGAAATGAGAAATCTTTATGCCTGCTATAATGTGCCAACTAGGGACGCTGCTGGCAACAGGCATGTATTGGGAATGGGAATTGATTTACAGCCTGCTCTTGAATCAACAGGAAAAACCTTTTCATGTATAATTGATGCTGTGGAAGAACATGTGGTAAATCATCCTGGGAAACCACTTAAAGATGAGGTTCAGAGAGAGTTTAAGCCTGCTCTGGGTCTTTTGAACATGGGCTTCGCCAACGATGCTGTTGGATTACCTCCTGAGGTAATTTGTACTTGGGCTAGAATTTGTCCGCGAACTAAGAAATGTGTTGGAGCTAAAAAATCAGCTAAATTTAAATCGCCAATTGAAAAGTTAAGGGATGATATTGTAGAGGATTCCCTAGAATAAAACTCTTATTAAACAGTTGATATTACCAGTCCTTTAACTTGTTTTTCCTCGGTCGAGGAAGTAATTTTTCACTTAATTAATTGGAGGAGTAACATTGGATATTCTATTTGCACAAGGAAATGGGGGAGCAGGCTCAGCTATAGGTGGGTTCTTACCTTTCATCTTGATCTTTGTTGTCATCTATTTCTTTATGATGCGCCCACAGATGAAACAACAGAAACAGAAAAAGTTAATGCTGGAAACTTTGAAAAAAGGAGATCGTGTTATTACTGTTGGGGGGATACGGGGAACTATTGCTGGATTTAAGGAAAAAGAAACAGTCATCCTATTAAATGTTGGAAAAGGGACAACACTGGAAGTTACCAGATCTTCAATTTCAGATGTGGTTAAGAAGGAGAGAAATGAGAGCTGATGGTACGACCCATTATAACATATGGAGATCCGATCCTGAGTAAGCTTGCTAAGCCGGTTTCTGATTTCTCGTGCATCGAGGATTTAATTCAAGATATGTTTGATACTATGTACGAAGAAGAGGGTATCGGTCTTGCAGCAAATCAAATCGGTATCGATTTAAACCTCTTGGTGGTAGATATTTCTCATACTGAAGAGTGGGATGAATCTATGGTATTTGCAAATGTTGAAATCACAGATTTTAATGGTGAAAGTGTAATTGAAGAAGGATGTCTAAGTCTACCTGAAATCAGGTTTGATGTTACTCGACCTGAAGAGATAGTTTTAAAGTATCAAGATCAGACAGGCAAACAAATCGAATCCGAATTCGGTGGTCTCATGGCACGAGTTCTTCAGCATGAAATTGATCATCTGAATGGTGTAATGATGATTGACTATCTTTCACCACTTCAATTTCAACAGTATAAGAACCGTCTTCAGGAACTAACAAATCGTCAAAAAGAAGAAACACAAGAACAGTTTTCCAGAGGAATAGTACTGTAAACGGACGCGCCATGCGCATAATATTTATGGGGAATCCGACATTTTCGGTTCCTTCTCTTACTGTGCTCTCTTCTTCATCTCACGAGATTGCAGCAGTTGTAACAAATCCGGATAAACCGCAGGGTCGAGGACGAAATCCTCTTTCTACACCTGTAGCAAAATGTGCAGGAGATTTAGGTATACCGATTGTTCCTGCAGAAAACCTCAA
>DKQU01000058.1 GCA_002471865.1 Fidelibacterota bacterium UBA7300 | reverse complement strand
TTATTAACAACAACCACATTGCGAGCGCCCTTCATTCCTACCACATGTTGGATGGCTCCGGATATTCCCAGGGCGAGATACAACTGAGGGGCAACAGTCTGACCGGAACTGCCGATCTGATGATCAGGCGGCAGCCACCCTGCATCTACTACCGGACGAGAGGACCCGATCTGTGCACCTAGAACGTCTGCCAGTTCCTGAACCATAGGCAGATTTTCTTCTTTGCCAACCCCTCTGCCCACGGCAACGATGAGATCAGCAACGGAAAGATCCACTTCGCCTGCGACTTCCTGGAACGGTTCTTCTGCTTTAGACTTGATCATGCTTTCGTCAAGAGCAACGTCCACAGCCCTAATTTCCGCAGTGCCGGGCTCGATAGTATCTTCTTGAAATGCGGCTGATTGGAAGGTGATGATCCACGGTACTTCTCCAGTGGGTTTTGAATCCGCAGCCATCTTGCCTTGAAAAACTTGTCGCGTGAAAACTGGAGAGCCGTTTTCCATACGGTAACTTACATTATCAGCCAAGAGGGGAATGCCTAGTATGGCGCTGATCTTTGGGAGGAAATCACGGGCCTGGTAGGTGTGTCCAGCTATGATGTATTTGGGCTGTTCAGCTTCCACAACTTGACGCACAGCCTGGGCGTATCCATCGGCGCTATAGCCACTGAGAAGACTGTGATTTACCACCAAAATCTCTTCAAGGTTCGTGCCGGAAATCTTTTGAGCCAACTCATCTGTGCTATCACCAAGAATGAGGGCTCCTGCTGATCCTCCCAACTCTTTTGCCATGGCCTGACCAGCGGCCAGTGCTTCCATGCTCATGCGGTGAATATTACCGTTACGGTGTTCAAATAAAATTAAAATATCCATGGCTATAAGACCCTTATGTCGCGCTTTAATATTTCTGTCAGTTGGCCAGCTACCTGATCGGTATCTCCTTCGATCATTTCTGTCCGTTTCGTCTTCTGTGGGATATACACTTTTTTTATTGATTGCAATGCACCCTTGGCAGTCAGCTCTTCTTTAGAAACGGTTTTGATTTCCTTTTTCTTGGCACCCATTATTCCTTTTAAAGAAGGGTAGCGGGGTGTGTTTATTCCAGATTGGATAGTGATGCAGGAGGGAAGTTTCATAGATAACCACTGGAACCAACCCGATTCCAGTTCCCGCTTCACGCGGAGGTCGTTTCCGTTCAATTCAGTTTCCATAACCAAGGTGGCTGTAGACATTCCCAGCATTTCACCCAAGATTACTCCTGTCTGCCCGGTCCCGATATCGTCGGATTGTAAACCGGTTAGAATCAAATCGAAGTTTTCATCCTTCAGTACTGTAGCAAGAACCGAAGCAGCCTCGAAAGGATCTGAAGTATATGGAAATGATTCTACGATATGAATACCTCGATCAGCACCTTTTGATAAACCTTCACGAATTGTCCGGGATGCTCGCTCCGGGCCTAGGCTGATAACAATAATTTCACTGTCACCGAGTTTTTCACGAATTTGGAGTGCTTCCTCAAGTGCATAGGAGTCGCTTTCATTTACAGCAAAGGTAATGTTGTCCTCTTGTATCCAGTTTTTGTCGGGATCTAGGCGTAGAGATGATTCTGAGCTTGGTACTTGTTTGAGCAATACAGCAATTTTCACAGGAATTATTCCTTCAGCAATTTAATTGGTGAGTTTACTTTGATAATAACGGATAAAAAATTACATCTCTACTGTGCAAGAAACAAGGATAGTGGTAACTGGTGAGATATATAGAAAATACAACTCAGGCACTTTCATTGTTCTTGTGCTGGTTTAGTGGCTCGTTTAAATTCAACGGCTTCTGAAAAAATAATATTGATATCTACCTGATGAGAAATTTTCAACTGCCACTTCTAACATTTCTAACTTCATTATTGCTCGTTCTTTCAATAAAAGGAGAAGAGATTGATCTATCTCGACTTCATCTGAGAACTGCACATGCTGTACGCACAGAGACTAAGCCAACTATTGATGGTCTTCTAACGGATGACGTTTGGAGTTTAGCAGAACCCATAACCAATTTTCTACAGCTTGACCCGGATAATCTTGCTCTAGCTAGTGAAGCGACTGAGGCTCGAATTCTTTATGACAACGACAATATTTATGTAGCAATTCGCGCCTATGATTCAGAACCGGAGAAAATTGTTGCACGTCTTGCCCGTCGTGATTCCTGGATGGAGGCAGCGGAGAGCAGTGCAGACTGGGTTGGTGTTCTGTTTGACAGTCGTAACGATGATCGAACTGCATTTGTATTTAATGTGAATGCAGCAGGTGTCAAGATAGATGCCTATATTTATAATGATGAGAATTTTGATCTCTCATGGGATGGTGTCTGGGATGTAGCTGTACGGATTGATACTGAAGGATGGTCTGCGGAGTTTGAGTTACCATTTTCTCTTTTCAGGTTTAACGCAGGGGGAAATCATGACTGGGGATTTGTCATTGATCGCGGTATTCAGCGCAAGCAAGAGTTTCAACAGTGGCCAGGGAAAAAGCGCGGAGTGGAAGGGATGGTATCAAGATTCGGAGTTCTGAAAGGTATCGAAGGTGTTCCGGCTCCCGAGCAGATTGAGGTACTGCCTTATACCCTGGGTGGTTATGAAGTAGAAAGCAATGATCCCTTAGCGAAGAATATTGGTCTCGATGTGGAGTATGGACTGGGGAGCAACACCACATTGAACCTTACATTCAATCCTGATTTTGGACAAGTTGAGGCCGATCCATCAGTCCTTAACTTGACTGCATTCGAAACCTTTTACGAGGAGAAGCGACCATTTTTTGTTGAGGGAGGTTCGTTCTTCAAGCATCGAATTCAGCAGTTTCATTCACGGCGGATCGGGAAAGAACCTGGTTATTTTTATCCTGATAATGGTTCAATTATCGAAAGTCCTGATGCGACCACTATATTAGCTGCAGCAAAGATTACAGGAAAGACACCGTCCGGCTTGGGCTTTGGCTTAATTGAGAGTTTAACCGACGAGGTGTATGGTACGTGGGAATACATTGACAGTGACTCCAGTACTGTGACGGAAGATTTTCTATTGGAGCCTTACACCAACTATCTGGTTGGGCGAGTAGAAAAACCGGTCTTTAATAATGTTTCGACCGTGGGAATGATGTTCACAGATGTACGTCGAAAAAATGGAAAATCAGCTAGTACGGGTGGTTTTAATTGGGATATGAGTTTCTTGGACAATAAACTGGACTTGACCGGTCAACTACTCACATCACTGACGGATGGCGTTAGCGGTCACGCCGGAAGGTTTTTCATGGGATATGATGATCCTGTCTGGTGGGAAATTGGTAGTGCCTTGTCGTGGTATGAAGATTCATTTGACTTAAATGATCTCGGTTTTCTTGATAGAAGCGGTGTTTGGAAATTTGTTGTCATGGGGGAGATTCGTAAACAAGATCCATGGGGGCCATTTCTTCGGAATGAGTTAGATGGTCACTTTTTCTACAAAGAGAGAAATGACGGGCTGTCATTAAACAAAGATTTTAATTTCGAGCAAACTAATATTACAAAAAACTATTGGGCATTTGGTTTTGGTGGTGATTATAGATTTCCTTCATTTGATGATTCTGATACTTTTAAAGGTGCACCTTGGGAAATAGCGTCTCCAATAGATTGGTCTTTGTGGGCCTGGTTTAGATCTGACGGACGTAAATCAACTATATTTCAATTCACATACGGTTTTGGAAGAGATGAATTAGGGGGTTCTGGTTTTATGGCTTCATCATCACTAACTCTTAAACCTACTAATTATTTAGATCTTTCGTTAAATGGTGAGAGAAGTCAGAGAAATACGGAATTGGAGTATATAGAAACTATATATGATTTAAATTCGACGAATGTTATTTACAGCAAATCTACACAACATGTGGATGATATTAAGGTACGTATAAACTGGACGTTTACACCTAATGTATCTTTTCAGATGTTTTTGCAGCCGTTTAAAGCCGATATAAAATACTCTGACTTTAAGCATTTAACGGCACCGAAAACCCTGATCTTCGAGGAATATCCTTATAGTGGAGACCCAGATTTCAAGTTGGACAATAGTGTAGGGACATTTGTATTACGTTGGGAGTATTCACCTGGAAGTACACTTTTTGTTGTGTATAACTTAAACAAACGTGAATATTACTCATCAGAAGCTGATGAGTGGAATACAACCAGTACTGATGCACTATTTATAAAACTTAACTATTGGTTTCAGTTATAATTGAATAGATACATCTATTATATAGTAAGATGGACGAGTTCAATGCTCAATTCTTCAGCATGCTTCTTTATACGTTCATCTCTGTAAAATTCACCGAAATATATTTTTGATATCCCGGAATTCGCTATCATCTTGAAGCAGTTGTAGCAAGGACTGGCTGTTACATATATCTCTGATTCACTTAGAGAGACACCATTAAGAGCTGACTGTACAATAGCATTTGCTTCAGCATGAATGGTACGGACGCAGTGATCATTTTCCATCTCGTGACCAACTTCATCACAATGTGGGAGTCCTCGTAGACTACCGTTATATCCTGTTGAGAGAATAGTTTTATCACGAACAATTACAGCACCCACAAATTTTCTATCGCAAGTTGAACGTGTAGCCACTTCGTGGGCGATGTTCATGAAATATTCTTCCCAGCTAACTCTTTTAGATTGTTTTGACATATACTGGAGTTTAATGAAAGCTGATAAAACGTGGAAGAGAGAAAATAAAATTCAATTTGTATTTTGATTTTTGAATATTTCAAAGGCAGAACACGGCTCTCCATAAAGTATCTTTTCTGCAAATTGAGCAAGATGAGCTGTGATTATGAGGTAAGACCAAGTTGGTACTGGTACTTCGCTGCACCCCTTGATTAGCACCTTTTTGCCTTCGTACTTAGACCAATCAAATTCATTGACAGATTGTCGGAAAGCTTCTTCACGAATGATACCTTCGTTGAGAAAATCGTCGAGATAAATGATTTCCATCTATACAGAGAATGAGGTGCCGCAGCCACAAGTACGATTAGCATTGGGATTGTTGAAAACGAATCCGCCCGAAAGAAGGTCTGTCGAGAAATCGATCTCCATACCTTGTAAATAGAGGAGTGATTTAATATCCACAACAAGATCTATGCCGTGCTGGTGATAGACCTTATCGAATTCACCTTTATTCGAATCCCACTCAAGCTGATAACTCATCCCGGAACAACCACCGCCTTTTACTGATGCTCGAAGAAATTGTCCCTCGTTTTCAGTTTGGATCTTGATGAGTCGCTCGGCGGCTGCCTTGGTAATACTTACATCCTGTAGTATCTGTTCTTCTGTTTTGGCCATGATTTACTCCTAATCTACTGAATTCGATTTCTGATCAGTTGCAGCTGGTGGTGAAAACCCTAGTTTACCCTTTGCTTCATCACTCATCATTTCCGGGTTCCATGGCGGATCGAATGTGACACGAACATTAGCTTCAGTAATTTCAGAAACTGCTTCCAGTTTTGTCTTAATATCCTGTGCCATGTAATTACCCATAGCACATCCAGGGGTAGTGAGAGACATAATTATATCAATATAACAGTTGTTGTCCTGATCTTGAATCTTGATGTCATAGATCAAACCAAGACTCCATAGATCGACGGGAATTTCGGGATCATAGCACTGTTTCAGTACTTCGATTACTTGGGGTTCTGTAACAGACATTGTTTTCTCCTTTAATGTGTGATATCGTAGAGGGTCATCTTATCGAAAAGTCCACGGATGTTTTCATTAATTCGTTGAATAGGCATCTTGATGTTACAAGTTTCTATAGGGCAACAGTTAGATTCGACTGAGCAATCCGCCATTCCAAGAGGTCCTTCCAGCATCTCTATAAAATAAGTCATGGAGATATCAGAGAGATTACCAGCCAACTTATAACCCCCTTTAGGTCCTTGGACAGGACGGACGATTTTCTTTTTTGCTAATTGCTGCAGGATTTTAGCTAATAACGGAAGGGGTATGTTATATTCTTCGGCTATCTCTCTAGCATTGATCAATTCTCCGCTCCCTGCCAGCTGCAGATGCCGGAGAGCGATAAGTGCGTATTCGGTTTTCTTAGTGAATTTTAGCATGACTATATGATTCCTTCAATCTGTTGTTAAATTAATTGTGTACTGTTTGTGAGGCAAGGTTCATTCTTATTTTAACCCCATGAATTTTCTGGCATCTTCAATGGATTCGCAAAGCGAATCAATCTCTTTTGACGTATTGTAGAAAAAGAAGCTTGCTCGAGTTGTAGCTGTGATTCCTAACCTGTTCATGATCGGTTGTGCACAGTGATGTCCAGCTCGAACTGCCACATTGTGCTGGTCAAGAACTTGCGCCAAGTCGTGTGGATGAATTCCGTCTACGTTAAAACTGATTACAGGGCCTCGAGGATCAGAATCTCCATAGATGGTCATTCCTGTGATATCTTGGAGTGATTTTATAGCATAGTTGGTCAACCTCTTTTCATACTGAATTAGGAGTGTTCGATCTTTAGATGTGATATACTCCATGGCTGCACCAAGCCCAATTGCTTGAGCAATGTTAGGAGTCCCAGCCTCAAACTTCCAAGGTACGTCATTCCATGTTGAGCTATCCATGGTGACCTGCTGGATCATCTCGCCGCCGCCCTGGAACGGTTCCATTGCTTCTTGGAGTTCTAACCGAGCGTAGAGCACACCAATACCGGTTGGCCCCAGCATCTTGTGTCCGGAGAAAGCAAAAAAGTCGCAGTCGAGAGCAGCCACATCCACCGGCAAATGCGGCACGCTCTGTGCGGCATCAACCAATGTAAGCGCGCCAATATCTTTAGCTTTAGCAATGAGTTGAGCCACAGGATTGAGAGTCCCAAAAACGTTGGACTGATGTATCATCGCTACGATTTTAGTCTTAGGATTGAGAAGTTCGTCAATGTTGGAAAGATCAAGCGAGCCGTTTTCAGTAATGGGAATGTAGCGGAGTGTGGCGCCGGTATCTCGAGCAACCAACTGCCACGGAATGATGTTGCTGTGATGCTCCATCTCGGTAATGAGGATTTCGTCGCCTGGTTTGAGATTGTATCGCCCCCAGGCGTAGGCGACAAGATTAATTGCTTCCGTTGTCCCGGATGTAAAAATAATGTGGCTGCTGTCGGGTGCATTGATGAAACGAGCTGTTTTTTCTCGTGCATCTTCGTATGCTTTAGTCGCTTTCTCTCCCAAAGCATAGATGGAGCGGTGGACATTTGCGCTGTACTCTTCGTAATATTTGTTTATTGCTGAGATAACAGAGGCGGGCTTCAAAGTTGTGGCTGCATTATCGAGATAAATAGGAACCGTGCTTCCACTTAGAATAGGGAAGTCGTGACGGATTGCGTTCACGTCCAGTGTAGCGGATGATTGATCTTCTTTGGTAGCCATAGTTATCATAATTACATCATTCCCAACTGCAGTTGAGCTGCTTCAGAGATCATGCTCCGATCCCACGGCGGATCCCAAACCAGTTCTACAGTAACGTCAGTAACACCAGGGATTTTCCTCACTTTTTCCCGAGCATCACCTGTGATGAAATCCGCAAGCCCGCAGCCCGGAGCCGTAAGGGTCATCTTGATCTCAACATTTGTTCCGCCATTCTCCTGCTTCTTCAGTTCGCAGGAGTAAATCAGACCCAAGTCCACCAAGTTTATGGGGATCTCCGGATCGTAGCAAGTTTTGAGTGTGTCCCAAACGTTTTCTTCCGTCACTTCAGCATGATCTGTTTCGCCATCTAGCTCGGTAGCGATAGAGGCAATATCGTCATCATTGTCAGTCTCAACAGTCGGTTCCTTTCCGATAGCATCGGCATCTTTTCCATCGAGGCGTACCAGACTCCCGCGAATAAAGAGGGTGTAGCTTCCGCCCAGATCCTGAGTGATGGTCGCTTCGTCACCTTTCTTGAGTGTTACCGATTCGCCGTACGGAATCAGGATTGCTCGACAGTCTCTGGTGAATATTACTTGTTCCTTATTTTCCACGTGTCACTCTGTTTTTGCCACACTCTCTTTTCCTTCGAGAGCGTTCTTGGAGGTGTGCCAAGCCAGTACGGCGCACTTCACTCGAGCAGGATATTTATAGACTCCGGACAAGACAGCCAGTTTTCCCAAGTCACCTTCCGGAAGCTCTCCGGTAGTAACCATTTTATGAAACATTTCGAATAGAGTTATTGCTTCTTTTCGTGTTTTACCTTTGAGGAGAGTCGTCATTATGGAAGCAGATGCCTTGGAAATAGCACAACCTGATCCTACGAATTTTATATCCTCCACAACTTCATCGGACATACGTAAGTAGAGAGTTAGACGATCACCGCATAGAGGGTTAAAGCCGTCAGCTGTTGCGGTTGGGTCATCCATCTCTCCATAGTTATGTGGATTCTGGTTGTGGTCCAGGATTAATTCTTGATACAGTTCACGCAAATCATCCATTTATGTTTATCCTCATTTGTGCAAGCCAATTGGAGAGGAGTCGGTAAAGGTAAATGTTAACGGCTCCGATTTGGACGCTGTCAATAATCTCGTTGGCAAAACCGTTAATCAGCAATCCTTGTGCTGTCAAGACATCTAAACCTCGGGAGCGCAGATAAAAGATTGCGTCTTCATCGAGCTGGCCTGTAGTTGAACCGTGTGAACAGCTAACATCATCAGCGTAAATTTCCAGTTGTGGATTAGAGTTTACCACGGCATTGTCTGATAGTAACAGGTTCTTGTTAGTTTGTTCAGAGTTGGTTTGCTGGGCATCTTTCCTGACAACGATGCATCCATTGAAAACACTTCTGGAAGAATCAGTATGAATCCCTTTAAAAAGTTCTCGACTGGTGCAATATGGTGCTTCATGATCAATTAGTGTATGGTTGTCAAGATGTTGTTCCTCGGATGCCAGCACCAAACCAGACATGCTGCACTCAGCTCCTTTGCCCGCTAGTCTGACTCGCAGATCGTTCCTCCCAAGCCGTGACCCTACCAAAAATGTTGAAGTTGTGTAATTACCGTTAGACTGGATATCTGCTTGTGTTGTTGCTATGTGATCTACTCTATCAGATTCCTCCTGAATTTTGACATGCCTAAGTCCAGCGTTTTTACCGACAATCATTTCAGTCACTACATTGGTAAGAGATGGACTTCCGTCTAAGCTCGCGTAATGTTCAATAATAGTTGCTTCACTGCCTTCTTCTAGCACAACAAAATTTCGGTGGTGGAACATCACTTCTTTTTCATGTGAAGTGGTAAGATATAGAATGTGAATCGGTTTTGGGATGATCTCGTTTTTTGGCACTCGGATAAAAATACCGTCGCTCATGAATGCTATGTTGAGAGCGACGAAGGCATCTTTCTGGAAAGGAGCGAGGCTCCCAACTGTAGATTTCAGTACTTCGTTATTTGCGATTTCGGAAAAAAGCTTGATGGCACCTGCTTTGGAAGCAGTTTCATGAATGGAAGACAGTTCCTCAGAATAGTTGCCATCCACGATGACAACAGTAGAAACGTGAGCAGGATCAATGAGAAATTGTGCAATATCTTTATGGGATAGATCAAGAGGTTTGGTAGTAGCAAAAGAATAATCCCGCTTGGTAAGTTGTGAAATATCCGTCTCCCGCCACGCTTCCATTCTGGTAGTAGGGAAGCCCAACTCGCTGAAGCAATCCATGGCACCCTGCCGCAGTTCGACAGTTGATGAAATGTCCCCATCTCGAGATTTCATCATCGCCTTAAACTGTTGTTTGTATCTATTAATTGTATCGCTCATTGCTTCAGTCTGCGGCAGCTTCCTCCTCAAGCCACGAATACCCTTTCTCCTCAAGCTCCATGGCAAGTTCCTTCCCGCCGGTCTTGGCTATACGGCCGTCCAGCAAGACGTGAATTACATCCGGTTCCATGTGCTGTAGAATCCGCTGATAGTGGGTAATAACTACAATAGCACGATCATCTCTACGAAAGTTATTTACTCCGTGAGCGACGATTTTCAGAGCATCAATATCGAGGCCGGAGTCGGTCTCATCCAGTACAGCAAGCCGCGGCTCAAGTGCCAGAAGCTGGAGAATTTCGTTACGCTTTTTTTCGCCGCCGGAAAAACCTTCGTTTACAGCCCGCCGAAGATAGCTCTCGCCCATTTCCACTTTCTTCATCTGTTCCTTGATGAAAGTAAGAAAATCCATGGCATCCATCTCTTCCTCGCCCCGATGTTTTCTTTGAGCATTCAAAGCAGCTTTCAGGAAATAGGTATTGTTCACACCAGGTATAGCAACCGGGTACTGGAAAGACATGAAAATACCCGAAAGCGAACGATCTTCAGGACTCATTTCCGATAGGTCTTTCCCATCATAAAGAATTTCGCCACTCTGGATTTTGTATTTATCATGTCCAGCGATGACATTGGCAAGAGTACTTTTTCCCGAACCGTTTCGTCCCATGATGGCGTGTAGTTCTCCTGGGGAAACCGAGAGGTTGAGACCCTTTAGGATTTCCTCCCCCTCAACGTTTACGTGTAGATTTGTTATTTGTAGCATGAAGACTCCATTTATAAGGTTGGTGGTAAGTTTTTAACCAACGCTCCCTTCTAAGCTGACTTCCAGAAGTTTTTGGGCTTCCACGGCAAACTCCATGGGGAGTTCGCGGAATACTTCCTTGCAGAACCCGTTCACAATCATGGAGATAGTGTCCTCCGTTGAGATGCCCCGTTGGTTACAGTAAAAGATTTGGTCTTCATCAATGGTGGAAGTTGACGCTTCGTGTTCCATTTGAGCTGAAGGATTTCGCACATCAATGTATGGAAATGTATGGGCGCCGCACTTATCTCCGATTAGCAGCGAGTCGCACTGCGAGTAGTTCCGGGCATTCTCCGCACCTTTCATGATCTTCACCATTCCGCGGTAACTGTTTTGCCCAAACCCGGCACTTACTCCCTTGGAAATGATTGTGCTCCGTGTGTTTTTTCCCAGGTGGATCATCTTTGTCCCAGTGTCGGCTTGCTGATAGTTATTGGTCAGAGCTACAGAGTAAAACTGTCCCATTGAATTATCTCCTTGCAGAATACAGCTGGGATATTTCCAGGTAATGGCTGATCCTGTTTCTACTTGAGTCCACGAAATTTTGGAATTTTTACCGCGGCAGGCTCCCCGCTTTGTTACAAAATTGTAAATACCACCTTTACCATCTTTGTCGCCGGGATACCAATTTTGTACTGTGGAATACTTAATCTCAGCATCATCAAGCGCCACCAGTTCCACCACGGCGGCGTGGAGCTGATTTTCGTCCCGCATAGGAGCCGTGCAACCCTCCAGGTAGCTGACGTGGCTCCCTTCTTCAGCTACGATGAGAGTTCGCTCGAACTGCCCGGTATTGGAAGCGTTAATACGGAAGTAAGTGGAGAGTTCCATGGGGCATCGGACACCTTTTGGGATGTAAACAAAGCTACCGTCGCTGAAGACGGCTGCATTCAAGGCTGCAAAGAAATTGTCGGTGGATGGAACAACAGTCCCAAGATATTTCTGTATCAGTTCAGGATGATTCTGGACCGCTTCGGAAAAAGAGGAAAAGATGACTCCGTGTTTCTTTAGTTCGCTCTTGAATGTCGTAGCGACAGAAACTGAATCGAATACAGCATCCACCGCCACGCCGGCAAGCAGTTTCTGCTCCTCAAGCGGAATGCCCAGCTTATTGTAGGTTTCCAGAAGTTCGGCATCCACTTCGTCCAGGCTTTGAGGCCCGTCGGCCTGGCTTTTGGGAGCGGAGTAGTAGCTGATGGCCTGATAGTCCACTGGATTGTAATGAACATTCGGCCAAGTTGGTTCTTCCATTTTCAGCCAGTGTCGATATGCTTTCAGTCGCCATTCGGTAAGCCATTCCGGTTCCTTTTTCTTGGCAGAAAGAGCACGGACGACATCCTCATTCAAACCGGGCGGGAAAGTTTCTTGCTCAATGTCTGTGACGAAACCGTACTTGTATTCCTGTTCGGTTAGTGACTTGACTGTATCTAGTTTTGGGGTCATAATAGTGTCTGGAATTTTTCTTTTATTGGCAGGTAGTTACGACAAAATGTAAAAGTGAATAACATTTAAATGACTTTTTACCTCAATAGGAACAGAAGCAAATAAAATCCGGTTTCTCCTTCTTAACTCAGTCTGAGACACCACTGGCCACTTTTATAATCTGGTGGGAATTATCCTGACAATCCGGACAAATTTCAGTATTACAACCAATAGCAGGGAAGTCCTGCAGTTCTCTCCAAACCCAGGCACCGGTTTTGTCTCCCCAGCGGTGAATGGTACTGCTCTGCCAATCTTCCCAAACTATATGACATTCAGGGCACTTCTTCGGTCGGCGGGCAGTTGTGATTTCACCCATGATTGTCCTCTTTTCTAAAAACAAATATTAATCCGATTGATTTCATCGTATTAATATTACGTAACCTTTTCTGTTAATGTCAATAGAAATACGATATTTCTAGTCTTATTAGTGGTCAATATAATTTAATGCTTTTAAAAAGTTAGTCGTCTTCCTGACAAAATTCAGGAGATAATGATGTGGTACTTACTCTTTTTCCGAATTGTGCCGATCCGGAAAGCGGGGTTGGATGAGTTTTCTTCGAACTCTTCCAGGAAATTTTGAACATTCTCTTCTGGTATTGAGATGAGAAGCCCTCCGGACGTTTGGGCATCAGCTGTCATGATTTTCCGGTGGTGGGGAAGGTCGTCCGGGAATATGACATGAGGCGATACAAAGTCGAGATTGCGTTTGCTACCGCCGGGGATTACATCTTTCTGAGCCAGTTCTTCTACCCCTTCGATGAACTGCAGACTGTCATAATTCACCTCTGCGGTAACACCGCTGGCCTGACACATTTCCAGCAGATGTCCCAGTAGTCCGTATCCGGTGACATCCGTGGCGGAGTGAGCGCCGTGGTTAAGCATTAGATCCGCAGCAGTCCGGTTCAGGGTGCTCATGATTTTGGTAGCTTCATGGATTAACTGATCAGTCGCAACGCCCCGCTTGATTGCGCTAGCGATGATTCCTGTCCCTATCGGTTTAGTGAGTATCAATGCATCACCCGCTTGAGCAGTGGAGTTTTGGATTAGTTTCCCAACAACTCCCCGGCCCGTAACCACCAATCCATATTTAGGTTCCTTGTCATCAATGCTGTGTCCGCCGACGATGCTGATTCCTGCTTCCTTAGCCTTGTCGCTTCCCCCGCGGAGTATTTCAGCCAATGTCTCCATGGGAAGATCCTTGGAAGGGAAGGCGACGATGTTCAAAGCGAATAGCGGTTCGGCTCCCATGGCGTAAATATCGGAGAGGGAGTTGGCGGCGGCGATCTGACCGAAAGCGTAGGGATCATCAACAATTGGAGTGAAAAAGTCAACTGTCTGGACAATGGCATTCTCACCGTCGAGACGCACCACTGCTGCATCGTCAACTCCGTGGAAATCGACGATTACGTTCTCATCATCTGATGCAGGCAGCAGGCTCAGAACCTGAGCCAGGTCCTCAGGACCTAACTTACAGGCTCAACCGGAACCGTGGCTGTACTGCGTCAGTCGCTTGGCTTCTTCACTTGCCATAGGCCGAATTTAGGGCGGAGGGAGGAGAGTCGGGAGGGGAAAATCTTATATGCTAACTACTTACTTTGTCATTAAAATGCATCATAACGCCGAAATAAAGCGCGCTATATAGTATTTCAATTTCACAGTTCCTCTCCTATCCTCTCACTCAATCTCTTCACATCCTCCACGGTTCGGACTTCCACATCCTTAAGGTAGTCCAAGTGGATAGACTTGAACGCGAAGTGGATACTGAGTTGCCGCATGTAGCCTTCCAGTTCTGTGGGGATACGGAGGGTCTTCAAGCAGACTGCCTTAATGGGGTAGTCGAGAGTGGTTTTATCTAGCGTGTGATGCGTCTGTGGATTCTCTTTCAACTGGCGGCGGGTCTCCCGGATATCCTGCAGCAAGGCAGCGTCCTGAAACTCCCAAGGTGCTGTGTCGTCTGCTGCTTCCCGCAAGTAATTGTATCCCTTCTCAAACATATGGCGAAAATGCTGACCGTAAGTCCATCCCCGCTGGGAGTCTTCCAGAAATGCCTCCACGTGCTCCTTCCGTCCTTCAACAAATTTAGTCCAGATGCGGAAGTACGGCCGGTAGAGAAAATAGCCGAAAGGTGACTTAAACGAGTTTTTCTGATTGAAAAAGCCGGTGATCTCATACATTAGCTTTTTGAGCTGGTTGCGTATCTCTAGCGGAAAGAGGTGGAAGGTAGGAGAAGCGCCATCAATAAATTCTTCTTTAAGGAAATCGTCAGGGATTTCCAGCTCACGGGTGTGGATTGAGAACGTTTTCTTCACGCCGTGGACGTTTATGGAAATGAAGGCACCCAGGTCACTCATCTTGATGAGGTTGTCCATGGCCCGATCGAATTCAGGGAGAGTAGTAATCGAGGGCAGCGATGGATGATCATCCAATTCAGGAAAGAGAGCTAATTGATTTCGGGAGTCTAAACTGGACATCTTAGTCGTAGTTTAAGACGAACAACGGCAATATGCAAGAATAGTAGAGTAGTGAGTGATTGTGTGCAGTACCCTGTGGGATAACTGGTGAGTGGTGAAGGGTGTTCTATTTCCCATCTCCCTTTCTCTTTTGCTCCTCCGCACCCTTGCTTCACAGGTCTCCTGCTGAATTCTCGTTTCAATTGTCAAAGCCCGGAAATGATAGTAAATTAATTTGCTGATAACAAAGAGGGAAGCGGTTACACAACCTACAGTTCACGGCTATATCTTTTTATTAAGTAGATAAATGTCAGACAATACCAAACCCATAAAGAATGTTGTAATTCGTTTTGCGGGTGATTCCGGTGACGGGATGCAGCTAATGGGAGACCGCTTTACTGCTACCACAGCTATGGTGGGTAATGATTTAGGGACCTTTCCTGACTACCCTGCAGAAATCCGGGCTCCTGCAGGTTCCCTAGCGGGTGTCAGTGCTTTCCAGATTCAGTTTTCAAGTCAGGATATTTTTACACCCGGCGACAGGGTTGATGTTCTTGTGGTCATGAATCCTGCCGCACTCAAGATGCACATTCAAGACCTTCGACCCGGAGGAACTCTCATTGCCAATAAGTCTAACTTTCAGAAGAAAAATCTAAAACTGGCAGGATATGAAACTGATCCTTTGACGGACGATTCTCTAAATGACTTCATGGTGTTGGATGTTGAAATTACCGAGCTTGTAACCAAGGCACTTGAAGATATGAAACTTCCGTTGAAAACCGTGGAGCGTACCAAGAATATGTTTGCTCTTGGGTTGACTTTTTGGATGTATGGTCGTCCCATGGAACCTACCATCAAGTGGCTAAATATGAAGTTCAAGAAACGTCCTGAACTGGTTGAAGCCAATGTAAGAGCTCTGAAAGCAGGAAATCACTTTGGAGATATTTCTGAGGTTTTTTCCAGTAGTTACACTGTTGCCCCTGCCCCATTGGCTAAAGGGACGTACCGGAACATTACAGGCAACTATGCCCTAGGGCTTGGACTACTGACTGCTTCTGAGAAGTCGGGTCTGCCACTGTTTTTTGGTGGTTATCCCATCACACCGGCCAGTGAGATTCTTAATCAGCTTTCTCTTTACCGGAATTTCGGAATTCGCACTTTTCAGGCAGAAGATGAGATTGCCAGCATCGGTGCCAGTATCGGTGCTGCTTTTGCTGGGAGTCTGGCTGTTACCGCTTCTTCCGGCCCGGGGATTGCCCTGAAGAGTGAAGCCATGGGGCTGGCTGTTATAACAGAATTACCTCTTGTGATAATAAATATTCAGCGAGCGGGACCGAGTACGGGTTTGCCTACGAAAACAGAACAAGCTGATCTGTTCCAAGCCCTTTTTGGCCGGAACAGTGAGTCACCTATACCTGTCATCTCGGCAATATCTCCCAGTGACTGTTATTATACAGCTTATGAAGCTTGCCGGGTGGCTCTCAAATACATGACGCCTATTATCGTTCTCTCTGATGCATATCTGGCCAGCGGATCGGAACCGTGGCTTTTGCCGAATCTATCTGATCTTGAAAAAATAGAGGTGAAATTTACTGAGAGTAATGGTGAGACCTTTAAGCCGTATCTCCGCGACGAAATGACACTGGCCCGTCCGTGGGCAATTCCCGGCACACCCGGATTGGAACACCGAATCGGCGGTTTAGAGAAAGAAGACGGTTCTGGTAACGTTAGTTATGATCCCGAGAATCATCAGAAAATGATAGAGCTGCGGGAAGCAAAAGTCGCCGGCATCACCCGCGAAATAGATCCTACAGAACTCTATGGTGAACCCATAGGTGATTTATTGATTTTAGGCTGGGGCAGTACCTATGGTTCTATCCGGACAGCGGTGAAGCGTTTGCAGGATGAGGGAAAATCAGTATCACACGCTCATGTAAGATGGGTGAATCCTCTGCCGGCAGATTTGGGTGAGATCGTTTTAAAATATCAGAAGATACTTGTGCCTGAGCTAAATCGTGGACAATTCCTGAAGCTCATCAGAGCTGAATATCTCGTGGATGCTAAAGGGATGAATGTTGTCCGCGGTAAGCCTATAAGGTCCTATCGGATAGAAGAAGTTGCCAATGAAATGTTGGAGTCAGGCAGATGAGTCAGGAGAGAGGACAAAAGTTAGCACGTCAGGATTTTATTTCGAATCAGGATGTTCGCTGGTGCCCGGGATGTGGTGATTACTCCATCCTGGCACAGACCCAGAAGAGTTTGCCGGATCTGGGAATACCCAGAGAAAACTTCGTATTTATTTCCGGCATCGGTTGTTCCAGCCGATTTCCGTACTACATGAATACGTACGGTTTCCATACCATTCACGGTCGTGCACCGACCCTCGCATCCGGTGTAAAGCTGGCACGACCTGACTTATCCGTCTGGGTTGTTACGGGAGATGGAGATTCTCTCAGCATTGGTGGTAACCACTTCATCCACGTCTTGAGACGTAACATTGACTTGAATATAGTTCTATTCAACAACCGCATTTACGGTTTGACAAAAGGTCAGTATTCTCCAACATCTGAACTGGGTAAAGTAACGAAGTCCACTCCCTTTGGCTCATTGGACACACCGTTTAATCCACCAGCGGTTGCGCTAGGTGCTCAGGCTACGTTCGTGGCCCGGTCTATCGATAGATACCCGAGCCATCTACAGAAAATGCTCGGAAGAGCTCATGGGCATAAGGGAGCCTCGTTTCTCGAGGTGTATCAAAACTGTCTAATCTTTAACGACGGTGCTTTCAGACTTTTGACGGAAAAGGAAACTAAAGGTGACCACGTCTTGGAGTTGGAAAACGGAAAACCGATGATTTTCGGTAAAGAGAAAAATAAGGGTATAAGACTGAACGGTTTCAAGCCGGAAGTGGTGACCCTTGATGGCGATTATTCTACAGATGATTTATTGATTCATAATGAAACTGATAAAAATATCGCAGACGTTCTAACTAATTTTACTTATGATTCCGAGTTTCCTACGCCCATAGGTGTACTTTTTGTGGCAAAAATGTCTACTTATGAGGATAGACTCGATGAACAAATCAAAACTGCCAAGGAACAGTTGGGTGAGGGCAACTTGGAAGCGCTTATCAGAGGAGCAGACACATGGGAGGTCGAGTAACCTGATTTACCGAAGTTTGTCCTGATTGGAAGTAATTATGAAATTTGAGATTGATGAGAAGAAGCTTCACAATGCTGTTGTAGAGCTGATTCGACGCGCTTCAACTCAACTGCCGGCAGATGTTATTTCTGCAATGGAGAAAGGTCGCGATAGTGAGGAGCCAGGGAGTCCCGCGCAGTCTGTTCTAAAGCTTATGTTGGAAAATGCCCAGATGGCTCGAGAGGATGAAACTCCCATATGCCAGGATACAGGTACGAACATTTACTATGTTACAGTTCCAGTAGGTGTTTCTCTTCGTAAAGTGGAGAAGGTTATCGTCGAAGCTACCAAAACGGCGACTGAAAAAGCTTATCTTCGTCCAAACATGGTCGATTCGATTACGGGTAGGAACACCGGCGACAATTCTGGAGTCATGTCACCTTTAATTCATTTCGAAGAATGGGATGAACCCAAAATTAATATGCAGCTGGCATTGAAAGGCGGAGGCAGCGAAAATGTATCAGCTCAGTATAAACTGCCCGATAACAAATTAAAAGCAGGACGCAACTTGGACGGTGTTTATAAATGTGTGATTGATGCCGTCAATAAAGCTCAAGGTTTGGGATGTGCTCCCGGGATAATCGGTTTGGGTATCGGCGGTGACAGAGCAATCGGAATGCTTATTGCTAAGAAGCAGATCTTCCGGAATATTGACGACACCAATCCTGATTCTGAGATGGCAAAACTTGAAGAGAAACTGTACAAAGATCTGAACATACTTGGTATCGGCCCTATGGGATTTGGAGGCAACACCACCGTTCTTGGGGTAAAGGTTGGGGCTGCTCATCGCCTGCCGGCATCTTTTTTTGTATCTATCGCTTACATGTGCTGGGCAGATCGCCATGCTACCTTGAATTACAGTTCAGAAGAGGTAAGCTATGATTAGTCTAAAGTTTCCAGTCAGCGAAGAAGAGGTTCGTACGCTGAAGGTCGGTGATGAAGTCAGCTTGAATGGAATTATGGTTCTTGGGCGCGATAACGCCCACGCTTGGATGTATGAAGAGAAGCCGGACGAGATTCGAAACCTTTTGAAAGGGACGGTGATTTATCATTGCGGACCGGTAGTGAAAAAGGTAGATGATGAATGGATTTTTGTAGCTGCAGGTCCCACAACCTCAATCCGTGAAGAACCGTATCAGGGAGATGTACTTAAGGAATATGATCTTCGTGCTGTCATTGGTAAAGGTGGAATGGGAGATAAAACACTGGCTGCGCTGAAAGAACACGGAGCAGTCTATCTGCACGCCATCGGAGGAACTGCTGCTCTTCTGGCAAAGGCAGTTGTAAAAGTCCACGATGTACTTAAACTGGAAGAGTTTGGTATTCCGGAAGCGATGTGGGTGATTGAAGTAAAGGACTTCCCGACAGTTGTAACGATGGACAGTCATGGTCAATCCCTCCATCAGGTAATAAAAGGTAAATCAAATATCGTTGCTGATAAGTTAATCAGTGGTTGAGTGTCTTTTTAAGATTTGTCCTAATCTTTACTGCCCTAATTTTTATTGAAACGCTTTGCTTAAATTATCGTATAGTAAATTCATAGTAATCTGAGAAAGATGACTAAAACTATACAAAGAAAGTGGACAACATGGCCCAGGCTGCTCGGTCTATTTTTTATATGCTTAATTTTGTTATTTGTTATAGCTGGAATCTATATAGTATTTCTTTCCAAAGATCTTCCTCCGCTGGAGAAACTGGAAAATTTTGATCCTGATCTTGTAACCAAAGTTTATTCTGATGATGGTATTATGCTTAAAGAGCTTTACACTCAGCGCCGCATCTTTCTCCCCTTGGAGCAAATGCGAAGTTTCGACCCGTCAACTGGGCGGTATTACAGTGATCTCGTAAACGCAGTTGTCGCCTCAGAGGATCACAGGTTTTATAACCACTGGGGGATTTCCATGCGCGACTTCCTGAGAGCAGTGGTGGTAAATCTGGCAGCCATGCGTTATAAACAAGGATTCAGTTCTCTATCTCAACAGCTTGCGAGGAATCTTTATGATCGAATCGGTTTTTCCAAGACCATCAATCGAAAGGTTAAAGAAATCCTAACGGCAGTTCAGATGGAAAAAAGGTATACGAAAGACGAGATAATGGAGATGTATCTCAACTCTATTTATTTTGGACACGGCACGTACGGTGCGCAAGCTGCAGCAAAACGTTATTTTGCCAAAGATGTAAGGAATTTGACTTTGGATGAATCTGCACTTCTTGTGGGTTTGTTGCCGGCACCTGAACATTACAGTCCCATAAAACATCCTGAGGTAGCTCTCCGGCGAAGAAACACGGTTCTTAGGTTAATGCTGAATCAAGGAAAAATATCCCGAAAAAGGTACAAGTCGGCCAAGTCAGCGTCTCTCAATGTAGTTGATCTATCGGATGATCAAGGGATAGCTCCTTACTTTACAGAGCATGTTCGGCGACAACTGGAGCAGATTTCAGATTCACTTGATATCGATATTTACAGGGGTGGATTAACAGTCTATACTACTTTAGATACAAGAATGCAAAAAGCAGCCGAAGTTGCTATGCTCAGTACAGTCCTAGCCAATCAGGAAAAGCTCAATGAGCAGTTCATTGAGGAACGAGAACTTTTCGAAGAACTGGCGTGGTTGGGTATTCATCCTGAAGACTCAGTAAAATTGATGCTTGCAGGCGAAAAGCCCCTCTATGAAGAGCTACGCAAGAAGTTGTTGGTGCAGGGGTGTTTGGTAGCTGTTGATCCATCCAGCGGTTACATTAAAGCCATGGTTGGAGGCCGCCCGGATTATCATGACGACTTTAATAGGTCAACCCAAGCGCGCCGTCAACCCGGCTCAGTGTTCAAACCGTTCCTCTATACTGCTGCTATTGATAACGGTTATCCTGTTACCAAAAAATTAATGAATCAGCCTATAATGATTAATGTGATGGGTGCCGATGGTGAATGGAAGCCATGGCGTCCACGTAATGATGACCGCTCAGTCGGTGATAGGGTAACTTTAAGAGAAGGTTTGACCCGTTCACTAAATCTGATTTCCGTACGATTGGTACAGGAACTAATTCCCCCACGGGAAGTGGTGGATATGGCCAAGCGGATGCACATCTCTACACCTCTTCGAGCTGTGGACGCCATAGCTCTAGGCACGTCTGAGGTTTATCCCATTGAAATGGTTTCTGCATACGCCACCTTTGCCAACGGTGGAATCTATTGTGAGCCTATGTCTATTACTCGAATTGACGATCGATATGGGATTACCATAGCTCAGTTTTACCCAAAGCGGGAGGAAGTATTAAGTGAGGAAACCGCTTTCATGATGTCTAGCCTCCTCCAGTCTGTCATTAAGAAGGGAACGGGCCGGCGAGTGGGTTGGTGGAATGGAGGTTTTAACCGTCCAGCCGGTGGAAAAACGGGTACCACACAAAACTGGACGGATGCCTGGTTTGTCGGGTTTACCCCACAGTTGGCAACAGGAGTTTGGATGGGGGTAGATGGTCCTCCTCAAATATCACTTGGTGATGGTCAGATGGGAAACGTAGCAGCGCTTCCTGCGTGGGTAGAATTTATGCAGACCGCCTATGATACACTGAGTATACCTTATAGTGAATTCAAAAAACCAGCTGGAATCGTGCAGTTGGGAATCTGTCAAATTACGAAAGACCTGGTAACACCGAACTGTCCGGTGGAAAAAGAGTACTTCATTAAAAAATATTCCCCGTCAGGGATTTGTCAGCTTCATAGTAAAACCAACCCGAACAGTTCGAGGCGTCGCTCAGATTTCGATTAATAGAAGAGCGGTGGTGGATCTATACGCTCTTCAGATATATTGAACAGTGACTTCAATTCTTCAGCAGTACTAAATACTTCATCCTCATTACTGCCAAAGCAGATTGCCAGTGGCTTGCCATTACGCACATCATCACCGATCTTCTTGAGGAATCGAATTCCACCTGTCGATTCGATCTCTCGCTTATTATTAGCATGGCGGATGGTTAGTCTGTTCACCAGAATGCCCACACCAACCATTTCCATGGAATCGATAAATCCATCCTGATTAGAAATAACTTCCGCTTCAAACGCCGGAGCCGGGTAGTTTTCGGGATTTTCTATAACGGATATATCTCCTCCTTGGGCGGCAACCATTTCCACCAACTTCTCCATAGCTTTTCCGTTGCTTATCAATTGTGTCTGAATCTCCATTGCTTCCTCAACAAAGCTGACTTTTCCTGATTGAAGTAATAGTCTCGATCCCAATTCCAGCACAACTTTTTTCAGATCGTCAGGTCCTTCTCCGAGGAGGCACGACAGTGCTTCTACAACTTCATTCCAAAGTCCTGCTTCATTTCCCAGTGGTTGGTTCATGTCACTGTGTACAATATTCACATTTACGCCAAACTGTTTCCCAATCCGCTTTAATTCACTCCCTAAAACAGCAGCTTCTTCTACAGTTTTCATGAAGGCACCGCTGCCGACTTTCACATCCATTACCAGTCCCTGAATTCCTTCAGCGATCTTCTTACTCATGATACTGCCGCAAATGAGGGGGATGGAATCGACCGTACCGGTCCTGTCGCGAAGGTCGTACATTTTCTGATCGGCAGGGCAGACCTCTTTTGTCTGCCCACTCATGACGATGCCAACCGTTTCTACAGTTTTCTGGAACTCTTCCATAGAGAGATCATCACGGTAACCGGGGATGGATTGGAGCTTATCCAGTGTACCGCCGGTATGCCCAAGACTTCGCCCGGCAATCATGGGGATGATGAGGCCGGCTGCTGCCATAAGTGGTCCAACCACAAGGGAAACCTTATCCCCAATTCCGCCTGTACTGTGCTTATCGGCTACGAATTTACCTAAATGCGAGAAGTCGAAAGTCTCACCGGAATCGAGCATGGCTTTTACAACCCGATCTGTCTCCTCGTGGGTCAACCCCTCTTTATAGACAGTCTTCAGCCATGATGTCATCTCTTGTTCTGAGATGTTATCATTGGTGTATTGTTCAATAATTGAGCTGATCTCTGTTTGGGGTAATTTCAACTCAGTAAATCTACTTTGAAGTTACTCTCATCTTTTTTCTGTTTAGTAGAGGAATGAGTCTGCTATTCCTTCTAGTGGCTTTTAGCACCAATAGGAGTCCTACTAATCCTAAAAGTGCATTCGGACCCCACATAGCAGCGATAGGTGATAGAAGTAAGCGATCGGCAAACTCTTCACCGGCAATAAGGAACATCCAGTAGAGGAGGAAAAACCCAAAACTAAATGTAATGGCAGTAATAAATCCTTTTTTTCGGGTAATCATTCCGAGTGGAGCGCCGATTAGAACAAACACAATACATGCCACTGGGATAGAGAATTTTTTATGAATCTCGACGGAGTATCGATTAATGCTCTTTCTGTAAGCCTGGATGAGACTATAATCTCCTTTAACACGTTGAGACAGATTTCTGTAACGTCTGGTTTGAGATCGCTGTTCTTTAACAGATAAATCTGACTTATGTTTTATTTCATTCTGTAGATTGGTAAGAAGTATTTTTGCACTCTCATAATTGTCTGGCGGCTCCACCTCCAGACCCGTGCCTTTAAAATGCTTTACAATTCTCTGTTCAGTTTTTTGAACCTTCTTCTGATAGAAGGTGATCTTTTCCTGCATCATTTCCACAGACATTTCGCGATCCGATTTAGGTTTGCTTTCGCTCCGCTTTAGTTCCATATCTTCAGCAGGAACTTTTATGTGATGCTCTTCAAAAATGATTCGTCTGTAATTTTCCTTATTCTCACTGTCGAGTTCGTGGATTTCACCATCAAACAGTTTGAGAAGGATGGCATCATCCATTGTTAAAAAGGTTCCTTTATTGGATTGAATAAACGTTTGAGTCGGTTTGCTCTTTTTACTGAAGATTCGGACGTCTTGAAACTCTCTCCCCTTTTTTCCTCCAACGATCAGATTGTAATCCGGCAGGTCATCCACAAAATAACCCGGTTCGATACTGATATCCGGTCGCTTCCGATAAATATCCCGCGAAAGCTCTTTAGCTCGGTGATTCATCCCCGGAAGAATAGCATTATTAAAATACATGAGAGGTACAGCCACCAAAATACTAAATGCCACTGCCGGCCAGAGCATTCTGAAGTAAGAGACACCTGTAGAACTGAGAGCGGTTATTTCGTTATCTTCTGCAAGGCGTCCGAAAGTCATGAGTGTAGCGATCAATACAGCCATGGGAGCGGCCAGTGCAACAATCCATGCAGTGTTAAGAAATAGGAATTCCAGGATTACTGAAAATGACAATCCCTTTCCCAGAAGTCTATCCACTGCCCTGAGAAGAAAATTGGTGAAAAGAAGAAAAATCAGAATTAGGAGAGCATAGAAGAATGGGAGGAAGTGGCCTTTCAGAATATATCGTGTCAAAGTACGCATATTGGATTTATCTGATGCTTGACAAGAAGGTACGGAAAAACAAAATAAGATTATAACATACGTTCAAATTTAAGTTTTAATGTTGTTTGAGATTATTTCAGTTCAAACTTCTACCATTAACTTTCATTAATCCCTTTGATTTGGGTGAGGGACGGGAATCGAACCCGCGGCCACCAGGGCCACAACCTGGAGCTCTAACCGACTGAGCTACCCCCACCATGTTTTTATATCAGTGATATAACACAAGTTCACTGAATGGAGTATTCATCAATGGTGAAATTTAACCTGATTCATTCATGAGACCATGAAATATTAAGGTTGTAAACCCAATATAGAGTCATATTACTCATTCGAAGAGTTATAGTCAGCAAGTGGTTAATAGTTTCCGTATTGACAATTCGACATTACGGGCAACATGCCGTAAATTTGTTATTATGGACAAACAACGCTGTGGCTGGGTACCGCTGAACAAACCATTTTATGTCAAATATCATGATGAAGAGTGGGGGGTTCCTGTCCGTGAAGACAGACTGATGTTTGAATTTCTTGTTTTGGAAACATTTCAGGCTGGATTGAGCTGGGAGATAGTATTAAATAAACGTGAGAAATTTCGCCAGGCTTTCGAAGATTTTGACATGACTATTGTAGCAGCTTTTGATGAGCAAAAACTACTAGAGCTTCAGATTGATAAAGGGATCATCAGGAACAAGCTTAAGATTCAAGCCGCAGTGAACAATGCTAAAAAATGTCTGGAATTGGTAGAACAATATGGGTCATTCTCAGACTATCTTTGGAATTTTGTAGATGGCCAGCCAGTCGTGAATCACTGGAAGAGTATTAATGAAATTCCGGCGACATCAACTCTCTCTGATAGAATAAGTGCGGAAATGAAGAAGTTAGGATTCAAATTCTTCGGCAGTACAGTTTGCTATGCTCACTTGCAGGCCGTTGGAATGATGAATGACCATACAATAAATTGCTTCCGATACAAGGAATTAACGTAGCTTTATACTATGTCAGAATTATGGCAATCTGTCACTGATTGGCTTGGTCAGCAGGAAAATCTACTCCTCTGGGGAAGTCTATTCAGTGTTGTCATGTTCTTCGGATCTCTTGCCGTAATCCCCTGGTTAGTGAGTCGTATACCTGATGACTACTTTTTGCACGAAAAGCAGCCGCCATCTAAGACTTTTAGCAGTCATCCGGCTATACTTCTGGTAGTTCAATTAGTAAGAACAGCATTTGGTCTGTTATTTCTTACTCTTGGATTTGCTATGCTGTTTCTACCTGGGCAGGGATTACTCACCATGCTCATTGGGCTGATGCTTATCTGGTTCCCCGGAAAGTATCGATTGGAGAAGCGGATCATTCGCCGACCGGGGGTTCTAAAGGGAATCAACTGGCTGAGGGAGAAGAGAGGTAATTTACCGCTGAGGATTAGTGATGAATGAGGCCTGTTGTGATTCCAGTTTATCCTTCGTAGAATTGTTTCAGAGGAGTTAATCGGGATGGCACCTACATATTTCGCTCTCTTTTATGCCGTGGGCATTATCCTCTTTGCTGTCTTCGTTCGATTTTGGCTTAGCAAGAAGCGGTTTCGGGAAGAGGAGAGCAAGATGAAGAAGACCAAGTCATCCTTCAGGGTTAATGAAGAAATAGCGAAGAAAATCTCCGAGGATGCCAAAGAACACAGACTAAGAAGATTGAGAGAGCACGATTGACCTGAGAGATGGGACTTATAAAGATTACAAATCAGATTGCTGTGGATGAGGCAGAGTTGGAAGAAAAATTTGTCCGCTCTTCAGGACCTGGTGGACAAAATGTTAACAAGGTTTCTACTGCTGTTCAGCTTCGCTTTGATGTAGAGAATTCCCCTTCATTACCGGGTGCAGTTAAAGTGCGTTTGAAAGCCTTAGCTGGCAGTAGAATGACAGACGAAGGTGTGCTTGTGATAGATGCCCGGAATCACCGCACTCAGAGCCAGAATAGAAAAGAGGCACGTGATCGATTATTGGAGTTACTGCAGGAGGCTGCTGAGGAACCAACTCCTCGCAAGAAAACTCAACCGTCGAAACGGGTAAAAGAGAAACGGCTTGAAGAAAAACGTCACCGAAGTAGAATCAAGCAGACTCGACGTTCTGTTAAGCCTGGTGATGAGGAGTAACTTTTTGACTAGATTGACTATTCTGATTCTGATTTTGATGGTTGTTTTACCATCTCAGGATGAAGTTGATCCAGCCACTACTCTAACTTCTGTAGGACAGATAGTCCCCGATTTTACTATCACAACTACCGATGGTACTGTTTACACTTCCCAAAACCTGAGGGGACATGTTTACGTTTTGGATTTTTTTGCAACTTGGTGTGCCCCATGTTTGGAAGCCATGCCGCACTTACAATCCAAAGTATGGGAAGCCTATGGAAATGGCGAACTTCTTCTGTTGGGTATCGGTCGGGAACATTCTTCAAATGAGTTGGCCTATTTCGTCAAAGATAAAGGGTATACATTTCCAGTGGCGGCTGACCCCGAGCGAAAAATGTATGGCAAGTTTGCATCCATGTTCATTCCTCGCACTTATCTCATCGGAAGGGAAGGGACGATCTTATACCAGTCTGTAGGATATGACGAGGAGGAATTTGATCTATTGCTGGCTAAAGTGAGGGGAGCTATTTAGTCTTTCAAATCTCGCCTGATGACTTCCGGCACCGGAATCGTTTTCTGGCTCTCGTAATCAAAAGTCACTAAAGTTGTAACTGCCTGAGCCACAGGTTCTTCTTCATCTGCCACAAAGATACCTGTAAGAATGTCGAAGCTTTTATGACCCATTCGCGAGATTTTCTGTCCGATTTGCAAGGTGGCGGGGTGTGAAAGCTGGCGAAGGTAATCGATTTTAGTAGAAGCTTGAATAAATGGCGGTTTCTTGAAACCCCATTTTTTTACTAACTCGATTCGACCAGATTCTAGATAGGTGAGGAAAGTGGCATTGTTGATGTGTCCCAATGCGTCCATGTCTTTCCATCGAGTCTCTATTTCAAAGAAAGATTCAAACTCTGAGCGTTTTACTATTTCCGGTTGCATTTCTTGTTTAACCTCCTGCCTGTTTGAATATTATTCCATCGATCATGTGAATCAAGTAAAAGGAACTATCATAGATGGCATACTCTACTGTTTTATGATCATGTCCAGAAGCTTTGGGTCGTCTGGCAAAAGACCTGCTTTAACTAGCCGTGGTGTCATAGTTCTCAGGTTGGGATTTGTAGAAAAGACACTGTAGAAGATAGGCAGGGCTTCTTCTGTGCGTCCGATCCCCGCTAATGCCACAGCGGACCAGTAGGGGAGTTCCACATTCTCCGGATAGAATTCGGCGGCCAATCGATACTCTTCGAGGGCTTCGTTAATCAAGTTTTCTTCCATGAAATAATCACCTTTGTTGGCGTGTTCGTAAGCTCTATGGATCCTCAGAAGTCGCCTCAGTTCCACTAGTGGTTCCGGACTGTCGTCAACCCGCAGGTCAAGGACTATATCCTGCCAATCTATACCTGTAGGTTTCCCGGAGACGATAAGCATGGTTGCCGACTGTCGTCCGCGGATGTCACCACCCTCGGTTTCAGCTGATTCCAGAGCCGCGAGCATGCGGTCGGCGAGATCACCGTCACTGTTCTCGAATGCCTCTGCCATAGCCGGCCAGACACTTTTTTTCTCCATGAGGTTAGCTTGTACGGAGAAGTTTTTTCCTACTTGATGCCCGGCCATATCGATGCAGCGCTCTCCAGTATGAGCCGCAACACTTCCTTTGACGTCAATCATGGCGACCTGCCGCACTGCCTGCTGAGGATCATCTGCTAAGAGTTGAGCCAGAGCGTCCTCCGCTGAAACACCTTCTTCCATGAGAGTGAGTCCATCCGGGCCATACTCAACGCGGACGAATGACTGGGTCACCACTGCGCCTACACCGGCTTTAGCCCACGGTACCAGTTGACCTACAGCAAACCAGTGACTCTGGACCGCCACTCCTAACTGTCCCGTTTCTTCATCGTAGGCGACGATGGAGTAAGTTGAGACTGGGCGACTGTTGCTGCTTTGGGAGAAAAGTGTTGTCAGAGATATAGAAATTAGGGTAATAAAAGTTTTGAGTGTCATGACTAACTCCTCAATTTGTGCCTGAATCTATTGATTCTTTTACAAAAAACCCCGCTTTAAGCGGGGCTTCTGTTGCGTCGGAGCGGGGAGATTCGAACTCCCGACCCCCTGCTCCCAAAGCATGGGTCAATTAATCGTTTTCTTATCGATAAACTGTCTCATAAACTGCATTGTGTCCCCCATTTCCGTGTCCCCAATCAAAGATTTTGACACTTTTTCAGCCTCAATCTGTTCTTCGGTATATTGGGATATCAGAGTAGGGAAATGTCTACTCAGTTTCTTCAGTTGTAAATCGGCATAGATTTCCGTTGTAGTAATGCTTCTATGCCCCATATGTGCTTGAATTGTAGCTAATGGAACACCCATTACCCTCTGCCTAACTGCGAATGTATGCCGTAAGGAATGAAGATGCTTTGACTCATTAATACCACACTTACGCAAGGCTTTTTTGAACTTCTTGCTCAAATGCCTCCCTCTACTTCCTTTAACAAGACCACACTCATCAGCCCATTGTCTTAACTCCTTGTAGACTTCAAACAAGAAATCATTAAGTTCAATGGAGCGTGGTCTTTTACCCTTTGAGAGATTAGGAATATCTAACCAATTCCCATCAAGCGTTGAGATAAAAGGCTCTCTTAATCGAACTCCTGTTTCCCTGTAGAAGTAGAACACCTTACCATAGAATGAATCCACACCAACTTCGTTAAGTACTGCGTGAAATTCATCATCGGTAAGATAGATAGGTTCTGTATCATCCGTATCTACCATTTCTATCATAGGTAATCTATCAATCAATCCTCTTTTCCAAACATATCTGAAGAATGATTTTGCGGTTCTAAGATGCATATTGATAGTGGTATTACTTAAACCCTTATCAATTAAACCATCTCTGAAGTAATCTATATGTTCCGTAGTGATTGATTTCAAGGGGAGTGTTTTAGCCAAACTATTGTACAAATGGCTAATGCCATTCTTATTTATATTAATAGTACTGGGTCTTAAATCGGGTTGTTTGGTTCGTCTTTCAATCCAACTATCTACCGCTTCAGCCAAAGTGACTTCTTTTACTTTAGTCTGACCGCCATCCTTCATCCACGGAAATTCAAACTCCAGACCATTACTAATATCATCTTGATATTTAGTTACAATCCGATTCCTTTTATGGGCTTCCGTCTTATTATCAGTCCGTAGTGGTATTTGCTTTTCTATCCGTTTACCAACTTCATTGTAATATCGGATTCTTGAGTACCATTTCCCTCTACGCTTCTTTAGTGTTGCCATATTTAATAATGTTTAACAAAATTTAACACATTTAATATACCTAAACAATTCATTTATGTTTAACATTGTTAACGATATGAAACAGAAAAAATCAGAATTCATTGCTTTTAGAACCACTGAAGAGATCAAGACCTTCCTTGAGGAATTAAGTGAGAAGCATGATAGACCATTGTCAGATGTAATCCACCAATTATTGAAATCGTTCATTAACGATCCACCCAAGCAGCTGCCTGTACCAAAAAAGAAATAATCAACCTTCATCCCCCATATAATAATACCGCCTTAACAAATACCCCATCATCCCTCGTAGACCATATGTTTTTGTATAACTTGTTATACATTTATTTTCATCCTCTGCCTTATAGGTTAGATCTGATCCCAATACATCTACAGGCTTTTCACCATATTTAATAAGAGCTTTCTTGAGCTGCTCATATCTAAATGACCTACCTCCAGAATTATCGCTAATTCCCTTTTCAAATGGCTCAAGATTAGCCTGTGAATTAGGGTGCTCACCACGCTTATACTGTTTCTCTGTTTTGAGTGAAATATCTGCTTCATTTGCCTTGTTTTTATCCATTGTATTACTCCGTTTGTTACTTTTTACTGCTTTACACTGATGCAAATCCTTGCCTTTTCTCATGTAAAACTCTACTAATCTCTAAAACATTGAACTTTTGAACTTTGAGACGGTGATAGTTCAATAGTTCAAATCCTCTGATATAAGGAATTTTAAGGTTTCCCTGTTGACACTGTACTTTCCATGACTTTCTTTTTTGAGCCACTCCCACTTACAAAGTTTCGGCAGCCAATATCCCTTAATAGTCGAAATTGATATATCCATCTTATCGCCAACATTCAGTGCATCATTTGTTTCAAATGGCTGTGGGTAATCGTTCAACTCCTTAACAAAATCAAGTTCTCGTTCATGCTTATCTAAAGCTGTGAAATGCCCTTCCCAATTACTAACCGCAAACATCTTATTAAATAAAAGATCGTTGTTTTGGTTGAACCAAACAGCTTGATTCAGTAATTTGGTAGAATGCCCTTCATTGTTGTGTATACTCCTAATCTTGGTGATTTTGAATAGAACTAAATTTGGATTCATTGATGATGTATGTAACTGAATAATATTGTCAGCCCAATCGGTGATAGGTTTACCACCTTGAATCTGTCGCTTGGTCAAGTCCATTTCTTTTGCCCAGTCAATCTTGACATGGTGAGCAACTAATATAAAAGCAACAGAATGGAACCTACATAATGCCTTAAGCCTTTTTAACTCATTTCTTATTAGGTCAGGCTTTGTCATCTCCACATTGGTGCTTTGTCCGATATTATCAAAAACCACTATTTCAATATCAGAATTTGCAATTAGTGTATTATCAAGCACCTCAAATTGATCAACAATAGCAAGGTTTTCTCCATCCTCAATGAGGTGTAGTTTTACATTTTGTTCTATCAATTCAGGATATTTTTTAGAATATAAAGCTGACTGCTTCTTTAGTCTGTCAATCTGTTCACCGTTCTCCATTTCATGTTGAATTAATAGCACCTTACGTGGTTCGGGTACTCTATAATTCAGAAAATCCATTCCTGTAGCAATGCATAACCCGATCTGGTTTGCCATCATTGACTTTCCAACATTGTCTTCTGCTGAAAGCAAAGTATTACCACGTTCATTGAGAATATCCTCAATAATCATTTTGGGCTTTTCAATGTCCATCTCAAATGCAGTTGTAAGTCTTACCACTTTATATCCTTTCTTGGTTTGCAACCCTGTTCCGATCCTTGGAAAAAAAGGTTTTCGGTTTTTAACTGCGAATTCGAACTCTTTCATATCCTTATCATCTGATATATCAAACTTGTCAGGAAGCCCTTTACGCCATTGGGCAATCTCACACATAATCCCAAGTTCATAATAGTTAGCCTGTGCCAACTTCTCTGCTCCCTCTCTCCCAGCGTCATCATTATCATAGCAAATTATAATTCCTTTGAATTCTTTGA
>DKQU01000109.1 GCA_002471865.1 Fidelibacterota bacterium UBA7300 | reverse complement strand
CGCTGTTCCGCAGACTAACATGATCAATAATAGCTTCTTCATGGTTGCCTCCTATTTGTTTACTTGATAATGACGAATTTACTTTCTTTTACTCTGCCGTACAACGAGCTTTCTTCATCCATGTTCTCCACAGTGAAGAGGTATAACCCTGTTGCGACAGCCTGATCGTGCCGGGTAATCAAATCCCAGGCGTGTTCTCCTCCACTGAAACGGGGATTCTTGTTTTCATCAATGTTCTGAATATCCGCTCCTGCGTAGGTTGCTTCATCGTGTTGGATAACATCTACTAAATCTCCTGCAAGAGTGAAGATGCGGATTTCAGCCTTGCTGGGTAGATTGGTGAACCAGATCATCCGTTCCCTGCTTCCGTACCCTTCCCAGACAGCTTGACCGCGGTATGGATTTGGGTAAACCCGGGGTGGATCTGGCCAATCATCAGTTGCTGCCTTCGCTCCAGGATAGACATACTTACGATTGGCATAAATGGAACTCTCCAAGCTCTCTAGGTTGGCGTCGGGATCGCCCCGGTCGTAAGCGGTGATGGAGTAGTAATTCAGCCAACCGCTCTTTACATCTTCGTTGATGAATTTGTAGTGGTAATACCTGTCGTTAATTTCCACACTGTCCGTTTCGCCTTCTATATTGGTGATCTGTACTGCATCGAAGCCGGTGTTGTAGCCGATATCTGCAGAAGCGCCATCAGTTTTATCGAACTCAGCCATTAGTGTAAATTCAGCAGACTCGTCTCCGAACGTTTTCCGGGCGCCCCAAACCCTGTATCCCTCAAAATCCTTCTCTCTGCTTATGGGGTCTATGAAATCCTCAGCATTGTCATCCCAGTAGATAGTGACTATTTGGTCGCCCACATCCACTGTCATATTGGGGACTGGCGGCGGTTCGGGTAGGATGTAGCGGTCAATCTCACCGTCTTCGTCAATATCTTCTCCTTCATCGAGGATATTATTGCGGTTTTTATCCTCTCCGTCGTATGCTTTTTGAGCCCAGTCAGCATTCGTTCGTAGATTCGCACGGCGGTCTGGAGAATCATCTCCGCCGCCGGACCAGAGACCGGTTACTAAGGCGAATACTATGTTGCAGGAATCACCGGGCAGGAGCTCCCAACCAGAGGAATCACTCTCACTCGGTTGGCTGCCAAATGGTCCTGCCGAGGTCATAAAGAGCCAGCTGTTTGACTGGTTAGGATAGCCCTCATCGGTGTACAAATCGCCTGTCCCTGTTGGAACGGAACTGTGAAGCTGTTGGTATCTGTCATAATCTGTCAAGGGCATGGTGTACCCTGGATAATCTTCGTTGTTGCTGCTGGTCCAGACCCACTGATTGAAATAAGTGTCCCAGTATGGACGGGGTACCGACCCTCCCAGGATGTTAATGCCAATGTACGATTGAGCCCAACCGTCGTCTCCGTCCAGATCATATTGGTAGCCTATGTCTCGATTGAAGCCCGCTTCATCAACGGATCCGTCAAAACCATCAAGATTATCGTACCAGTTGAAACCACCTCCCGGCTCGTAGATGTTAGTGTAGTTCATGTTAGCAACGGAAGCATCGGCCCAGATACCGGCATAAATATTATTGATTGTCTCCTCGGATTCATTTCGGATGGTGTAGTTCAAGATAACGAAAGCATCGGCGTATGTGAAGTTCCAGGCATACGATTCCATATGCACAGTGATGCCAAGAGGATTATGGTTTGGGATTCCAAGATCATCTTCTGGGGTGTCTCCATAATCTTTGTATTCTGTGATAAAGTCCTGATGAGAAATGGCAAAGGGAGAGAAGTATTGAGCCATGGAATCCTCCGCAGTGGAGGAGATGGAGGACATGATGGAGATGTTTGAATTGGCGAAGAACTCGAATCCCTCTTGACCTGATTCGAACACTCCGTCCACTATGGAAGTGGAAACACGCCGCTCACCATTTACCAGTCCACCGATCCACAATCCAGAAAAGGAAAAGTGTTCGATCTGCTCTCTAAGGATTTCTGTATGCTGCTTGTATTGGCAGGAGGGGAGGATATGTCCGTCTATTTGATTCCACCCGTTGCCGAGTACTCCAAAGTTTGTAACAGTCAAACCTAGTTGTCCGACGGATGTAAATTTATCAAAAACATCCTCTACAGTTTGAGCAATGCTTATATTATTAGTTACCAAAAACAGCATGCTTATTATTACTTTAAAGATCTTCCGTAAGATCATAAATCTTGCTATAGGTTTTGAACAATAAAACATGTGATATTAGTATGATTTTACCTCGGCCGGCTACCTCGAAACCGGGAAGTGAAGTTACTACCTAACATTTCATTAGTCAACTAAAGTTGGAACGGTTTTGACTCTTTAAAAGGTAGTTGTAAATTCACCCCAATGCAGATGAATTTCATTAGGAGTTTAACTCTTTTAGCACTGGTAGCGGGCATTTCCGCCCAAGGTGTATCTACCATCAAATATTTTCATAGCGAGGATGATTTGCTTCGTGGAATCGCAATGAAATCATCAGCTATTTCTCATGACCCTTATATCCAAGTAATGTATAATAGTAACGGCCAGATGATTTCCAAATCTAGAGTTGAGTTTGACGGAGAAATCCTTTTAGAAACGATTTTCGAGTACGCTGAAGATGGGTCACTTCGGAGAAAGTCTGAGCGAGACGGTAAGGGTAATGTTATCAAAATGTACGTTTATGGAGCTGAGGAGATGTCGGAGACATTCATCGGTTTCGCTTTTCCTCAACGACCCTTCTCTGAGTTTCAGGATCGCATTACCATCTATAGCTTTGACGTAAGCGGAGATGTAACAGAATATCTTTTTAAGAGTGTTGATAACCATCCCTTTGGAGCGGTACGACTTTCTTATTTCGAGGGTGGACTACCTTCAGAAGAGCGGTGGATTCTTCTGCCAGAAGAGCGGACCATGAGATTATTTGATTACGATTACGACCCGATCTCAAGAAACTATGCCTTGACGGAATACGATTCTACCGGGACAAAAATCAGTCAAGTAGGGCTTGTACTGCCTACAAAATATATTCCAGAATTATATGAACTTTTAAGTGGTTCTGAATCAAGATCGGGAAATGTATTAGAGGAGAGTGATGAAATCTTGGATGATATTCATTCTAGATTAAGCAAAGGGTGGAATCCAAGCGATGAAGGAGCTTTATTGGAAATAGGAGTTCTCTCATCCCCTGACCTAATTTATTTAACGGATGGAGAGACTCTGGAAGTGACATTGGTAGAAGTTACGAAGGAGTTCGTCCGCTTCATGTTTTTTGGTGAAAATGAACTCATTACCATGCCAATTACTAAGGTGCAGGAAATTGAAAGGCGTGACGGCAAGATTATCTATCCGGTTATCTACTAATGGAGACACAATAGGCTTGTATTTGCTTACACCGAAAAGTATATTGGAGTTACTATGAAAACTAAACTGATTCTCTTAAGCTTACTTTTTTCCACACTTTCAGCACAAGATAGCTACCCACCGCCTTCGAACCTCATTACCATCCCAACGGCTGGCGGACTGATCCGCGGGAGTTTCTCTGCGGAGCTCAGACTTCAAAAGAAAGGGGGCCTCAACTTTGGTATGGCAGCCGGAGTAACTGACCGTTTTCAGTTTGGTGTTTCCTTTGGCGCCAGCGAGTTGATCGGAGATGATACTCTGCAATGGCACCCTCGTCCAGAGGTGAATCTCAAATACCGTGTTATGGATGAGACTATGAACTTACCCGGCGTAGCTCTAGGACTAGATACCCAAGGTTTTGGCAGTTACAATGTCGGAGATAGTCTGAACCGTTACGATATGAAAGCGTATGGGCTTTACCTGGCAGGAAGCAAGAACTGGCAGACACCGCTTGGGAATATAGGACTTCATCTTGGAGCCAGCTATAACTTCACTGAAACGGATGACGGTGATAAGGATATCAGCCTATTTGCCGGTACAGATATCGAGATTAATCCAGAGCTGGCACTGCTCTTAGAGTACAATGCTGCTCTTAATGAAAACGAATACGGTGCCGAAGACATCTCAATCAGCCGTGGAGGATATCTTAATGCTGCCGTCAGGTGGACATTTGTGGATAGACTCCATCTAGAGATAGACTTCAACAATCTTTTGTTTGATGAAGAAAAAGTTGGCTATTTCAATCGCGAGCTCAAGATCACTTACATAGAATACTTTTAAACTTTAACATGAAGATTCGGACATTTTTTTCGCTGGTTGCTATTGCGGTTTTGATAACACCCATTTGGGGTCAAGCACCTCTGGATCAGCTTGCCAGGTCAGATGAACTCCAGGAAGCAGACCAGCTTCAGGCAAACTATGACTTGTTGAAGGAGTTGGAAAAATCCCACCCGAGCGATCCGGAAGTACTCTGGAGAATTGCTCAGGCCCATTTTGATTTCTCTGATAACACTCAGAAGAAAGGTTTAATCAAAAAGCATATTCTGGAAGGGTTTGACTATGCAGAGAATGCGCTTGAGATTGATGACAATAATTGGGGAGCTCATAAGTGGTACGGGATTATGATCGGACGCATAGGAGAGATTGAAGGCATCAAACAGAAGATCAAGAATGCCTACGAGGTAAGCGATCATGTTTTAAGGTCTATCGAACTCAATCCAAACGATGACGGCAATTATCACGTCATGGGCCGCTGGAACTACGATCTGGATGATCTAAGTTGGGCTATGCGTAAGTTTGCCAGTACTTTTTTCGCCACACCTCCTGTAGGAAAGTTCTCGGATGCTAAAATGTATTTTTCAAAAGCAGCGGAATTGAATCCATCAGATGTAAGAAATCATCTCTGGCTGGGTAAGAGCCACATCAAATTGAAAGATAGACGAAGCGCGATGAAAGCGCTGGAGGCTTGTCTGGCGATTGAGCCAAAGTCTGAAAGCGACCGGCTCATTCAGAAGGAAGCCCGAAAACTCCTGGGGAAATAGCACTCTTGGCCGACATCCCGGCCACTCCTACACTTTATGACTGATCTAGAAGAAAAAAGACTGTCCTCACGGCAAGCCTTCAAGGGCCGTCTTCTGGATATTTGGGTGGACGATGTAGAACTCCCTGATGGTTCCACTTCCACTCGAGAATTTACCAAGCATCCGGGTGCTGTGGTGATGATTCCGGTTCTGCCGAATGGCAAAATACTCCTCATACGCCAATATCGATATCCCATGGGCGAGGTAGAAATAGAACTTCCTGCCGGTAAGATCGATCCGGGGGAAAAGCCGGAAGAGACAGTACAGAGAGAACTGATTGAAGAGACTGGATACCGGGCAGGAAAGATCTCATATGTAGTTGAGATTCATCCCTGTGTAGGATACAGCGACGAACGGATGTGGATATATCTGACTCAGGAGCTTGAAGAGGAAGTCCAGAATACCGATGTGGATGAATTCATTGAGTTGGCACCTACAGAATTTGAGGAGTGTCTTCGACTTGTCCAAACCGGTGAAATTAAGGATGTGAAAACCATCATCGGACTTTTCTGGGCAGAGAAACTCATGAGCGGCATTTGGAATCCTCCGGACTGATCATCTCTTAATTATTATCACTCCTGTGTCACATTCATCTTCCACGCCTGCTATGGCAAAGCTTACTGACATCATAAAGGAATCCGCGCACACTCTCGGTTTTGAGAAAGTCGGGATAGCATCGGCTGTCTCTTTGGATACTTCAGCGGAAAGATTGGATGAGTGGCTTCATGAAGGACGACATGCCACCATGGCTTGGATGTCCACTCGATCCGAAGAGAGAAAGAATATCACAAAATATTTTCCTGAGGCGAAATCTGTTATCAGCGTCGGCATGAACTACTTCCACGGTATCGCAGATGGAGAAATGAAGATTTCCAACTATGCCTGGGGTGACGATTATCACGATCTTCTGAAGGAGCGACTGTATCAACTGCTGAAATTGGTGAAGGAGCGACTTCCGGATGTAAAAGGCGTTGTCTGCGTGGATACTTCTCCTGTAATGGAGAAGGTGTGGGCTCAGCGTGCCGGCCTGGGCTGGATCGGAAAACATACCAATCTCATCAGCCGTGATTTTGGTTCGTGGCTTTTCCTGGGCGAGCTTATTCTCGATTGCGAACTGGACTATGATGATCCTTTTGAGGAAGATCTTTGCGG
>DKQU01000054.1:5426-18396 GCA_002471865.1 Fidelibacterota bacterium UBA7300 | reverse complement strand
CTTATCTATGGGTGAATCACTTCTCTATCTAGAGGAAATCCGTGATCCCGGGAATCTCGGAACCATTCTCCGGACTGGGTGGTGGTTTGGGATAAAACATATTGCTCTATCACCTCAATGTGTTGACCCATATAATCCTAAAGTAGTAAGAGCAGGCATGGGAGCCCATTTTAACCTTTCCATCTACACCCAAGCGAAACTGGAAAAGATAGCAAATCTTGGACACAAAATCGTGGCAGCAGATCAATACGGAGAACCGCTAGAGTCAATCCAGAAAATTGATAATCCATTTTGTCTTGTTATTGGGAGTGAAGCCAACGGAATCTCGGAAAACTCCCGAGCTGTGGCCAACGAAATCGTTTCGATTCCGGGTAATTCTGGAGCTGATTCACTCAATGTGGCTGTTGCTGCGGGGATTCTCCTGTTTACTTTGCTTGATTGCCCATAAAGCTCCCCGTTTGGTTTTCCACCGAGTAAACCGTAATTTTCAACTTATTCTGAAATAACATGAGATGATACAGGAGCAGGAAAACCATGAACCCACAGATTACAGTCGGAACAGCCTTCGGCATTGTAATTTTGTCGCTACTGGTGTCCGGATTAGTGGCTGCTACTTTACTTCTCGGTTTACAACCCTTTGTTAACCTAGAATTAGTTACATCTCTTTCCATTTTTGTCGGCGAGGCTTTTCTTTTCCTCCCTGTTTACTTTTTTCTCCAAAGCAAACAAATAAACATTCGTAATATTTTCAGGCTCAAACCGATTTCCTCTTCCGTCGTTCAAGCTACAATTATACTCTCCATCGGAATTACTTTTGTTGTTGATGAACTGGATAGAATAATAGGTATGATCCTTCCTCTTCCAGATTTTTACTCAGATCTTATAGAAAACGTCAGGATGGAAAATCCGTTAGCACTGTTCATTTTATTCGTCGGGGGAGTTGCTGTGGCAGCTATTGTTGAAGAGATGATTTTTCGAGGATTTTTGCAGCAACTTCTAGAAAAAATATGGGGAGATGTAACCAAAGCCGTTTTGGTAACTGCTCTCTTTTTCGCTGTTATCCACTTTAATTTATGGTGGACTATCCAAATCTATTTTCTTGGTGTTCTTCTTGGATATTTTGCATGGAAAACTAATTCTGTTTTCCCCGGCATGATACTTCACGCAATTAACAATGCCTTAGCTATGATTTTTGCAAACTGGGGGCATAAAGCTGAACCGTGGTATAGCTGGAATGGACATGTTCACCCAATTATTCTTCTATTAGCTATCGGTTTGATATATCAAGGATACATTCGATTCGACAGTGCCGTAAAAAAATCTTCCACTCAGTTGGAGCCAATGTCATGAATGCAACGCAAAATAATAGATCTGAGATGCTTCACGCTGAAGTTAATGTTCTTTTGGACACCTTCAGAAGACTTCTCCGCAGGCGGGCTCGTACAAACCTGGAAAAATTGACAATAAAAACACATCCTGCTGACCTTGCACTTTTATTCCGCCACTTTTCTGATGAAGAACGACTGCAAATATTTATCATTATCCAAAAAACTGAAATAGTTGGCGAATTTTTGACAGAATTAGATGAATCCATTGTGCAGACACTTCTGGAACCTCTCGAAGCTGAGCAAGTTTCTGTTCTCCTCGAAGAAGTAAGTTCTGATGACAGAGCCGATATTTTAAACTTACTACCTGAAGAAAAGGCAAACAGTGTACTAAAAGCTTTCGACAGAGAGGAATCTGAAGAACTGGAAGAACTCATGGCATATGCCCCCGACACGGCGGGGGGCATTATGTCTGTCGATCCGTTTTCCTTGCCTGAAAGCACAACTGCCAGCGATGCTGTAAGTCATATTCAATCGTCCGAAGATGCTGAAATGGTATTTTATCTTTACGTCACTGACGAAAACGATAAATTGACTGGTGTAGTCTCCCTACGTGATCTTGTGGTCGCACCTTCGAATGCATCGCTGAAATCCATCATGAGCCCAAATGTTGTGTCAGTTACTACCGATACAGATCAAGAAGAAGTTGCTCATCAAGTATCACAATACAACTTGCTGGCGATACCGGTAGTGGATGCAGATAATACACTCTTGGGAATTGTTACGGTGGATGATGTTGTGGATGTCATCCGGGAAGAAGCTACAGAGGACTTTCTTCAGATGGCCGGTGTAGGTAAAGATCGTGAAATTTTGATGAAATCCACATGGGAAAACGCTCGTCTTCGCCTACCGTGGCTCTTTGCCAGCTGGATCGGCGGGACCGCCGCAGCCTACATCATCGGTTGGTATGAACATACACTGACGAGCATGGTAGCATTGGCGGCTTTCATCCCCGTGATCGTGGGGATGGGTGGTAACATCGGTACGCAATCCTCCACAATCATCATACGCGGATTTGCCACAGGAAGAGTTCAGCTTGTTCAGGTGGGAAAGATAATTCTCAAAGAAATACGTGTGGGTGTTCTGCTGGGAGTCTTTTACGGAATCCTTCTCGGTATTGTCGCTTATCTCAAATTTATCGATGATATAGGTGACCCTGTAAGTCTCGGACTAGTAGTCGGATTGGCAATCTTCGCCTCAATGCTGATTGCGACTTCAATCGGAACATTAGTACCTATCTTCCTGAGGCGGCTTGACATAGACCCCGCTATCGCTTCTGGACCTTTTGTTACAACGTCAACAGATGTTCTCGGTATTTTACTCTATTTCATCATCGCTAACTCACTACTTCATACAATCTAGAGAATTTTGCTGGGGACACTATTCCTAGTTATCATCGGCCTTTACTGCGCCGCACTTCTGTTCTTTTTTGCCGGTTTGTTCAAAAAAGAGTGGGCGAAATCAGACCAAAAGCCCTTTGTTTCAATTGTTATTCCTGCAAAAAATGAGATGGAGAATATTGGCCGTATTCTAAGTGATTTGACGAAACAGACATATCCGGCAGATTCCTATGAGGTTGTTGTAATTGATGATGAGTCTTCTGATGATACAGTAAGAATAGTCAACGATTTCATTGGTTATATTCCAAATCTCCAACTTTTGAGCAGTGAAGGTGTTGAATCTTCTCTTCGATATAAAAAACGTCCTCTCGATCTCGGCATCCGTAAATCTCACGGAGAAATACTTCTATTAACCGATGCGGATTGCACTGTTTCTACCAACTGGATTGCATCAATGGTTTCCTCTTTTACGGAGAATGTGGGGATGGTAATCGGTTACTCAGAGGCTTCTCCTGTGAACACAATCACTCAGAAATTGGAAGCGTTGGACTTCCTAATGCTCTTGAGTGCCGCTCGAGGATCTGCCGCACTTGGGGAGCCTTACGCATGCACAGGTCAGAATATAGGTTACCGACGAAAGGCATTCGATGAAGTGGGCGGATTTTCTACATTCGCTTCGCAAGTTGGCGGAGACGATACATTGTTAATGCAGCAAATTAAACGGAAAACATCGTGGCAAATTGTCTTTTCCCAAGATCCGGACAGTTTTGTGAAAAGTACTCCTCAGGATACTTTATGGGGCTTCATCACACAACGAATCCGATGGGCAGCAGATACGCTTTTAGTTTGGAAAACAGACCCACTTTTCTTCGGCATTATTGTAGTAACATTTTTGGCTAATCTCCTTTCGTCTATCTTCCCGTTCATGTTATTAAACAATCCTGCTCTGTCCATGATCTTATTAGGCTTACTGGCAAAACTCTTTGTTGAGGGAGCAGTTATGTTTAAAGGGACAACAATCTTCAATCGTCAAGAACTTAGGGTTGTCTTTCTATTGTGGTTCTTTCTGCAAATTCCTTATGTTGCTTTTATGGGACTTCTCAGTTTCTTTGGTAATTTGCTTCCGTGGGGAGGGAGACAAACCCGATGATTTTGCTCACAATCATCACCACTCTCTATTTTCTATTGTTGATCTGGTTTGCCATGGGTCTTCTACTGAAAGACAAAAGTGACGTCGAGGGGAAGACTGTCTGGAACCCTAAAGTTTCCATACTCATCGCTGTTCGAAATGAAGAGAACACAATTGGAAAACTTTTGGAACAGCTGAGGCATCAAGATTATCCTTTTGACAAATTTGAGATCATTGTAGTGAATGACAGATCCACTGATTCCACCGGCACAATCATTTCTGAAAAGTGTGAAAAAGATGATCGGATCAAATACCTTGCAATCGACCAGGTACCCAATGGTTGGGCTCCCAAAAAATGGGCACTTAACAGTGCTGTCGAAGTGTCAAGCGGGGATATACTGCTTTTCACTGACGGAGATTGTACAGTAAAACAATCGTGGATTACCACGATGATTTCCCGTTTTGAAGATGATGCGATAGGAATGGTCGCAGGTCCCAGCCCACTTGAATCACCCAACTCTGGAATTCTGGGAGAAATGCTCCTCCTTGATTCTGTGGCTCAAGATGCTCTTTCTACCGGGGCAATGTCTCGAGGAATACCTCTGTCCTGCAGCGGTAGGAATCTTGCTGTCAGACGGAAAGCATTTGATGAGGTAGGCGGTTACGGTGAGACAAAAGGAGTGCTTTCGGGGGATGACGACCTTCTCATGCATAAATTGGCAAGCAGAGGGTGGATAATAAAGAACATTCTGATACCGGAAGCAACGGTTTCGAGTCCTCCACCTCCTACAGTTGGCATGTTCATCCGTCAGAGACTACGATTTGCATCTAAAGGGTTTATTTATTACGGAATGCAGGAAACAGGGTTTATTTTTCGGTTAATGCTCCCCTTTCTCTGGGCCGTTAACCTGTCGGTTATAACCGGACAAGTGGCAGCAATATGGACATTGAGGGCAGAATGGTTATTACCTTGGTTCATCAAAATAATGGCAGATGGAATTATTCTCGGTCTTACAAGCCGTCTCATGCAAAGACAATTTTCTCCGGTCCCATTTTTTCTGGCCGAAGTCTGGCACAGTTTATATATTGTAATGTTCGGTGCTTTAGGTCCATTACTTCCCGTTCAATGGAAAGGAAGAACTCAATAATATGTAGCCAGAAATGAGTTCTACAAATTGAGAATATGATTTCATAATAGGAGATTTTTTATGGAGCAGAAAAATCAAAATAAAACCAGGAAAACATTCAGAGAGCGAAAAGGGATGTTTATCGCTTTGGTACTTGTTCTTCTCCTTATTCCCCTTCTTATTTTCCTGGAAGTGCCAAAAGAGATTATAGCTTTTGTCACCTTAATCTTGGCTCTTCTCACAAAGGCATTAGCCGGTTTGGCGGCACTTATTGCTATGATACCTGTCATTGGACCTTTAATTGTAAATGTTCTCTCCATCCCCTTCTTCTGGCTCGTAAATGCACTGGGTTATTTTATATCCATACTGGCAATCAAAAAAGGGTATACAAGGCAGGTTATAAATTCTCGAGTTCTGACACTATCAGTACTAGTAGGAATCGTTATCGGGTATATATTAGGGAACTTACTCCCACTATTTTGAAGCAATGGGTTAGTTTTGAATTAATCAGTAAATCGAAAATAATCTTGGAGACTTCTTACTAATAATCTTTTACGCATCTGTGTCCGAATTCCTCTCACTACCGCTTCAGCCGCTGAAAGTGTAGTAATCGCCATGATCCCTTTCTGAATACACGTTCGTCCGATGGCTTCTTCATCGAATCTGGATCGTTCTCCCAGAGGTGTATTTATTACCAATTGAATCTCCCCATTCTTGATCCCATCTACCACATTCGGCCTTCCTTCCCCCACTCTAAATATGGACTTAGCCGGAATGCCGTTACGCTTCAATTCCCGTGCTGTACCAGACGTAGCTGTAATGTTGAAACCCATCTCAAATAGATCTCGGGCAATGGGAATCGCATTCATTTTATCCTGATCATTGACTGAAATAAACAGTTGTCCGCTTTCTGGTATTGCGTTGCCAGCGCTAATGGTCGCTCGTCGGAATGAACCTCCAAATGTGGACGATATTCCCATCACTTCCCCTGTAGATTTCATTTCCGGACTCAAGAAAATAGATTCTTCCGGGAATTTATTGAAAGGAAGTACTGCTTCTTTAACTGCAATATGTCTAATACCGTCCCACGGCTTCAAATCCATATCTTTCAATTTTTCACCTACTGCTAATTTCACCGCTATCCGGGCTAATGGGACATTCGTCGCTTTGCTCACAAAGGGAATCGTTCTGCTGGCTCTCGGATTCACTTCCAGTACATAGACCTGCTTATCTTTGAAAGCAAATTGAAGATTGATAAGTCCTTTCACGTTCAATTCCAAGGCGAGGGATTTCGTAATCCGTACGATGTCTTCCATGGCACGGCTGGTAATTCGATAGGGTGGCAGCACGCAAGCAGAGTCTCCGGAATGAATACCGGCTTCTTCAATATGCTGCATGATTCCACCAATGTGAACCGTCTCACCATCGCACAGGGCATCTACATCAAACTCAAAAGCATCTTCCAAAAATTCATCAATCAGAATTGGGTGTCCTTCTGTTACATCTGCAGACCTGGCGATGTAATCAATTAGCTGTTCTTTTGAATAGACGATTTCCATAGCTCGCCCTCCTAACACGTAACTGGGGCGTGCCAACACAGGAAATCCGATCCCTTCTGCAGCAACAACAACCTCTTCGAGCGTTCTGCCTGTACCGTACTTGGGACAGGTAATTTTAAGCTTATCCAGAATGGTGCCGAACTTCTCCCGATCTTCAGCAAGATCAATACTCTCCGGTGAGGTGCCGATAATGGGCACGCCGGCATCCGCCAAAGTCTTGGCAATTTTCAGAGGTGTCTGCCCGCCAAACTGTACCACCACTCCGTCCGGCTTTTCAAATTCTACGATGTTTAACACATCTTCAAATGTAACCGGCTCGAAGTAGAGGCGATCTACTAAGTCGAAATCTGTACTTACTGTTTCAGGGTTGCAGTTCACCATGATAGTTTTGTATCCAAGGTCTTGAAGGCCGAAAACCGCCTGAACACAGCAATAGTCAAATTCAATCCCTTGCCCGATCCGATTGGGCCCGCCGCCAAGTATCATAATCTTTTTACCGGCCAGCGGAGCTATTTCATTTTCTTCATCGTAAGTAGAATAACAGTACGGCGTTTGTGCTTCAAATTCAGCGGCGCAAGTGTCGACAACTTTGTAGGAAGGATGAACATTCTCTTCATTTCGTCTTTTACGGACTTCTAATTCGTTTTCTCCAAACATTCTTCCTATTTGCTTATCAGAAAAACCATTCTGTTTTAATTCACGTAAAGATATTTCATGCAATGTCTCAACATTATTCATAGAAGTTATTTGTTCAATTTGGTGTAAAAACCATGGATCAATCTTCGTCACATTGAAGAGATCATCAACTGATTCACCCTCCAGAAAGGCTTGACGTACTTTCAGCAATCGAAAAGCTGAGGCGTACCGCAAAGTGGACATATCCAATGGCCTTGCTCGACTCACATCCATGTCACCTTCAGCCGGTGGTTTCGGTTCCAATCCATCCAGTCCAACTTCAAGTGATCTAAAAGCTTTTTGCAAGCTTTCTCGAAATGTTCGTCCAATCGCCATCACCTCTCCCACGCTTTGCATCTGTACACCTAAACGGCCTGAAGCAGAAGGGAATTTACTAAAATCGAAACGAGGGATTTTCGTCACAACATAATCGATGGTCGGTTCAAATGCAGCTAAAGTTTTACCGGTTATATCGTTAGGAAGTTCATCTAATGTATAACCAACTGCGAGTTTTGCTGCTACCTTAGCAATTGGGAATCCGGTTGCTTTTGATGCCAGAGCAGATGATCGGCTTACCCTTGGATTCATTTCAATAATGATCATTCGACCATCATGAGGATTAACAGCAAATTGAACATTGGATCCGCCCGTTTCCACTCCTATAGTTCTAAGACAAAGTATAGCCCAATTTCGCATCTTCTGGTATTCTTTGTCCGTGAGTGTCATAGCCGGCGCTACTGTTACAGAATCGCCGGTGTGTACTCCCATGGGATCAACATTTTCTATGGAACAGATGATAATGGCATTATCCGCTCTGTCCCTGATGACTTCCAGTTCGAATTCCTTCCATCCAAGCAGTGACTCTTCCATCAGTACTTCAGTTATGGGGCTGGCGCTAAGTCCTTTCTCCAATAATTCCTGAAACTCTTCACTGTTGTAAGCAACAGACCCACCCGTACCTCCCAGCGTAAAGGATGGACGAATAATGATGGGAAAATTCATTTTTTTAAGCAATTCGTCAGCTTCCTCCCAAGAATGGACAAATCCACCCTTTGCCGTTTCTATACCTACAGCATCCATGGCTTCTTTGAATCTTTCACGATCTTCTGCTTTTTCGATGGCATCTACCTGAGCGCCGATTAGTTGTACACCATTCTTATTCAGAATCCCTTTCTGGTGAAGCTCCATAACCAGATTAAGCGCAGTTTGACCTCCGACAGTGGGCAAAATGGCATCCGGCTTCTCTTTTTCAATTACGGCTGTAACATAATCAGAAGTGATGGGTTCAATGTAGGTGGCATCAGCTAAGTCAGGATCTGTCATAATGGTTGCCGGATTAGAATTAACCAGGATGACGCGATAACCTTCTTCTTTAAGCGCCCGGGCAGCTTGAGTACCGGAATAGTCAAATTCGCACGCCTGCCCGATGACGATGGGGCCAGCGCCGGGAATTAAAATGGATTTTAGATCACTTCGTTTGGGCATTTATGTTATTCCAATAAATATTCATCTTTCAATCCTGTGTTGATCTGGTATTTATAAAACTCCATTGTAATCTTCCAATCCGACCAAAACTCATTGAGAAAACTCCTCCATCAGTTCCATAAACTGCTGAAACAGGTATCGGGAATCGTGTGGTCCGGGACTGGATTCCGGGTGGTATTGCACTGAAAACGCCGGAATGTTTTTACACCGAATTCCCTCTGAGGTGTTGTCATTAAGATTTAAATGAGTAGGTATCACATTATTTGGAAGACTATCTAAGTCTACCGCAAACCCGTGGTTCTGGCTGGTGATCTCCACTGATCCGGTTTCCAGGTTCTTTACGGGATGATTGATCCCCCGATGTCCAAATTTTAGTTTATATGTTTTCGCTCCCAGCGCTAAAGATAAAATCTGGTGCCCAAGACAAATTCCGAAAATTGGTTTCTTTCCCAAAACAGTTTTCACCATTTCAACGGCATACTCGGCAGCCGCCGGATCACCCGGTCCGTTGGAGAGAAATATACCGTCCGGATTCCAATCCAATAAACTTTCGGCAGTCGTGGTTGCAGGGAAAACGGTCACATCACAACCGTGAGATGTCAATAGGCGGAGGATATTCCACTTCACACCAAAATCGATGCAAGCAACTTTGAATTTCGGCTCTATATCAAACTCGTCCTTATCCCACTTCCACGAATTATCACAGGTTACTCTTGGAACGAGATCCAATCCATTCATGGAAGGAACTTCTTTCAATTTTTCGGTGAGACTCTTCGTATCAGCCTCTTCCGTGGAGATGATTCCGTTCATGGCGCCTCGATCACGGATGTGTCTCGTAAGGGCACGAGTGTCAATTCCTTGAATGCCTACAATTTCCGTTTCCCTGAGGTAACCTCCCAGCGACTGTGTGGATCGATAATTGGACGGTACTTCCGTCTCTTCCCGCACCACAAATCCTGCCACCTGGATGTGAGCCGATTCAACGTCTTCACGGTTTACCCCATAGTTGCCTACATGGGGAGATGTCATTGTGACAATCTGCCCGCAGTAGGATGGATCGGTGAGTATCTCCTGATAGCCGGTCATTCCGGTGTTGAAGCAGACTTCGCCTCCTGTTTCACCTTCTGCTCCAAAACTCCAGCCACGGAACGAACGGCCGTCCTCCAGAAGCAGAATCGCCGGTTTTTTGTCACTCATTTCGTCCCCACTGTCAGTGACACAGTTCCAAAATTAAACCTGATGGTATGCACATCCCTGAATCCCACATCCTGAAAGAGCTGCCGCAATTGAGCGGCTGAGTGAAACGCTTCAATACTGTCAATGAGGTAGCGATAGGCCGGGAGCTTCTTGGGTATGAGTAGATTACCCAACGGCTTTACAATCAGTCGAAAGTAGAACCAGCTAAAAACTTTCATAGAACTGTTTTCCGGGCGGCAAAATTCCAGAAAGCCTAGGCGTCCCCCTGGTTTCAATACCCTCCGAATCTCACTCAGTCCCTGCCTCAAATCGAATAGGTTTCGTCCCACAAATCCCGCCACAGATCCGTCAAAAGTATCATCACTAAATGGGATATCTTCACCATCAGCAACAACCAATGATAGCCAGTCAGCATCATTCCCTGCTTTTAGTTTCATCTTTTCCAGCATTTCCGGTACAAGATCGAGTGCTGTAATTTCCACCTCTGTCTGTTTTCTCACAGCCAACCCAAAATCGCCTGTACCAGCGCCAAAATCAAGTACCTTGTCTCCTGATTTGAAGTTCAGAGCTTTGGCAGACTTCCGGCGCCAGCGAAAATCACTGCCCAGACTGAAAAGATGGTTCAACAAATCGTAGCGTGGGCTCAAAAGTCGAAACATATCCGCCATATCACTTTTCGATTCTATAAAAAAAGAGCCCCTGTAGTGGGGCTCTTTTTCAGAAGTTCTGATCTTGCTCAAGTTTTACAGTACCGTTCCCAGCCAATACCCCAGTACCAGTAGAATACCGACTGAGAAGTGAGTTCCGATAGTGGATACATTAACCATCAGCAGTTCATACGGAAGCTTTTGCCGGTCAGCATCTTCCTCTGCCCACCGCTGCAGCCAGTCACCGCCCATCTTCATAGCTTTTCGTGCCAATAAGAATGGAAGCATGGCGATGAGTACCCACGGTGTAGAGAAGTCCGCGTTCACAGCACCGGCAACGCCCAGTCCAAGGATAGAAAGAAACGTCAAATAGAGTGCTGCCTTATAAATAGCAAAAGGTTTGTTGTAGTTGGCAACATCGCCGCCTTCCGCTGATCTAACAATCCAAGTTCGCTTGCCGACGGCTCTGTCAGCGCTGAAATCCTGGAAGCCGTTGATAAAGAGGATCATGGCAACCATGATAGCTACCGGAATGGATGCCACCAAAACGGGAAGGAAGTTCCATTCCGCCGCCGGCATGAGCGCCTGTTTCTGCACATAGTGAGAGCCGAGAGCCATAACAGGACCGAATCCGAGAAATACAGCTATGTCCCCGAAACCGTGGTAACTAAGTCGAAATGGAGCACCTGTGTAGAATATCCCCAGAGCCACGCCGGTAATTCCAAACCAGAGGAGAGGACTAACCGCCAGGGGCGCACCGTGGAGTAGAGCGTTCAGGTTTAAACCGATGGCAATCGCTCCGGCAAACATCACAACTGCCAGGATGAACACTTTAGAGGGGGACATAAGTCCGGCTTGAATCATGCGGGAACCGCCGTTAAATGGACTGAACAGTTTGTTAGATTCATCGTTTCGCGTCACGTGATCGGAGTAGTCGTTGGCGGAATTCGTTCCGGCATGAGCGAGTATAGCACCCAGTAGCGTCCACCAGAATAGATTCCAATGGAAAGCGCCGAAGTTGTAGTATGCCACAGCCGCACCCAGCGTTACGGGGGCGATAGTCGCCGTGAAGAACGGCGCCCGGACAGCCCGGAGGTAGAGGCCTACTTTTCTTAGTGCACCTTTGATGATACTCCCCGCCAGAGACTCTTGATTTTCCGGGAACTCCCGCCACTCAAACTGGTTCTCGGCATAGAAATCCACATACTTGATATTTGTGGGTTTGATCTTGTAGTATCCGATCACCTTGTTCTTTTTCAAAAACTCATCTTCCATATATGTCTTGAAGGCTTCCGTCACTTCCAAGACCATCTTGTAAGCTTTTTCCACTTCTTCCGGATCCTTCACCTGCATGGCACGTCCTTCAATCTGAAGTTCTTTGATCCCTTCCGTTCCGTCAGGTCGAACAACACATTGTACCCGAGGGTTTACCCGTATCTGCTCAGCTTTTCGGGTGGGATTAAAGGTAAAGAAATAAATATCGAAACCGTCATGTGCAAAAAAGACATTCGCCGATGAAGAGTTCCCGCCAACTGATGTTCCCAATGTGAGGAAATTGGCTTCATCAAGCATCCCGAGAATCTTCTCATCGATTGAGTTATTCATATCGCCTCCTATACTCATACTACGTAAATTATCGAGGGCAAATTTATGGCGGGTGAATGACTCCCCCAAACTTAAAATCCCCATAATTAACCGAGGATTTCGACGAATAAATGAAGAAGACGTGAATATTCTGGTCTTACACGGACCCAACCTAAACTTGATAGGCGTACGTTCCGCACAGATTGGCGAACGGGTGACACTGGACAAGATCAATCGCGCACTCCGGAGAAAGGCCCGAGAGTTGGAAGCAACCGTTAAAATTCTACAGACGCACGACGTTGCCAAAGCCATCACCTTTCTCAAAAGGAACCGCAACCGGGCTGACGGACTCCTGCTCGCTCCTGGACCGTGGGCTCGCTGTCAGCACGATATTCTCGATACACTGAAATTTATCGAAACTCCCTTCACCGAAGTATTCTTCACGGAGGATTTCGATGCCGACCGGTACCAAGACGGCTCCATATTTACGAAAGATTCCAACGCCACCCACAGCGGGCATCCGCTGAAAGTCTATCCCGAAGCGCTGGCTGCGCTCTACGAAACCATCCATGGAGAATCCTCTGCAGATAAATAATTCCCACCTGTTACTCCTTGCCGGACTCCTTTACTTTTTCACCGGCTGCGCACAGCCGCCTCCTCCACAACCTGAAACACCTCCGCTTCCTGAAGAACAGGAGATCACTGCTAAGCAGGGGCCGATTGCGGAACCCGAACCTGCTCCTGAACCTGAGCGAGAAATCGTCCTCCCGCCGATTATTGTTCAGGACACCGTCTATGAAGAAATCATTCTTCCGCCAATCATCATTCAAGATACCATCCAT
>DKQU01000054.1:4747-5077 GCA_002471865.1 Fidelibacterota bacterium UBA7300 | reverse complement strand
CCATGTAGAATATGTGGTCTTCCCAGGTACCTCATCTTCCTCCGACGACTTCTCATACCTGAGTGATCTGCAGCTTCTCTACCCCTGTAAAGGAGTCCCTCTACCAGAAGAATCTTGGCTGCTCCCGAATGCATCCCGGAGCTACCGCCACGGCATCCACCGCGGGATTGACTTTGTGGCCAACTACGGCAGTGAGATTAGGGCTGTTGCTAGCGGAACTGTGATTCGGGCTGACCACCATTTCCAGGAGTTCAATCCAGACTTTCGAGAACAATTACTGGCTGAAGCCGCAACAATCGGACGGACACCGTCGGACGTCTTTAACAATAT
>DKQU01000054.1:0-4370 GCA_002471865.1 Fidelibacterota bacterium UBA7300 | reverse complement strand
TCATCTCTCTTTACGCTCACCTCTCGCACATTGACAACGACATTCAAGTGGAGAGCAAGGTAGAGCAAGGGCAGCGGCTGGGACTCTCAGGCAACAGCGGCACAGAACCGGCCACGCTTGGAGAAAAAGGCGGAGCACATCTTCACTTTGAACTGATTATTCAGGATGCTGAGGGGGAAAGGTATCTGGGACAGGGGTTGGAGGTGGAAGAAGTGAAGGCTTTGCTAGATGAACTATTTATCGATTAAAATTTATTCACCTACAAGTATTATCCGGTAAATCTCTCCTGAAGAAATAGTAAATAATTCTCCTTCGCTGTCCAGCGCTAGGTAACCACTGATGTTAAGTTTTTGATTTGGCGCATCGCTCAGTATCACCACGTAGCTCTTTTGGATGGTGAAGTCGTGGTCCATCTCCAAGAGGAGTTCCTTGGAAGGATCATCATCGTAAGCGTAGAGTGTATTCTCTCCGGCGGTGATACCGGTGTAGTCCGTCTCGGATGTGTCTACTACTAACGTATCTCCTGTGGATACGTCCCACCGCACCAGCTTCCGGCCAAAGGCGAGGAAGACTTGTTCCTCATAATTGGAAATATCCTCTATCTCGGCGGAACTTACCGGCAGATCCCGCCACGACACAATCTCCTGAGTTTCGGGATCGAGTGTGTAGTACTTCCCTTCCATCAGCTCCCATTGATCTGGAAAAATTTCGATAGAGAAGGTGTCCGTCACCGCCGTGTAGTGTTCACCGTCCCACCCGAGCGCCTTGTAGAGGCGGTCGTTGTCTTCCACACTGTCATCAGAGAGGCGGACAAACTCCCCGCCGTTCGTACTCTCCCAGATCTTCCGGAATGAGTGGTCGGCTCCCCCGCCTTCAGGCGTGGTGGTCCAGCTGTCGAATATAGCCAGCGTCGATTCGTCTCTCCAGACCAACCCCAGGGGATTCCCTTCCGGGAGGGCGACTCCGTATGGCTCCGCCGCTGCTGCCTTGGGGATGGCTACGTTCGTGGTATCATCCCGCCACTCCATGACCAGATTCTTATCAAACACTCGATAGCTCTCCCGCCAAGCGTAGAAATAGACGAATCCTGGTGACACCACATCAGTGAATTCGTAGTAGCCCGTATCGTCTGTGGTGTCATACACGGTGATATCATAACCGGCGTATGCAGTACTGATATTGGTAATCTCCACCACCACTTCCGGCACCGGCTCGCCGGAGTCCATATCCGTGATAATCCCATTGAGCGTATAAACCGGCACGGGGGCAAGCACAACGGGAATGTCCTGCCTATCCCAGCAACCTGACGCCACTAAAACACAAAAAAACAAAAAAAAGCGAACCTTAATATTTTTGTTCTTTATCATGTTACCTTTGCGTCTTAATCCCTTCGTGGCCATTGTTTTAATTCTCCCATGAGAAGCCCAGCCGCACCACCCGGCCCAAATCCCACGCCGTGGGATCATGTAGCCGCCCACCTACAGATCCGTCGTAATCAGCCCACAGATTGTTGTCGCTGTCAAAAGCGTTTATAACCTCTGTGAAAAGGTTTAAAGTGCTGTTCCAGAAAGTGAACTTCCGGTTGAAGCGGATGTCGAGACTGCTGGTAGAGTTCAAGCTAAAGTTGTTGGGGTGAGTTCCGTAGCCCACATACTTAGTATACGGAAAGCCGCTGTTCCACTGCCATAGGAAAGTGAGGTGCCCAAGCCACTTCCGCTCCAGTTCCAGTATGGCCACAACTCCGTGGCGCTGATCCCAGCTCAACGGGAAAGCGGAGTTGGATGTCTGGTACTCCTCACTCAACTGCAATAGAGAAGTCAGCTCGCTTGAGCCGGTCCCCACGGCTGACATATAGGTATAGCTCACTTCCCCACCAATCCCGTTTACCAGCTCCCGGGAGAAGACAAACTCAGCCCCTTTAATATTGGCATAGGCGAGATTGCGGTACTCCACAAATCCCGTGACCGGGATGTCTCCCGATGCGGCGCCGGGATCAAGATATGTCCCCACGTCAATGAGATTCGCCACATCTTTGTTGAAGAGAGTAGCGTCAATCATGGTGTACTCGCCCACATGAGCCCGCACACCCCACTCATAAGCCACCGTCCGGGATGGAGAAAGGTCGGGATTGCCCAGCGACACCGGGGAGAAGCCGGCGGCGGTGTTGAGGTTGGAATTGGTGTAGAGGTACTCGAAAGCCGGCATCTGGAAGAAGTGCCCGTAGTTCACACGCATCTCACTATCGGGACCGATGAGGAATGCCACGCCGATACGTGGGCTGAACTGACTTTTGGGCGTCGCCGCCACCGTGCTGTCGTGATCAATGACCCACTCTGTCATATCTTCGGATATCTGCTGCTCCACAGCAGGGCGAGACGCCTTTGGCTCAAAGTAGTCGTACCGCAGACCCACATTGACTACCAGCTGATCGTAATCCATCTTGTCTTGCAGATAGAGGGCTCCCATCCACGGATCGTACTCGTACTCGGAATTGTAGGTGACGTAGCGGCGGAACTCAGGATCAATAGCCGGCAACTCCCGAATGAGGAGGTTCTTTTTGTAGAGGTCGTACTGAGTGAACTCCAGCCCGCTCTTGAGCTGGTGATAGTGATTGATTTGGTTCACATAGCCGAACTTGGCAATCTGCTGTGTCTCTTCGTGATCCATCCACCACGGGTAGTCTCCGGAAATGACGTAGTCCCCCTGATCCTCGTCAATACGATAGAACTCCAGCAGATCCGTCGCCTGACCCAACACCGACTTCAGCACAAAGTAGTGGCCCAGGTTCAGGTGGTAAAACGCATCCGGTGAAAGAGTATGTGTGATAGAGAGGGTCGTCCGGTAGCTCTGCCTCCGCCGGGGCGGCAGTCCCGTTGTGTTCAGTTTCCACCGATGTTCGTACTCAGTCCACTCCCGTAGCGACACCAGCTCCGTCAATACGATGCGGAACGGCGAGTCCACCCGGTTGTGGAGCTTCACTACGGAGTTTAATTCCCAGCTCTCACCGTCCGGGAAGACCGACCGCCGCTCACCAAACTCCTCGTGCTTCCACGGCGAGAGGGGCGTGTTCAAGTTACCCGAGCCGAAGACGAATGCTCCCGTGGAAAAGAGCCGGCCCTCCAATTTTGCTTCCACCCGCTGATTGTACGGCGGCTGACCGGCAAAAGGAGTAAGATTATTCAGGAGGCTCTCGTTCTGCAGCTTCACTCCGGCGGAAAAAGCATCTCTCCCCTCCCGCGTCAGGACATTCACCACTCCAGACATGGCATTCCCATACTCCGCCGCAAATCCTCCTGTCTGCACAGAGATATCTGCAATGACTTGATTGGGAAGCTGAGCGCTCACTTCTCCTTGGATAGCATCCTGCAGAGGCATACCGTCCACCAGATAAAGAAGCTCCGACTTCCGCCCGCCCCGAACGTGTCCTTCGTGAATCCCCGGTTGCAGCTCAACCGCATCGAGGAACGACTGGATGGGGAGCACCTCCATTTTCTCCGCATCCACAAAGCGGGTAGTGGCGGTGATGTCTTTCTGTAGGCCTCGCTTCCCTTCCACGACCACCGGTTCACCTTCAACGGCGCCTTGCTCCAGCTGAAAGTCAACTGTGGCTCGCAGATCGGCGTGTACTACAATGTTTCCCTGAACCTGCCGCTTGTATCCGATCATGGACGCCATAACTCGATACTTTCCCGGAGCCGCACGAATAATCAGGAATCGGCCGTCGTTATCGGTAGCGGCGCCTAAGTTCGTCCCTTCGATGATGACATTCACCCCTGTCAGCGGCTCGCTGGAGACAGCATCGGTCACACGGCCGGCAACGGTACCCCACGTAGCTGAGCATAGAGGGACAGCGATAAGAAGAACGGTTATAACTGTCCACACAATTCCATATTGCCTTAACATATACATTTCCAAACCATAGAATACGAATTTAGACAATATAACACAAAATCCAAACGAGGAGCACCTGTCAGATCCAAGGCGACTTAACAGGTTTAGGAAAAAGAAAAAACCCCCTCCCTGCGAGGGAGAGGGCTTTTTCAGTAATCTTAGACTGTACTAGTCTTGACGCTGAATTACTTAAGCAACATCATTTTCTGAGCGGCAGACTTACCTGCAGCATTCAGCCTGTAGACATACAGACCTGTACCGACAGAATTACCTAACTCGTCCTTACCGTCCCAGACGATCTCATGAGCACCAGCCCGCATGAGCTTGTTATCAAAGATCCGGGTTACTTCCTGACCAAGCAGGTTGTACACCACTAGATCTACCTTGGAATCCATTGGAATCGCGAACGACAGAGTCGTTGTTGGGTTAAACGGATTCGGGTAGTTCTGATTCAGCGTAAACTCCAGCGGCAGACCGTC
>DKQU01000094.1:1721-4485 GCA_002471865.1 Fidelibacterota bacterium UBA7300 | reverse complement strand
TTTCCACCGGTTGCGATGAATCGGTAGGATGTGACGACTGCGGCGGCACATTGGATGAAGGGTATCTGTTCGACTATGTCTCGACTGAAGATATGCAGGAACTTGGGGCAATCGATGATATAGAGATAGGCGCCTGTATCCGCTTCAAACTGGACGGCTCCGACTTCGACCTGGACAATGTGGCGGTGGTAGACGACTGTTGCTGTGAAACACAAGGGTACTGAGTTACCCAGATAGTATTTATTGTCCGGCATTTTCCTGGTAAGTCCTTATGAGAAAGTGCTGGATAGTTATTGGAGAGATTGCAATATAACGACTCTATTTATACATTCCATTTACCGTCTGCTTTTCTGTTAGAAAGCTTTATTTAGGAGGAGTCCAAAATGAAACATACACTACTAAATCATTACAGCACTGATGCTTGTGCTTAATTAAGAAATTTCCTCTAATGATGAAAGACAAGATATGTCTTATTACCGGTGCCACGGACGGCATCGGAAAGGAAACAGCAAGATGTCTTGGTAAACAAAATGCACAATTAATTCTTGTTGGACGTAATCAGGAAAAAGGAGAGAAAGTTCGAAAAATACTCATAGCAAAAACAGGAAACGATCAGATTGAAATATTGACAGCAGATCTATCTAATATGAAAGCTATACGGTATTTAGTGGAAAGGATTCATTCCCGCTATGATAGACTGGATGTGTTAATAAACAATGCCGGTGCCTTCTTTGCACAAAGAGAAGAAACTGATGAGGGTTTTGAAAAAACATTTGCTTTGAACCATCTAAATTATTTTTTACTAACCAAACTTCTTTTAGATTTGATAAAGAAAGGTAAAAACCCCCGTATCATTAATGTAGCATCAGGAGCACATATTGGAGTTACCCTGGATTTTGATGATCTGAAGGGGGAAAATGATTATTCCGGCTGGACGGCTTATAAGCGATCAAAGCTTATGAACATCATGTTTACATATAAATTAGCAGAATTGCTGAAGGATACACCAATTACAGTAAACACCCTGCACCCCGGCTTTGTAAGAACACGTTTTGGAGACAATAATACTGGGATAGTAGGAATAGGACTGAATCTGGCAAAAAAGATTGGTGCTATATCAATTAAAAAAGGAGCAACAACCAGCGTATTTCTGGCAACTTCTCCAATGGTAAAAGGTGTCAGCGGGAAGTATTTTGTGAAATGCAAACCAGAAAAAAGCTCAACATCATCATACAATAAAAGTGATATTGATCGGTTGTGGAGAACCACGGATGAGTGCCTTTCATCTCTTTCATAGAATGAATCAGACGAATTTGAATTTATAATTATGGGAACACAGTCTAAACGGATTACCTTTTATACGCTGCACCGTGTTTGAACTGGGAGCGGTATATATTTAACTATTTATTGATTTAGAAAGTCTGTTCCGTTTGTTTTCCCCACAGAATCTTTGCAATTTAACTTTCTTATGAATGAATTTAAATTGACCGCCGGTGTTGACGAAGCGGGCCGCGGACCGTTGGCAGGTCCCGTGGCAGCGGCGGCAGTAATCCTCCATGAAGAACACAGCATCGAAGGGATTCGCGATTCCAAGAAACTGACGGAGAAAAGGCGGGAGGCGCTTTACGAAGAGATACACAAAGAAGCTGTTAGCATCGGTGTGGGCATTATTCATGAGGACGAGATTGACCGGACGAACATTCTTGCTGCTACGCACAAAGCAATGCGTATAGCAATCGGTCAGCTCTATCCGCAGCCGGAATTAGCTCTCATTGATGGTTATGCCCTGCCTGATCAGATAGTACCCAACCGCGGCATAATCGGCGGTGATGATGAGGTTCCGTCCATCAGTGCGGCATCCATTGTAGCTAAAGTGACTCGCGACCGCATCATGCGGAACTATGCACTGGCGTATCCGGAGTACGGATTTGACAGGAACAAAGGGTACGGCACGCGGGAGCACATCAATGCTTTACAGAACCACATGGCTTGCCCCATTCACCGAAAGTCGTTTAATCCCGTTCAAAATTACCTTCCGACATTGACTCATTTAAAAGACCATAGACTGGTGGGGAAGTGGGGTGAAAAGCTGGCAGCGCGCTATTTTGTACACAACAGTTATCACATCAAGGAGATGAACTACAGCGCCCCGCTCTATGGTGAAATTGATTTAATAATCAGGAACGGTAATGAGATAATCTTCGTAGAAGTGAAGACTGCCACGCAGACGAAACTGGGTCAGCCCGAAGATCAAATAGACGACAGTAAAATGGAAAAACTGGAAAACGCATTCGAAATCTACGCCGCTGCTCAGGAAGAGGAGTGGGACTATCGATTTGATATAGTATCTATCATTCTCGGAAAGAAAGGACCGATGATCAAGCATTTCGAGGATTGTTTAAGCTGATATTGTAAATTCTCCTCCTTAAATGAAGACATTATCAAAAATCATTAAAGAAATTCGCTCTCTCGCGATTATAATCTTGATTGCTCTTTCGTTGAGAGCAACGCTTGTTGAAGCGTATATCGTCCCCACAGGATCCATGGAAACGACCATTCGTACCGGGGATTTTCTCATCGGTAATAAGTTCGCATACGGTATGCGCACACCAGACTGGATCGGCATCCCATATACCGATATTGGCTTCGATATTCCGTGGACGCGTTTTCCATCTTTTAAGACACCACAGCGGGGAGATGTGGTCATTTTCAAATATCCCCGGGATGTATTTCAGAAGTATGTGAAGCGACTTATCGGCATGCC
>DKQU01000094.1:0-1345 GCA_002471865.1 Fidelibacterota bacterium UBA7300 | reverse complement strand
GGAAGGAGAGAGAAAATTCATTGAACGAAAGTTAAATCGTGATAATCATCAATATTACCTCTACTACAAGATTTCATTAGAAAACGGAGAAGAGTATCTGATTCGCCAGAAGGAGAGTTCAGTCAATGGCGTCCACTCCTTTGATTCAGTTCAAATTCCTTATGCAGGGCAACTTATTCAGTTAAATGAAAGTACGGAGTGGGATCTATTGATTCCAGTGATGCTTATGGACGGGAATGAAGTTACCTATGAAAACGACGGATTGAAAAAAATAGAAAACTATCCGAAAAATGAGTTAGGCGATTGCATCTTTACCGTGAATGAGCCCACAGATATCGCCCGTCGTTATGAGTCATCTTTGGGACTTAAACTGCGGCAGTTTTTTTCAAGCAGTGCTAGCAACAGCGATAAAGTTAGAGAATCCAATGAACGTTTCCGGCTTTATAAAGGAGTGATACGCAATCACTACGGATCGGAGCGATTTCAAATCGTGCCTAGCCAAGAAGGCAATTTGCTCAATTCGTGGCTCCTGAGCGAGTTGATTCAGATTGATCCACAATATATTAAGATAGACGGTCAACCTGCTCTCGAGATGGATCATTATATGGTAAAACAGAATTATTACTGGATGATGGGTGATAATCGTGATGACAGCGCAGATTCCAGATATTGGGGATTTGTTCCAGAGAGTCACGTCTTGGGCGAAGCCGTATTTGTTTATATGTCTTGGGATTTCGTTGAGGGTTCACCTCGATTCAGCCGAGTCGGTACAGTAATTGACTGACATTTTCTTACTTCTTTACCAGATTTAGATTGACAAAACGCCTCTGCTCTGTGTATAATTTTGCATATCAAACGGTGAGACACCTCCACCATCTGAAATAATATGATAATTGATGCCATAGGATTTGCAATAAAGATCGTCATTGCTGCTGGCTTGATCATTCCCCTTTCACTGCCAAAAACATCTCTTATCAAAGCTGATAAAGTCGGGATCTATGCGTTACTATCGGTGGTAGCATTTGCTATTACTTCAATATCGGAATCATTGGAAACAGGAATTATCACAGGAGCCTTTCTGATCGCAATGGGAATTGTATCTTACACAGAGTTCCAGAAATCAGATGAATGGATGACTGGATTAAAAGAGGTTGCACCTTTTTGGCTGGTAGCAGTCATCGGTATGTGCGTTGGCGCAGGGATGATTCTTCAAGCCATCATACTGACTGCAATATTTTATTATATCATAAATTATCTGCCAGAACTTATAAGCGGGAAGAAAAATAGTAAAAATAATACTGAGGATTCATGACCATTACACAACAGAGGAAAGAAATATGAAAAA
>DKQU01000067.1 GCA_002471865.1 Fidelibacterota bacterium UBA7300 | reverse complement strand
GCTGGAGCAGAGGTTCAAGGCACTTTGTCAAATCAATAGAGCGTCTTTTTTCGAATGGAGAGAGACATTTGTAAAGATGTTCCCAGAAAAATCTCCATTGGAAGCTGTCCTTCAATACTGGGAAATTGTGGGACACGATACAGCAAAAGCCTATATTCGGAAAGTGGACGGAGAGAAACCGGTTGCTCCCCAAATTGCCGAGATGATAGTGGACAGTTCTCTATCTATGGGTGAGAGTGCACGTGTGGTACAAGATGCGGATGATCATGTTCGTGTCATTCACGATATTTGTCCTTGGAATGATTGGTACAAAAAGTATGATGCCTTGGAAGAAGATCAGCCTGGTTGCGACTGCTGGTTCAAAACGATTGTGGCAGATTTCAATCAGACACTAGGCACCGACATTGAAGTGGAAACTGTCTGTTCATTGCCTAATGGTGATGAGCGTTGTGAAAGAGTATTCAGGGAAAGAGATTGATGGATTTTACATTCAATGACGATCAGGAATTGATCCAAAAAACGTTCCACGATTTTGTGGAGCAGGAAGTCAAGCCGCATGCTGACGAAATTGACGAAAGAAAAGAATTCCCTATGGAGTTGTTTCGAAAGGTGGGCGACCTTGACTTTTTCGGCATGCGTTATCCCGAAGAAGCAGGCGGCAGTGGTGTGGACACTGTTTCCTATTGTCTGGCTGTCATTGAACTGGCCAGAGGATCGTTATCACTGGCGGCCGCCTGTACCATGCAGTCGTTGATGGCTACCTATTTTCTCTACCGTTTCGGCGATGATGAGTTGAGACACTATTTCGACAAGGCGTTGAAGGGTGAGAAAATAGGAGGCATCTGTATGACGGAACCGGATGCTGGAAGCGACTTGAACAGTATCCGCACAAAAGCCAAAGTGTTTGATGATCATTTTATTCTGAACGGTATGAAGACTTGGGTGACATCCGCCCCAGTCGCGGATTTTTTCACGGTGTTTGCCAAAACGGATAATCACGATAAACTTTCTATCTTCTTTGTCCCGTCCCATCTGGATGGGGTTGTAGTAGGAAAGAACATCGATAAACTCGGTGTCCGCGGCTCCGTTACCAGCGAAGTGTCATTCGATGACGTGAAGCTTCAGCAGAACTGCCTTCTGGGTGAGGTCGGCGAGGGGACAACCTGTTTGCGAGAGATTCTGGCAGAGATCAGGATCATGACAGCCGCTCTCTCTGTGGGTGTGGCGACAGCCGCTTTTGAAGATGCCGTTGAATATGCCAAGACGCGCGTCCAGTTTGGAAGACCCATCGGTAAATTCCAGGCCGTCAGAATGAAATGTGCTGATATGGCAGTACAGCTAGAAACAGCACGGCACTACCTATTCTATGCTGCTTCACTCACAGATAACGATTTACCCAGGCAGAAGGAATCGATGGTTGCCAAACTATATGCTTCTGAATGTGCTAATTCCATTTGTGACATGGCTTCCAGGGTTCTTGCTTCTTACGGCTATGCCGCCGAGTATCCACTGCAAAGATATCTGCGTGATGCACGATTTTTACTTATCGGAGGCGGGACATCTGAGATTTTGGGCATTAACATCGGCAAAGAACTCGGGTTATAAGGAAGAATAAATATGTTATTGAGAAATAGCTACATTCCCTACGGAGGTTACTGGAGTACGCCATTCTGTAAATGGCAAGGAAGTTTTGCCAATCTGCATCCCTTGAAGTTTGCGGCGCAAGTGGCTCAAGATGCGTTGACTGAGCGCCACATATCGCCAGATATATTCGATTCTCTCCATCTGGGTACTACCGTGCCTTCCAAGTCGAGTTTTTACGGTGCACCGTGGGTAGCAGCCATGATTGGGGCGGAAGGTATTACCGGTCCAATGATCGGACAGGCGTGTGCTACTTCTGCACGAGTGATTGCCGGAGCCGCTTTCGAAACCGAAATTGGTAATGACGCCGATCCTGCGATTTTATGTATCACCACCGATCGCACTTCTAATGGCCCGCACATTGTGTATCCGAATCCGCACGGACCTGGTGGCAAGGGTGATGCTGAAGATTGGGTGTGGGATAACTTCAACCGCGATCCATTTGCAGGCAACGCCATGCTGCAAACTGCTGAGAATGTGGCGAATGAAGCCAGCATCAGCACTGAAGAGCAGCACGAGGTAGCTCTATTGCGTTATCAGCAATATCAGGATGCGCTGGCTGACGATGCGGCTTTCCATAAACGTTATATGGTCTCTCCAGTAGAAATCAATCCCAGTGGGCGCAAGGTCATAGGAAAGGTAGAATCTGATGAGGGTATCTTCGCAACCACTGCTGCGGGGTTGGAAAAGCTGAAGCCGTTAATGCCAGATGGGACAGTCACTTTTGGAGGGCAGACGTTTCCTTCTGACGGTAATGCAGGCATGATAGTTACTACAGCTCAACGTGCAAAGGAACTTTCCGCAAATCCTGATATCACAGTGAGACTCCAAAGTTTCGCTGAAGGACGAGCAAAGAAAGGTTTTATGCCGGCGGCAAATATGCCCGCCTCTAACAAGGCGCTGCAACTGGCGAATATCAGCATTGCAGACGTGAAAGCAATCAAGACTCATAATCCGTTTGCAGTAAACGATATTTACTATGTCCGGGAGATGGGGTTGAAGAAAGAGGCGATAAACAACTACGGTTCATCATTGGTCTGGGGACATCCCCAAGGTCCCACCGGAATGCGTCTGATCATGGAGTTGATAGAGGAACTTGTGCTGCTTGGCGGTGGTTACGGCTTATTCACTGGTTGTGCTGCAGGGGATACTGCCGCGGCAATCGTAATTAAAGTTGATTCATGAAATTAAGCCAAGATTTGAATATAAAGAATAGCTGCGCAGATGAAAAATGATAAATGAAATTGATAGAACGGAAGATGGGAAAAGTGGCTCAGGTTTTAATAGGCAACATCCCTGATACACTGGAGAAATGGCCAGTCGATTCGTGCCAGATAACCTTCAAAGGATTTTCCGGTGATATTCACGCCGGACTAACAATGAAATCCGGTGGGCGTCAACCTCAATACCCGAAAGATACCGAGATTCGCAACTACCGGCAGGTTTCCATCGTTTCGTCAGAAGAGTTACAATCTATTGCTGACAGCATGGGTATTGATGAGATTCAGCCGGGTTGGGTCGGAGCGAATTTAGCCGTGAAAGATATTCCGCATCTGACTCTGCTCCCGCCGTCAACAAGAATGGAGTTTGCCGGTGGCGCTGTATTGGTGGTGGATGGTGAGAACCTTCCGTGTGTATATCCCGGAAAGATTATTCAACAGAATTTTCCTGCCCTTAAGGGACTGACTGAAGCATTTCCACAATACTCTCGTGGTCGACGGGGTGTAGTGGCGTGGGTGGAACGTCCCGGTACCATTCAAACTGAAAATGAGATCATCCTTCGTGTCCCTCATCAGGAGAGGTGGCCTTTGAGCAGTTGAAACAGATGACAATTCTTCTATCAAAACCGGGGCTTGATGGTCATGATGTGGGTGTGAAAGTGTTAGCATATGCACTCAAAGATGCAGGTTTTAATGTTATTTACACTGGCTTGAGAAAATCCATTGAAGAGATTGTAGCGCAAGCTGAGGTGGTCAACGCTGATATGATAGGCCTCTCCATTCTTTCGGGAACACATCTTATTCTTTGCCAGCGCATGCAGGAAGTTTTGGATGAGAGAGGTATTGCTATCCCATGGCTTGTAGGAGGCAATATACCGCATGGAGATAAAGGGGCGATAGAAGGCTTTGGTGCTGTGGCTGCTTTTCCTACAGGGACAAAAGTTGACGAAGTAATCAGTTTTCTTAAAGAGTTTCAAATGGAATGAGCAGTCAAGAAAAAAAGACCGATGGGGACAAATCTTTTGATGCATCGGTTAATGATGTGAAAAAAGTTCTTCTGGAATCGGGTATTGAAGTAAAACCTCTTTATACAAGAGAAGATATGCAGGATTCGGAGGCCGACCAGAGCATTCCAGGACAATATCCTTTTACCCGCGGAATTCACTCGGAGATGTACCGGAAGCGGCCTTTTACCATCAGGCAGTATGCCGGTTTCGCGTCTCCTGAAGAAACAAATAAACGATTCAAATTTTTGATTGAGAACGGCCAAACTGGTTTGAATGTTGCTTTTGACCTTCCCACCCAGTGCGGGTTTGATTCGGATGATCCGAGGACACTTGGAGAAGTGGGCCGTGTGGGAATGTCTGTGGATACCTTAGATGATTTTGAAATTGCCTTTGATGGAATCGACCTAGACAAAATAACTGTTTCGCTCACTATCAACGGCACCGCCATTGTGCTCATGGCCATGTATTTTGCTCTGGCGGAAAAACGGGGATACGATGTTAAGACGCTACGCGGTACTGCCCAGAATGATATCCTGAAAGAATTTATCGGTAGGGGAACGTGGATATTCCCGGTGGACAGTTCGGTAAAATTGGTGGTGGATACGGTAGAATACTGTGCCAATCATGTGACCAAGTACAGCCCCGTCAGTGTCTGCGGATACCATATTCGAGAATCTGGCGCCAACCCTGTACAGGAAATGGCCTATGCCTTCTGTATTGCCAAGGCCTATACGGATGAAACCTTGAAACGGGGCGTTGATATTGATGAATTTGCTTCCCGGCTTTCATTCAACTTCGATATTTATGGGAATCTGTTTGAACAGATAGCCAAGTTTCGCGGCGGTCGTCGCTTGTGGGCCAAAATTATCCGTGAAGACTATAACGCAAAAAATGATAAATCATCCTGGATGCGCATGATCGCCGGCGGCGGCGGCGGTGGCCTTACCAAGGAACAACCGGAAAACAATATTATCCGCAGTGCCTACTACGCGTTGATCAGCGCCCTATCCGGAACACAGACCATGGCACTTTGCTCTTATGATGAGGCCTACACAATTCCCACAGAGAAGGCCGCAGAACTTTCCCTGCGAACCATGCAGATATTAATTCATGAAATGGGCATCTGTGATACAGTGGATCCCCTGGGCGGATCATACTATGTTGAAGCGCTCACAGACCGCTTTGAAACAGAGATTCAGAAAGAAATGAAGACAGTAGAGGCCCTTGGCGGCATCGTTGAGGCTGTGGCTTCCGGAAAAATTCAGGAAAAAGTTTCACACCAGGCCTACGACCGAGAAAAGGGTATACAAACCGGCGAGATTCCTAAAGTAGGTGTAAATATGTTCCAAAAAGATGAAGATCCCAAACCTGTGGAATTCCATCCCTACAATGTGGATGCGGCCAACTACCAGATTGAAAAGCTGCAACGAATAAAAAATGACCGTAATGGGGAGAAAGTTCAGTCCTGTCTTGAAAAATTGAGAGAAGATTGTTTGCAGAATGTGAATCTGATGCCCACTGTGATCGAAGCAGTGAAAGCCTATGCCTCCGTTGGAGAAATCATTCAGGTGATGAAGGATGTATACGGTGAATATGAGGAACCCATTTTCTTTTAATAAATGACGACATCAAAGACAATCCTTTGCCTGGAGCAGGCGCTCACACTTCCTTACGCCACACAACGGTTTGTCCAATTAGGCTGGCGGGTCATCCGAATAGAACCGCCAGGTAAACCAGGACAGGAACATCCCGGCGACCCGAACCGCTACATCGGGGAGGAGACAGGAGTGGACGATCTCCATGCCTATTACATCGCTCCCAATGTGGGAAAGGAAGCGATTACCATCAACCTTCAGAAATCAGAAGGTCGAGCGTTATTGAAACAAATTATTCGGGAACTCCAAGTTGATGTTTTTATGTGCAACACTCTTCCCAAGCGTTATGAGCAGCTGGGCATCGATTTTGAGAGTCTGAAAGAGGCCAATCCTGCCCTCATCTGGTGTGGTGTCTCCGCTTTCGGACCCGACCATCCTGACCGAGCCGGATATGACCCTGCCCTTCAGGCGATGCTCGGTTACATGTACTTGACCGGTGAGCCGGACAGGGATCCTATGCTGTGCGGTCTCCCTGTTATTGATCTGAAGGCAGGCGATGAAGCTTATTCTCAGGTCTTGCTGGCCCTATTGGGACAGGAAAAGACTGGGGAGGGAAAGCGAATTGATATCTCCATGGCGCGGTGTGCTGTATCGTGGCTCATAACTGCTTTACCGCAATTGTCATTTGTAAAGGATGAAGCGGATCTGTTCAAGCGGAGTGGAAACGAGCATCGCAGCTTTGTCCCATCCAACTGTTATCCGACTAAAGACGGGTTTGTGTATCTAGCCATTGGGAGTGATACTCAGTGGCAGAAACTGACTCGGATTAACGGGTTTGAGCACCTTTCAACACCGGAGAGAAAGACCAACAACGGCAGGAACGCAGACAGAGAGAACATTTATGCGGATATCAGAAAAGGTTTGGAAAACTATACCACAGAGACGTTCATTGAAGTGTGTCTGGATAACAATTTGGCGGTGGCTCCAGTTCATACCATCAGGGAAGTGGCCGCTCTCGATTTTGTAAGAGAGCAGATGGTCAGGACGCGGTTACCGGATGGAGACGAAGTGAACCTTTTTCCTGCACCCATGGACACTGAATTCCTAAAAAGCAACGACAGCAGACTAAGTTGTGCACCCACGCTGGGAGAGCACAATGAGAGCGTACTGGCGGAAGTTGGACTTACGTCAAATGAGATTATAGAGCTGAAGAGTTCAGGAATAATTTGAGAAGCGGTAGAAATCACGAAATTCACGAACAAGTAGATGCTCCCGCAGGCAGCACTTTCGTTCTGCAGGGGAATGCAGCGTTTGCTCTCGGTGTGATTCATGCCGGATATCATGCTGCCACTGGGTACCCCGGGACGCCCAGCACTGAGGTAATTGACAGATCACTTTCCCATGTTCAAGACAGAATCTGTGTCGGCTGGTCAGTGAACGAAGCGGTAGCAGTCTCTACTGCCTTGGGCCATGCCATGGCGGGTCATGATGCCCTTGTCACAATGAAAACCCCCGGTGTGTATCAAGCTGCAGACGCCATAACGACCAGCGCTTTCTTCAAAGGTGATGCTGGAGCTCTGGTCATTTACGCACCTACTGACTATGTACCGTCCAGTACCCAGCACGTGATAGATCCCCGGTATCTTTTTGCCTCCTCACGGTTGCCGGTGTTGGAACCCAGGAATCATCAAGAGATGTACGAAATAGCCTGGACAGCCGCAGACATCAGCAGGAAGTTTCATACTCCCGTTATTGTTATGGGTTCAGGAATTCTTGCCCATTCTGAAGCTTTGATCCGTACAAAAGAACCCCGAACTGTCATTTCCAAGGAACTATCTGATGATCTCCATGAATGGATGCTTCTGCCGAATATTGCCAGAGCAAACTACGATGAGGCGACCCGGGAGAGAATCCCCAGTATCGGGAAATGGTGTTCATCCAGCAACTTGGTGAATGAGACTCGCGGAACGGAAGATTGGGGGATAATTACCAGTGGATGGAGCGAAGTCATCGTCAGGGAAGCACTCAATTTTGCTGAAGCAGACCCTTCCATACTTTCCCTTGCCATGACTTATCCCATTCCCGAAGAGAGGATTAGAGATTTTGCAAGCAGTATCAAAGGGGAGCTGTTTGTTATCGAGGATGGAGACCGGTTCTTAGAAGAAAAGGTACGACTGTTGAATATTCAGGTTACTGGCAAGGATGATCTTAGTGTAATCACTAACTGGTCTCCCGAAGATGTGCTGGAATATTTATCCCAGCATTCGGTTATCAATTACCAATCTAAAAAGAAAATAATTGATATAGAGCCTCTTGCCAGGCCGCCGGCTATTTGTCCAGGCTGCCCTTACAAAGCATTCGCACTGGCAGTAGCCAGGCTCAAGCGAAAACGGAAACTGTTCGCTTCATTCGGGGATATTGGGTGTTCTACTTTGCTCTTTTTCTACGATGCGCTGGATACGGTGTCTTGCATGGGAGCTTCCGATTCCATGCGCCAGGGATTTGTCCTTTCAAGACCGGATATGGCCCATCAGGTCATCAGTGTTATTGGGGATTCGACTGAATGCCATTCGGGAATGGATTCTACCCGCAATGCTGTATTTAGGAACGTCCCCGGTGTGAAGGTCATCCTGGATAATTATTCAACCGCCATGACGGGGGGGCAACCGGCACCCAGTTCCGAAGTCAATCTGGAAGGCCAGCGGCACAAATTCAATTTAAGAAAGGCTATCGAAGCGGAAGGCGGACGGACCGTTTCCGTGGATGCATTTGATATGAAAGCGGTGGAAAAAGAGTTGAAGACGTCCCTGGACCTGGCCAAGGATGGCGTATACTCAACTGTTATCCTTGAAGGGGACTGCATCCTTAACGTAGATAAGCAGAAACTGGTAAGAAACATTGAATTTGATTATGATAATTGTAAAAACTGCGATTTATGCAGCATCTGTCCGGGGATAGAAACGGATGATGAAAAGACACCTTCCTATACAACCCTTTGCACCAATTGTGCCGCCAACAATCCGGTTTGCCAGCAATGCTGTCCCTTTGACGCCATTGTCGCCATAGATAAAAAAGGGACAAACGGCATACCACACCTACCCAAGCCGGAACCGGTTGATTTGGTAAAAATTGAGAAGGAAAATCTTCCTGATGCACTTCGGGTTGCCATCCGGGGCATCGGCGGTCAGGGGAATCTATTCTTCGGTAAAGTCCTCTCCGAGGTTGCCTTAAGGACACCGTACGCTGATAGTCACATTGTGAAAGGGGACACGCTGGGGATGGCTCAACTGGGAGGGCCCGTTATTTCTACCTTCAGCTGTGGAGACGTCACATCATCCGTGTTGGTGCCGAACTCGGCAGATGTTTTGGTCGTCATGGAAATGAGTGAGGTCCTTAGGCCGGGATTTTTAGAACTGCTGAAACCCGGCGGAACAATTATACTGAATAACTTCACCGCAATGCCGGTGACGGCTGAAAAAGATGAT
>DKQU01000027.1 GCA_002471865.1 Fidelibacterota bacterium UBA7300 | reverse complement strand
AGATAAAATCGGACAACACTATCTTTGTCGGAGATTCAATAAATGATCTGAGAGCAGCACGTGCGGCAGGCATGTCATTTTGTTATCTCGGTGGGGGTGAAGATTCACTGAAGACAGAGGTACAGTCTCAGGTAGATTTACAAATCGATACCCTCAGTCAGCTGCTGCCAGCGTTGAACAGCTAATATATTAGTTTGCTTGCAAATAGTTTGTATCTGAACTATATTTGGGCGGCTGTGATTTAACATAACAGCAAGAGCAATCTAGGAGCGTATTATGGCAGAAAATCATGCCTTAACAGAAATTGAAAAAAGGACTGGATTCCTAGTCTATAGAACGGCTCGTGGCATGAAAAAAATGCTCGATTCTGAACTGAATAAATATAGTGTATCGTCATCCCAATACACTGTCCTCAACACCCTCATGGAGGATGATGGATTATCACTGAGTGAAATTGGGAAAAGGGTCTCCATTGATAAACCAGCCGTCACCGGCATTGCTGACCGTATGGAGAAAGATGGTCTGGTGGAAAGGCGGCGGACGTCTCAGGACAGAAGAGTCATTCAACTGTTTATGACGGAGAAAGGGAGAGCGCTGGCAGAAAAGACAGAAGGGATTGCAACTCAGATTGATCAGAAGCTTGTAAATGTTTTGACGCCTGCTGAAGTGTCCCAGTTTCGCCACATGTTGAATCGCATTTGGGAAAGTGCAAATGGTAGCTGAAAGATACCTGGAGCACGGATTAATAAACAAAGGGTAGAAGGTATGACTGTCAAGGTAATGGAGGAATGGAGTGGCAAACCGCTGGACGAGATCCTGTGGCTTTGCCAGGAGACGGTTGAAGATCCTGAAATGCCAACGGTGAGCCGATGGCGCGATGCCGGTGGAAAGGTTGCGGGACATTTTCAGGTCTATTTTCCTGAAGAGATCGCTCACGCCGCAAAGATGTTACCGTTGAAGATTTTTGGTGCACCTGTGGAGCCTCGGCATGCTGACAGCCGTTTTGGTTCTTACCTATGTTCCATTCTAAAGACCTCTCTCGAACAGGTGCTTTCCGGGCGGGTAGAGTTGGACATGTTCGTCACCCATCCCATCTGTGATGCTGCCAGGAACCTGGCACCCATCTGGGGACGAAACTTTGATTATCCCTGTCAAATCCTTTACTTACCGCAGAACCCTAATTCCAGCTACTCCATTCAATATTTGACTGATGAGTATAAACGATTGCAAGGGGTCATCGAGGAGGTGGCACAATACCAAATCAGCGATGACGATTTATGCCAATCTATTCAAGTATTCAACGAGAACAGGGAACTGTTGAGGCACCTGTATGAATTGAAACGAAGCGAGCCGTGGCTGGTTTCCATGAATGAAGCTTATGTCCTTACTGCCCTGGGCGGCATGATACCGCGGGAAGAGCACAACGAGCTACTACAAGCAGTTCTGCCGCTTCTTGAGAAGCGCGAGGCTCGCAAGCAAGATCGTATCCGGGTAGTGTTTGAGGGCGGATTCTGTGAACAGCCTCCCCTTGATATGCTGCGTACTGTAGGACGATCGTGCTACGTTGTGGACGATGATCTGCTCATCGGTTTGCGGTGGATTCTGGAAGACGTAAAAACCGGAGACGATCCGTTAGGTGCTCTGGCGGAGGCCTATATTGAAAAATCATCTTATAGTCCCGTGCAGCACGATCTACGCAAACCAAAAGAAAAAATGTTGTTGCAGAGGATGGAAGACAGCAATGCCGAGGCCGCTATCATCACAGCAGCCAAGATGTGTGAACCGGGATTGGAAGAACAAGTGACCTATACCCTCGCCTTGGACGAAAAGGATATCCCCTACTTCGTGAGCGAGTTTGAGGAAAATATGACCAGCTTTGACCATCTGGAGATCCAGCTGGAGACCTTTGTTGAAAACATATTGTTTGATTGAGGTGACGGATGAAAACAACAGAAAGTAACGGTATTGTAGGACGTGGCACCCGGGAAGGGGCGGCACTGTTCAGAGATTGGTTCCAGGATCTCACGCAAAAGGCTGAGGCGGGTAATTCGGCGGCTTACGTCTTTGTTATGGGGAGCATTGCGGAAATTCTGCGGGTTTTTGATTTACCGATGGTATTTCCTGAAATCCACTCTTTGCAGACCGCTGTACGTCATGTATCTGATGACTTCATTAACGAAGCTGAGGATTATGGCTACTCGCCAGACATCTGCGGCTACGTCAAAGCAGATATTGCATTACAGCTGCGAGGTGGTGATCATCCCATGGGTCGCATTCCAAAGCCGGGCATAGCGGTCCTCACCAATGCCTGCAACACATACCTGAAATGGGGCGAGGTATGGGAACGGATGTATGATATTCCCATGTTTTCTATCGATGTGCCGGCGACACGGGAAGCAGGCACGCGCAGCTGGCCGGGTGATGAACAATTTGAACGAGAGAAGAAATACGTAAAAGTTCAACTGCAGGAGCTCATCGAAATTTGTGAAAAAATGACCGAAAAAAAATTTGATATTGACCGCCTGAGGGAAGTGTTGGGGCATGTCAATACCATGAGTAGCGGATGGAAACGGGTGCTTGAATTGAATCAGAGTAGACCTTCCCTTTTTAATGCACTGACTGACGGGACAGTCTATTTAGGGATGTCCAATGTATTCAGGGGAACATCCGAGGGAGCCTTGTTTTTCGATAGACTTGTAGAAGAAATGGAATACATGTCTGCAAATAGCATAGGAACACTTACAGATGAGAAATACCGTTTGAGTTTCATCGGAGTCCCTTGCTATCCCATTTTTCGAAGATTCAATGAAATGTTTACGGAATGGGGTGGAGCATTTGTGATGTCCACCTACCTGTGGTTTGCTGCCGGGGGAACGAATTTGGGTTTTCAATATGATTTGGATGACCCTATGGACTCCCTGGCGGAAGGAGTGCTCATTAGCGTTCGTGATGCCATGGATTCCATGTTCCACCCCGAACTGACAGTTCTTGAGCAGACAAATGAGTTTAGTATTGATGGTGTGGTGTATCATCCAATCAAGAGCTGTAGAACAACCTCAGCCGGCATGGCAGATAACAGACGTTCATTAATGGAAAACAGCGATTT
>DKQU01000053.1:3879-4213 GCA_002471865.1 Fidelibacterota bacterium UBA7300 | reverse complement strand
TTGGTTTTTATGGTCAAGCGGGGATTTCGGGATTCGGTTTTACTTACATGCAGGAAGGAAGAGACCTGTTCCATTCTGGAAGCGGGCAACATCTCGGCGGTGGATTTTATCTGGGGAGTACCTCTCATATTTCAAGTGATGGATACGAAGCCATCGATATGGGTTTACTCTACCGTGGCTTCTCTTGGTTCTCTGCCGGACTGCAGTGGAAAAACCTCTGGTCCCGGGATCGTGGCGGACGACAAGATCAGCAGTACCAGGTAGGTGTAGCTTTTAGACCGTTTGGTAACCGCCTCACTGTGGCTTACGATCACAGATTTTCTTCCGGTCCGTA
>DKQU01000053.1:0-3546 GCA_002471865.1 Fidelibacterota bacterium UBA7300 | reverse complement strand
ACGGAGGTGGAATCGCCCAACTTCAAGCTGAGGTGATTGACGGCATCAAGTTGTTCGCGGGCTATGATTTAGCGGAAGCGACAAAAGGAATGCAAGTCGGCATATCTGTTGGCTTCGGCCAGATGAGCGTGGAAACCTTCCACAATTTTGACAGCAACAATGAGTATGTCGGTCCCAGTCTTACCGGCTATTTTTTCTCTGAAGAGAAACTTCGAACAGTGATTAAAAGCAAAAAACCGACGTTTGTCGAATTAGGCTTCGAACGACCCATGTCGGATTCTCCTTCCCCTTCGTCTTTTTTCGGATCCAAGACTGTGACACTACGGGAAATGGTGGACGAGATCAACGATCTGGCGGAAAATCCCAATGTGGATGGTATTATCCTTCGGGCTGATCACTACGGCTCCGGAACTGGAATGTTTCAGGAATTAGTGGATGCTTTGCGGAAGGTAAAGGCCTCAGGGAAGAAGATACTCGCCTTCATGGATTATGGTAGTGACCAACAGTACGCCCTGGCATGCCTGGCGGATTCCATCTACCTCAACAGTGGCGGAACATTGCAGATTATGGGCACTGGTGCTGGCTTGATGTTCTACAAGGGATTGTTCGACAAACTGGGTATAGATGCCCAGTTCTACCGTCGGGGTGATTACAAGACGGCGGCCGAGCCGTACACACGGGAAGAGCTGACGGAGACCAGCCGGGAAGCGTATGAAGCAATTGTCAACGATTTGCAGGCGTTTTATTCCGGGATGATAAAACGCGGTCGTGGGTGGTCTGATGAAAAGCTTAATCAGGTCTATAATCAATCAGGATTCACGGCCCCTATGGCGCTAAAAGCAGGATTGATTGACGGAATTTACCATCCTGATGAGATCGAGAAAAAGGTGAAGGAAATTGCCGGTGACAAGGTGGTACTGGTGAGGATTCACAAACAGTCCAAACCGTGGGAGTACGACTGGAAGTCTCCAGCGGGATCCAAGATTGCAGTTATCTACGCAGAAGGTCCCATTCAGCCGGGGAAGAGTCAGCCATCACCGTTTGGAGGAAGTAAGGTTATTGGTTCTGAGACGACCTCTAAAGCAATCCGCAAAGCCCGGGAAGACAAGTCTGTTAAAGCCATTGTCCTTCGGGTGAACAGTCCTGGTGGATCGGTACTCGCTTCTGAAGATATCTGGAGGGAAGTGCATCGTACAACTCATCCAGATTCCTCTGATGAGGAAAACCAGAAACCGTTCATCGTCTCCATGGGGAACGTGGCAGGTTCAGGCGGATATTACATTTCTTGCGCTGCCGATACTATTGTGGCCGACTCGGCATGTATAACAGGTTCTATCGGTGTTTTAGGAGGAAAGATATCACTAAGTGGATTGTTCGAGAAGATCGGTTTAAATGTGGATGTTGTGAAAGAACAGAAGCATGCCGACGCATGGAGTATTCACCGCTCGTTCACAGAAGAAGAGGGAAAGAGCTATCAGGGGATTATCGATAGTTTTTATGAACAGTTCCTGAGCCGAGTGGCGGAAGGCCGCGGGATGACTACAGATGAAGTGGACGCAATTGCACAGGGCCGCATCTGGACCGGAATGGATGCTAAGGAGATAGGACTGGTGGATGAGCTGGGCGGACTGGAACGGGCAATTGAAATCGCCCAGGAGATGGCAGGCTTGGATGAAAATAAATATGAACTGCAGATTAATCCTGGGATAGAAGGGGTGAACTTTGAGTTCAAAGTCCAATCAAAGTCAGGCATGCAGAAGCTATTGACTGCATTTGAAGAGGATATTCCCGTCGCCCGTCTGCTGGATAGAGCCAAACTGATTCACGATGAAAAAGTACTCTATCTGATGGATTTAGAATTTATTGAGAAGTAGGAAGGAGGACGTTATGCCTAAAGTAGGTGTTATTCTTTCCGGCTGTGGTGTTTTTGATGGGGCAGAGTTACACGAATCGGTCATTACCCTACTGGCTTTAGACAGGGCCGGGGCTGATTACCAATGTATGGCTCCCGATGTGGAGCAGATGCATGTGGTTAATCACCTCACCGGTCAGGAAGCGGAAGGAGAATCGCGGAACGTGCTGGTAGAGTCAGCCCGAATCGCCCGGGGCGAGATTGTTGATATGTCCGGCGTTACTAGCAACGATGTGGATGCCGTTATCTTCCCCGGCGGATTCGGCGCAGCTAAGAATCTGTGTGACTTCGCCGTGAAAGGCACCGACTGCGACGTCCATCCGGAAGTACTCCGCCTGGTGAGGGAGATGCACGAGGCCGGCAAGCCCATCGGAGTTGTTTGCATCGCTCCCGCCATGATGGCAAAGGTGATGGAGGACTCAGGCTCTTCTGTGGACCTTACCATCGGTACCGATGAAGAGACAGCCGCCGCTATCGAGTCCATGGGCGCCTCTCATGTGAATTGTCCCGTAGAGGAGTTTGTGGTGGATCGAGAGAACAAAATCGTCTCCACACCGGCGTATATGAGCGCCAATCGTATTACCGAAGTGGAAGCAGGCGTAACCAAACTGGTAGATGAGGTGCTGAAACTTATCTGAATGAAGCTCGTCAAGATTCCAAATAATACTCTACCCGAAGAAGGGTGTGGCTCGGTCATGTTTTTTGGAGACAAGACTGTAGGGCTGTTCAAAGTTCAAGGTGATTTACTGGCAATGGAGAATATATGTCCGCATCGGGGCGGCTCACTTGGTGAAGGTGAAATTTCAAATGAAATAGTCGCATGTCCTTGGCATGGGTGGGAATTCAACTGTCGTTCGGGAATAGCGGTGGAAAATCCCAAAATATCTGTGAAAACGTACAAAATATTGAGCCAATCAGACGGAAATTATCTGGAGTGGAATGATGAGTGATCATTTGAAAGATCCGCTGGAAGATTTTTCAGGAAAGGTACCGATTTTTCCTCTCCCTAATGTGGTTTTCTTCCCCCACACTTTTCTGCCGCTAAATATTTTCGAGGAACGTTACCGAGCTATGGTAGCAGATGCGGCTGAAGGGGAAAAGCTGATCTGCATGACACTCCTGAAACCCGGTTATGATGAGGACTATGAAGGGACACCGCCTATTCACACAACCGGAACTGTAGGTTTCATGCCGTTGAAAAAGGATCACAAGGATGGAACCTCAGACATTTTGCTCGTGGGGATGGACAAAGTTAAGATCAATGAGATTCCCAGCGACACGCCTTACCGAATGGCAGAAGTGGAGATTTTACATGACATCATAGGAGAGTCAGATACTGAAGCGCTTCAGGATAAGATATTTCAGCAGTTCAATCTTCTTACTGATGACAATCTCCTCTCGATTGCCACACAATTTTTCAGCGAAGGTTTAGACTTTGAAATGGCGGTGAATCTGGTAATCAGTCATCTCGAAATTGAAGCCGGAGAGAAACAGAAACTGCTGGAGTTGGATGACCTGTCACTAAGGGCGAAAGTGCTGCTTCAGTACTTGGAAAGCGATATGAGAGTTGATATTGCTGCTGATTTCGGAATTGGTTCAGCCGGTGACTTGAGAATGAATTGATTTGAATTTTT
>DKQU01000038.1:10478-11552 GCA_002471865.1 Fidelibacterota bacterium UBA7300 | reverse complement strand
TCCCAGTTCAAACACGGTGGAATGTAAGAATAAATGCGGGGAAACAAAAAACCCCGCTTTTTGGCGGGGGTTGATAATGTGATTTACAAAATATCATTTACCGAATTCATAGGTAATACTCAGCACAGGGAATGGAAAAAAATCTTTTAATGCCGGTCTGCCTGAACTATTAATATCCTCCGCAAACATAATGCCAAGACCAAAAGAAATATATGGATTGAAAACAGTTAAATCTTTTGCATAAGAAAACCAACCTCCTGGTTCACCGCTTGGGTCAATTCCAAATAAAATAGAAATATTGTCAATGCGAATACCCATAGATAAGACCAGTGGAAGACCGCTTGCAAAATACCACGATTTGTGTTCATCAATTTGGGATTCACGAACAACTGATATAAAATTCGGGGACTGTTTGGATACAAATCCCGTCTGAATAAACCAGTTCGCTTTTTTATCTAAAACACCTTCATTGGTCTGTACAGGTTTAACCTTTTGAATGTCCTTTGTAGTTGTTAGGGGATTTTCATCAAGATTAAGAATAATACCTATAATTCCCCTTTTAAAAATCTTATTTAAAATATGCTCATACTCTATTACATAAGTAGAATCAGTCTCTGATATAATTTTACCCGTTATTGTCCTGCCATTTTTTAATACAAGTGTGGTGTCTTGCCCAAACAACAAGCCAGTAAGGATTAATAGTGGTAGGAATCGCTTCATTTTTTTACTTAAATCCTATCCCTTTGGGTGGGGTTACCCTTCCCTCCCAATTTCCAGCAAATCCGACAATAGGGCAAATCCTGTCGGTTCTTTCCCTGCACCGGGTCCCACGACTGTCACATCACCCAGAAGGTCTGTAGTAAACGTGATGGCGTTGGTGGATCCGCTCACTTCTGCCAGCGGATGAGACAAGTCCACCATCTGTGGTGCTACAGATGCTTCTATCCCGTCGCCACTTTTCTTAACTGAGCTGATAAGCTTCCAACGTTTCCCTTCGGTTTGTGCTTTCTGGATGTCGTCCTGCGTCAGATGGGAGATACCCTGGCACGGGATGTCGGATGACTTCACGTTTTC
>DKQU01000038.1:2563-10105 GCA_002471865.1 Fidelibacterota bacterium UBA7300 | reverse complement strand
TCGGCGGTGGGGTCGGCTTCGGCGTAGCCTAACTCCTGAGCCTCTTTTAACACATCATCGTAGGATTGTCCCTCTTCCATTTTCGTCAGAATGAAATTTGTGGTACCGTTCAGAATACCCTGGATAGCGGAGATTTCACAGCCGGCCAGATTGTTCTTGGCGAAGTTCAGCACCGGCGTGCCGGACATGACTGTCCCTTCGATGAGGAACTGTACATTGTTTGCGGCAGCGAGATCGGTCAGTTCACGGCAGGCGAGGGCGGCAGGGCCCTTGTTGCTGGTAGCCACGTGCTTGCCCGCAGCCAATGCTGTCCGGATATGCTCCAGCGCCGGTCCGCCACTCTTGATGTCGGTGTAGGTCAGTTCGCAGATAACATCTGCATTGCTCTCTCGGATAGTGGTGAGGGCGTCCCAGCCGGCTTTACAACCGGGACAATCCTGGGCATAACTGCCCAAGTCTTTACCTGCAGTGGCGAGGTCCAGCAATTTGTCCATATCCAATCCGTCCGGGCAGTAGATGGAACCTTTCAGAAAATCCGATACTGCTACAATTTCAAATTCATAATCGTGTTCTTTTTTCAATATCTTACGTTTGTCTCGCAGGATTTCCACCAATCCCTGTCCCACGGTTCCAAATCCGATAAGTGCTATAGTTTGTTTGCTCACGTTTTCACTCCCGAGTTGAGAATTTAGAGGGTTTCCATGAATTTCCCGAATTTACGTTTAATCAGGATTTTTACTTATACAATTGAAGATTTCCAGGTTAAGGGGAAATATACTTACTATATGGATTTAGATTGTCTGTCTCCTTTGATAGGATAAACTTCCCGCCGTGAAAATTGCAGGACCACTGTATGATGCACTGTTTCTGGAGCGTCCCAACCGCTTCCTAACTGTTGTGGAAATGAGTGGCAAGCCCGTAAATAGCCATCTGCCTGATCCGGGACGACTGCAGGAACTCCTTCTCCCGGGAGCGTCACTTAAGATCAGGAAAGCGGAGAATACCAGCGGCAGAAAGACCGAATGGACCACTGTCATGGTAAAAAGCGGTAAGCAGTGGATTTCCCTGGACAGCACTTTGCCTAACCGTTTTGTGGAGGAGCTGCTTCGGGAAAAGGAACTCCCCATGTTCACTGATTGGGAGTTAAAGAGGAGGGAAGTTCCCCACGGCAGACACCGCTTCGATTTTCTGCTGAATAAGGGAAGCAGAGAGTTGTACCTGGAAGTTAAATCAGTTACACTTGTGGAAGACGGCGTCGCCATGTTTCCTGATGCTGTAACAGAGCGAGGCGCCCGGCACGTTGAGGCACTGGCGGAGATTGTCCATTCCGGTAAGAGTGCTGCAGTCCTATTCGTCTGTCAGCGATCGGATGTAAAACTGTTTCGGCCTCAGTGGGAGCGGGATCCGAGATTTGCTCAGATGTTGCTGGAGGCGGAAACTGCGGGAGTAGAAGTACACGTCATTTCAGCTCATGTGACACCCCAGAAAATTATGTACAAAGAAGTAATTCCCCATAAACTGACTAAGCCGTAACTTCTAATCTATCGTTGTATTAATGAAAAAACTCTATCCACTTGCCATGCTTATCATACTCGGCTGCGCCGCGGTGGCTCCTCCGCCCGGTGGTCCTGTGGACGACATTCCGCCCACACTGACAGCCGTAGAGCCTCCTTCGGGAACAGTGAGAATTTCGTCGGGGTTTACGGTTCAACTTACTTTTTCTGAGCGGTTGGATGAGAATACCAATGCGTCTCTGATTCGTGTCCTTCCCGCTCTATCAGAGCAGCCGGAGGTTAAACTGAAGAAAAACGTGCTGGAAGTGACATTCCCGGAAGAGCTTGGCGGGAATCAGACATACATCCTGACTCTTACAAGGGATATCAAGGATGAGCACGATGTCCGGCTGGATCAGACGTACCAGCTGGCGTTCAGCACAGGAGATGAGATTTCCGAAGGGAAGATTTCCGGACACGTGTACGGTGGAGAAGGATCTGCCACAGTTTATCTCTACAATCTCAGCCATGGAAATCACGATTCACTTTTTGCTGAATCACCAAAGTATTATACAGAGACGGATGATTCCGGCGCCTACGCGTTCTCTTATCTCGAGCCTGGAGATTACCGCCTGCTGGCGTTTCAGGGCGGCAGAGCCCCATCGCCGCTCATTCCCAGCCGTATGCCGTACGGGACGTTTTGGAAAGATCCTGTGACTCTCGTCGGCAGTCCTGATTCTTTGAGTCATGTAAACATCAGAATCGCCTCAGAAACGCCACCTCTAAAATTGCTGGAAGCCAGAATGGAGACGGGTCATCGGGGCTATCTTAGATTTACCAATCCGGTAGAGCTTGACGAGCAGGAGCAGATGGAGCTTGCGCTGAAAAAATCAGATGGTGTGGAAATGGAGCGTACTCTTTTTCAATCGGAAGATGACACCCGCCGTATATCCTTTTATCTGGCGGATGCTGCTGCAGGTGACTCCCTCGAGATGCTGCTGTCAGGAGTTGTTGACAGCGTAGATCAACTGTTGGAGTTGACCGAGCGTATGTTTACTGTCCCTGTTGATACGGAACGTGTCATTCAGCTTTTGACGCCGCCGGCATCCAAAAGTGTTCAGGTAACTGTAGCGGAGCCTGTCATCCTGCAGTTTTCAGACCCTGTTGAGCTGGAACCTCAGGATTCTGCTCTGGTGCTTTTCGATTCCACCGGTGTTGTAGAATTTGCTCGAATTGGTTTGGACGTACCGGCTCAGGTTTCTGTGCAGCCGAGTTCAGGTTGGCGGCCAGGAGAAGCTTACGAACTGAAATTACGAGGCGACTTTATCCGCAGTCCCGGCGGCGAAGCAGTTAGCGACTCAGCGGTTACGATTTCCGTTCAAACCATTGAAATACCCGGGACAGGAACTATTTTGGGGACGGTATCCGAACCTTTCGCAGAAAACTCCATCGTGACTGCTCAATCAGTAGAAAACGCCTCACTTTCTGTCTCAGCAGATGTAAATTCCGACCGTGGTTTTACACTATTGGAACTTCCGGAAGGCAATTGGATTATGAACGTATTCCAGGACAAAGACGGTAATGGTCGCTACAGTTACGGAAAGGCAATGCCGTTTCAAACTGCGGAACCGTTCGTTTTTCTGCCAGACACTATGGAAGTGAGAGCAAACTGGGACAGAGAAGGGGTAGAACTCCATTACCCTGAAAACTGAACTGATGTGAATCATCCAAGAAAGAAACGAAAGATTTACGCTGTTATCATGGCAGGCGGCAAGGGAACTCGTTTCTGGCCTCTGAGCCGAGAATCAAGACCGAAACAGCTGCTGAACATCCTTGGCGATACGTCCATGCTTCAGATGACTGTGGATCGCTTTCGTAAAATCACCTTTGTTGAGGACATCTACATTATTTGCGGCGCCGATGTTAAGCGGAAGATTAGCCGTAAGCTTAACGGGGTAAAGACACGGAATATCATCGTTGAACCGTCGGGAAAAAACACCATGCCGCCCATCGGACTCATGGCGGAACACATTAAGAGAAAAGACGAAGATGGAGTGATGGCTGTTTTTCCTTCAGATCATCTCATTATTGGACATCGAGCATTTTCTGATGTGTTGAAAACAGCCCACGATCTGTCACTTCAGGATGAAACATTAGTTACTATGGGAGTTGTTCCATCCTCGCCTCACACCGGTTACGGTTACATCCAGTTCAACAAGAAGAAGGAATTGGTAAACGGAAAAGCTTTTACAGTTAAGACATTCGCAGAAAAACCAAATCTGTCTGCCGCAAAACGGTTTTTGGCGAGTGGAGATTTTCTATGGAATAGCGGGATGTTTGTCTGGCGGGCATCTGTCTTCCTGCAGAACGTTATGGAGCACATGCCTGAAGATTATTTAGCTCTTGAAGCGATTGGCGATAAAATCAGTACTAGACAATATAAATCGAGTCTTGAAGAAAACTGGGAGAAGCTGACATCTGAATCGGTGGATTACGCTATCTTGGAACGGTCGAAAAATATATCTGTTGTCAGGGCCGAATTCAAATGGAGTGACATCGGTTCATGGAATGCCTATTTCGATCTATTGACAAAAAACGGCAAAGGGAATGTGATTAAAGGTGACGGAATGGTCATCGAAGGGAATAACAATCTGGTGCATTCCAACGGTCGATTCACCGCAGTTGTAGGTGCTGATAACATGGTTGTCATTAACACAAAAGACGCTACACTTGTGGTACATCAAGATCGTGTCGAAGAAGTGAAACAGTTAGTTGAGAAACTACGGATAGAAGGGAGAACAAAGGTTTTATAATGACTGAACAGGAGACCTTTTCCCAATTTGAACAGTTAGCAGAGCAGATGGGTATTTCATTTGTTGAAGGAAAAGGAGATTTCGCAGGTGGTTTCTGCACATTGAATGGTGACCGCTTTATTGTCTTGAATCGTTTAAAACCCATGAGTCAGCGGCTTAGAGTTCTCGCTCGCTCATTTAATGAGTTAGACCTTGATCAGCGCTTTGTAATTCCTTCACTTCGTGAGTTTATTTCAGAGCAAATATTAAAGGAAATTGATGCCTCTGCACCCTCGGAAATCACTTGATTTGCAGTGCCATTCTTTTTATACTCGTCAACTCTAAATCAATACAATAATGCACATCTAAATCCTCAAGTAATTAATGAGGGATATTTATGAAAGGATAAGTGATGACTACTGCAAATGACATTCGTAATTTTTCATTGGTTGGTCATGGAACGTCAGGTAAGACGGTTCTCTCTGATGCCATTCTTTACAATGGAGGTGAGACCAATCGTATTGGTAAGACTGAAAATGGAAACACTATCTCTGATTACCATCATGATGAAATATCCAGGGAAATTTCTTTAAGTGCCACACTGCTTCACTGCAATTGGCTCGAAAAGAAGCTGAATATAATTGATGTACCGGGATTTTTTGATTTCGTGGGTGAAGCAAAAAGCGCTCTCCGCGTCTCTGACTTTGCTGTGGCTGTGGTACATGGTGTAACCGGTCCTGAAGCTGGTACAGACATAGTTTGGGATTTTGCCACTGACTACGGTATACCTAAGATTCTGGTAGTAAACATGATGAATAAAGAACACACAAAATTTGACACAGTTTTATCGCAACTTCAGTCCCGCTATTCAAAACGAGTATTTCCTTTTACAATTCCCGTAAATCCCGGTCCCGGTTTTAATCAAGTTGCAGATGTCCTTCGTAAAGAGCTTCTTACCTATTCAAGTGATAGCAGTGGGAAATTTCAAACGGAAGAACTATCCGGCGACTGGAAGGATCGTGTGGATCAGCTTCATGAAGAGTTAATCGAATATATAGCTGAATCGGATGATTCCCTGCTAGAGAAATTTTTTGAACAGGGAAATTTATCAGAAGAAGAACTTCGCGCTGGACTCCACGATGCTATTATTAACGGAAGTGTAATTCCTTTGGTTTGTACCGCAGCTGATGCAAATGTGGGCGTTACAAGACTGATGGATATTATAGCAAAGTACTGTCCTTCCCCGGATGATTTTTCTACCTCTAAAGCTTTCAAAGCGGGCTCAAAGGAAGAGATAGAAGTCAAAGCTTCTGATCCTGAAAGTATGTTTGTGTTCAAGACAGTCAGCGAAGCACATGTAGGGGAGTTATCGTTTTTCCGAGTATACTCCGGCGAGGTAAAACACGGTATGGATCTGAAGAATAGTTCTCGTCATTCATCCGAGCGGCTCGGACAGCTGTTCATCATGAATGGTAAGAACAGGAAGGAGGTGGGTGTTCTTGGAGCAGGAGATATGGGTGCAGTTGTAAAGCTTAAGAATACACATACCGGTGACACCTTATGCAGCTCCAAACTTGATGTTGAGTTACCCAGAATCGATTTCCCACTTCCCAATATTAACGAGGCTGTAATTACTAAGTCCAAGGGCGATGAGGAAAAGATTGCTACGGGTCTTGCTACGCTGCATGAAGAGGATCCAACTTTTCTGTTCCGTGTAGATCCGGAATTGAAACAAACAATTGTTTCCGGTCAGGGAGAGTTGCAGATCGAGGTAGTAGTTTCCCGGCTCAAAAGAAAATTTAACGTTGAAGTTGATTTGGTCGAGCCTAAGGTACCTTATCGGGAAACGATCAAAGGAAGCGGCACCGCAAAATATCGGCATAAAAAACAGTCTGGTGGTGCAGGACAATTCGCAGAAGTTTGGATGCGTGTAGCACCTAAAAGTCGTGGAGAGGGAGTTGAATTCTCAGATTCATTGGTTGGTCAGAATGTTGACCGAGTTTTCGTTCCATCCGTTGAGAAAGGTGTAAAAGCAGCGTGTGAAGAAGGTATTTTGGCCGGCTACCGTGTAGTAGATATGAAGGTTGATTTCTATGATGGGAAACAGCATCCAGTCGACTCAAAGGATATCGCTTTCCAGATTGCTGGGAAGGGGGCATTCAAGGATGCTTTCATGGACGCGAAACCCGGCATGCTGGAGCCCATATTTGAGATCGAAGTAAAAGTCCCGGAAGATCACATGGGTGACGTCATGGGCGACATTTCCGGTCGAAGAGGAAAGATTCTCGGCATGGACAATGAAGGTGATTACCAAGTTGTGAAGGCACTTGTACCGCAAGCTAACTTATATCGCTATTCTACAGTTCTTCGATCTGTAACCGGGGGCCGAGGGATGCATCGAGAAAAATTTAGCCATTATGAAGATCTTCCAAGAGAAATGGAAGCTCGGGTAGTTTCTGCATCGAAGACAGAAAAAGATGAATAAGATTTGGGCACCGTGGCGAATCGAGTACATCCGCCAGCCAAAGGACGAGGGCTGTATTTTTTGCGATAAACCTCAGGGTGGTGATGATCGAGAAATGCTTATTTTGGAACGTGGTGAGTTTAGTTTTGTACTTATGAATCTCTATCCCTACAACAATAATCATTTGATGATTGCCCCTTACGAACATGTTGATGATCCACTCCAAATTTCACAAGAGACAAAATCGGAGGTCATGGCATTTGCGGATAAATCCATGACCATTCTCAAGAAATTGATAAATCCGGATGGATTCAATTTTGGTGCGAATTTTGGAGCTTCTGCAGGTGCCGGTATTGAAGAGCATATTCACTATCACCTGGTTCCGAGATGGCAGGGAGATACCAATTTCATGCCGGTTTTGGGACACACGAAAGTATTGGTGCAGGGATTACAAGAATCGTATGACGAAATGAAACCGGAGTTTGATAATTTCTGATATGTTAGATTTTTCCAGGGTTTGGCTCCCTTTTATTTATCTTTATGGATTAGGAGGAATTCTTTTTATTGCCGGAATTGTCATAACTATAAAAGCCGGTTCGTTCGATTTAGGGCGGTTTAAACATAAAAAATGGATGTGGATATTGCTCTTTGGGTTCGTATGGTATCTGATGATGCATGCATTAATGACCTGGGCTGCCTTAGGAACGATCTCTGTTTATACAGTGCCGGCCATTTTGCTCTTTATGGTCGCAATATTTATTGGTACCACAGTTGCAATTAGAAGGAAGTCAAA
>DKQU01000038.1:0-2236 GCA_002471865.1 Fidelibacterota bacterium UBA7300 | reverse complement strand
GACGTAGTGCAGACTTTTCATAATATTGGCACCTCGACCGACTGGATAGTCATGGTGGTATACTTTTTGGTTATAATGCTATTTGGAAGTTATTTCGGGCGGTATACAAAAACTACTTCAGACTTTTTCTTTGGCGGACGCAGATTTTCGTGGTGGTTGATAACCATGTCCATTGTCGCCACCGGTGTGGGAAGTCACAGTTTTGTTAAATATTCTGCCAAAGGATTCGAACACGGAATATCTTCCTCAATGACTTATTTAAACGATTGGTTCTTTATTGCTTTTTTCATGTTTGGTTGGCTTCCGATTATTGTCTACTCCAAAATTCGATCTATTCCGGAATATTTCGAAAAACGGTTCAGTCCTTCAGCACGATTCCTCGCCACAATTCTATTACTTTTTTACATGATCGGCTATATTGGTATTGGTTTTCTTACGCTTGGCAAGGCAGTAATACCCATGCTTCCCGAATCATTCTCCCTCCTTGGAACAACGTTTCCAATTACTCTCATGGGCGCCATAATTGTCATCGCAATTATCACGGGGATCTATATCACATTTGGAGGTCAGACTGCCGTTATTTTTACAGACCTATTACAGGGATTCATCCTCCTGTTTGCAGGTTTGCTGCTTTTCTTTTTTGGGATAACCTATTTGGGTGGATTTGATATTTTCTGGAATCTCCTGCCGACAGAATGGAAGCTTCCGCTTTCGGATTTTAATAAGCCATCGGATTTTAATTTTGTAGGCATATTCTGGCAGGATGCCATTGCTGGTTCCATAGGATTCCTGTTTATGAATCAGGGTCTTATCATGCGCTTTATGGCATGTAAAAACGTAAATGAAGGACGCAAGGCTGCCGCAATTAATATATTGTTTGTTCTCCCTATTTCGGCGATTGTTGTGGGGAATGCCGGCTGGATTGGGAAGGCAATTTCCGTTGCAAGTCCCGATGTAGTAAGTCCTGCCGTTTCACCCGACGAGATTTTTGTTGTGGTTGCGAACATTATTGCCAGTCCAGGGATGTTCGGTTTCATTATGGCAGCGCTTACAGCTGCGTTAATGAGTACCGTGGATACACTTATCAATGCAACAGCTGCTATTTTTATCAACGATGTGTATAGACCTGTCCAACAGTTTCTAAAAAGGACAGCGAAATCACAGGTTGAAAAAGATCGCAGAGAGTTGGGTGCTGCACGTTATGCCTCTATTGGTGTGACAATTTTAGGTGTTTTAGCAGTGCTGGCTTTCAAAAACTTTCCGACGGTATATGAGGCACATGGATATTTCCACTCAACACTGACTCCGCCGTTGGTAGTTGGAATTTTCCTTGGAGTGTTCTGGAAACGCTTTACGCCTGCAGCTGTGATTACGACATTTATTGGCGGTGTGGCGCTCATGATTCTTGGTGCAAGATACCCCGGGATCTTAATTGCTCCATTTGATCACGGTATTGAAATGAATCAAGCACATCCGTATTCTTATATTCGTGCGCTGTATAATACTCTGGTTTGTTCTGGTGTTGCTGTATTGGTTACTTTTACAACCCACTGGCAGGTTAATTTGATTTCAAAAATTAGACGTACAGTAAATGACAAGACCATCATAAATGGAATGGTTGTCTTAGCTGTTCTACTCTTCATGTCCATACTATTTAGCGTATCTGAGATTTCTTTTCAAGTCGTTGCAACAATCGGCGTGATTATTTTAGTCCCTCTGGCAGTTACATACTTTGTTCATTATGATGAAGTAAAACAAACTACTGGCTTGACTGCTTCATCAATAAATGTTGCCAGGAAATTTTTCAAAGGCGGGGATCCGAACGATGAAGCAGGTGAAAAGGTATTTGTTCATTTGAAGAAGGTTGAGGGTGATAATTCCATGGTCCATTTTTCAAAGGATGATATGTCAGCCATGAAAGCAAATTCCGGAGATCTTGTATATCTATCTGATAAACGCAAATGGCTGGGAGGATTGAAATCCATTCATTCGGTATTTGGTGAACCTCATGATGAGTCTGGAGTTGTATTTGTCACAGGGGAACAGATTGTTCATGGGCTTTTTGTAGAAGGTAGAATTCTAGAGGCAGAAAAAGAGATGTAAGGTCTTTGTCAGGTCAGTTAATCCTGATTAAATTCCAGCGCTTATTGATAGATAATTTTTCCGGAGTAGCTCAGTTGGTAGAGCAGGTGACTGTTAATCACTTTGTCGGGGGTTCAAGTCCCTCCTCCGGAGC
>DKQU01000062.1 GCA_002471865.1 Fidelibacterota bacterium UBA7300 | reverse complement strand
CCACCTATTTGCACTGTACTGGGACCAGCAGGGAAACTTAAAACACCCATGGCTCCAATTCCAGAGAACTCACCACCGACTGGCAGATAATTAGAGAAGGAAAATGTTGCCACTTCAAGTCCAAATCGGAATTTTGTCGACCCTAACTCCATGAGCATTGGAAAGTCAACATTTACACGATAGTCTATATTAGAATTCCATGTTTCGAGTGTGTGATTAACATAACCCGGAGAAGCGAATGACAATTGAACTGTGAAACCTTGACGATCACCTTCCTCAGCGAACTCCAAGTCGGTTAAATCGTCTTCCTCATCCTCTCCATAGACATAGTCATCTTCGACAAATTCTGAAGTGTCTTCATCGCTATATTCAAAATCAGTAGTGTCTTCTTCATCGTAGTACTCGTCATCTTCATAGTATTCGTCATCCTCGTAATACTCAGTAGTGTCTTCATCAAAGTCTTCTTCATCCTCCCAGAAAGTACCTTCGTCATCTTCATCATCCTGTCCAATGAGCGTGACAGGTGATGTACAAAGACATAAAATGAAAAACATAAAAAATCCAGAGTAGACAGAAACTAATATTTTCTTCTTATCCAACGTTTACCCCCTTTTTCGGGTTATGACATTGATATTTAGTTCTTACCTCGTTTGCCTTTACAGTTCTAGGCGTTTAGAATATAAGTTTCAGAAGATAAAGAAATCAATAACTGAGATAAAAATTTGTTAAAACGTTAAACCAGAGAAATATCGAGTACCCAGTAGAGGATTCGAACCCCTATCTCGTGGTCCGTAGCCACGTGTTCTATCCATTGAACTAACTGGGCAAATAGTACTTTGTAGCGCGTACGGGAATCGAACCCGTGTTACCGGCTTGAGAGGCCAGCGTCCTAACCCCTAGACGAACGCGCCAAAGCTGGGGAGGAAGGAGTTGAACCCTCACTTACGGAACCAGAATCCGCTGTCCTACCATTAGACGACTCCCCATAATGAGGTAATGCTCTCATTAATTATTCAAAAAGCGTGGGAATTTACTTTTCTCACTCATGGACAACAACGACTTTAACTCAATAAAAAAGGGGCTCTCAGCCCCTTTCCAAATTGGTATTTTTGTGAAAATTACTTTAAGAGAACAGCTTTTTTCAGGGACGTTTTTTCCGGAGTCTGCATACGGATGAAGTAAACACCCGATGATTGTTCAGAAGCATTCCAGGAAAAATCGTACTGACCAGCTGACATGAATTGGTAATTAACCAGCGTTTCGATAAGCTGACCCAGATGATTATAAACTTCCAAATTAACGGTTGTCTCATAAGGTATACTGAAGCTTATCGTGGTCACCGGATTAAAGGGATTGGGGAAATTATCATGCAGCGTAGGATTAGATGGCAGTCCGATGGAAGCTGCGTTTCGTGAATAAGTGACTGCATGACTTATTTCACTCCCTCTTCTGCTGCCGATAATAACGTCCTTGATTCGGGCGTATTGCAGGTTATCCACTGTTATCTCTAGCTCCTCAATGCTTTGACCACTTAAGTCGTAGATCAAAACTCTTGTCCCTGCATCATCTGAGGCAGTGGCTATCTGAAGATGAGAGTTAGTCGAATTGAGATGTAACTCACTCAGAGCCACATTTTCCCCTTCAATGAAGAATTCGAGTCCACCTATCTCTTCATCAGCCGAAACAGTGATCAAAGATTCCTCAACTCCCTCACTCACAGTAACGGTAGAGAAACCAGAGGGTCCTGACATATCACCTGCCGCCCATCCAAGAATCAGGTTCACTATACTCACAATATCTAGGACAGTATATTCACCATCTCCAGTGAGATCGCCTGCCTCCATGCCGCATTCTGTAAGAGATGTCCCACCAATCATGCTAGTCACAAGTTCTACAACATCAAATACATCAATCAGAGGCTCACCGTCTAAGACATCACCATTGACATTTCCAAGGACAAATACATTTAGATTGTCGCAAGCATCACAGTCATCAGCAATGCCGTCGTAGTCAACATCTCCAGAAGCAATCAACGGATTAGCATCATCTTCATCGAGACAACCGTCACCGTCATCATCGTCATCACATACATCACCAAGACCGTCTCCATCTGTATCGAGCTGATCGGGATTATAGACATTGGGACAGTTATCATCATCGTTCATAATACTATCCTCATCCCAATCTTGAGACATTTCAGCTAAGTAAGTTTCGATAGTATTAACAACAGCCGATTGGTTAAATCCAATAGCAGAATACCGCAAAGTCATGGTATGGTCAATTATTACATTATGAGGAATATACCCCTCACCAAATAAGTTCCAAATACTTTGAGAATCGTCATCCACCATGGGATAAGTGATGCCAAATGTGGATGCCCATTCAGTACAGCTGTAAGGTTGATTCCACTGAAACCCAGCACCTATGACAATCAATCCCTGATCTTTATACGTTTGATAAATGGTTTCTGTAATCGGAGCCTCCGATTGACAGGAAGGTCACCAAGAGGTAAAAAGATTGATCCAGATTACAAATTGATCACCGCCATTTTGCTCATAAAAATAGTCATAGAGATGTAATATTCCTTCACCATTGTCGCAATATGGATCATTGAAATCAGCAACTACATCTCCTATGTTATACACTTGGGCAGATAAAAACCCAAATGAAAAAAGGAGCGTTATAACTGTTTTTTTCATATCATTTTTCCGTTATTAAACAATTTACTGAAAATTTAAGATTTTTCCGCCGTTTTTCTACGGTATCTGACGCTCAATGTGATAGGATACTAAATTAGCCTAACTCAATAGACTGTCATCCAGTACTCAAAATAATAAAATGAACTCAATTCAAAAGTTGCTGGTGATCGTGACCGTAAAGGCATCCTCAATCCCCGGCACATAAACACATACTCCGCTGTCACACTTTAGACCGCCTTGGAGGGAACCGTAAAACACGTTGAAGATTGTTGCCGGAGTCAGATAAAGGGAACCTTGAACTCCAAACCATTTATTGGTCATATCCACTCCCGAATTACGGAGTATTTCTTCCAACCAGCTGTCGTTTGCAGGATCTGTATTTTGAGGGGAACCAGTTTTAATCCCTGAAGCAAAATCATAAACGAATCCAGCGGAATAACGGGAAGGTTTGCTTAGGTTAAGAGCAACATATCGATAGTAATAAGGAACAGTCAATATTTCATCTGTAGTAACACTGTCAATTTCACTCGAAGATAAATCCCTGTACACTAGATAATTTCTATCATTATAATCTTCCCACTGATGTTCCCAGTAAAGTGTCAGTCCATGACCCGAGGGAAGGCTTAGTGTTAGCTCTGTGGGAAGAGTATACAAATTTCTTTTCTTCCAGTCCAACTGCTCTTGGGTATGATTTTCCCAATAAGACAGTTCATTTATAATTTCCACATACGATTCTACAATTTCGCTGGAGCGGGCAGCCATTAATCTTATATCTAAATTCAGAGGAGAATAGTGGTAATTGAATTCTCCGTAGAACTCTTTAAAAGGGTAAAACATTTCGTTATCTGAAAACCATAATAATGACTCAGTCTCAACTTTCTCCCAACCATCATAACCGTCAATATAATTCACATCCCGAAAACCCGTATGCCGACTGCTTTGAGCATAATTGAAGACCAGGAAAAGATCATCTGACACATTGAGATTGACCTCAGCCTGGATTCCAACTTCATCCTCAAAATCCATGATATGCGGAGTTCTCCTCATTAATACAGCACTGTATTCTTTGAACGCAGTGGGACCATTCATGATAGGAGCCAACCGACCTAAGTGATAAGGTAATTTAGTACGAATATCAGGATGACTATCGTCGAAGAAATAATTCTTGTATTCCAGTGTGACACCCAATTTCCCCGGATAATACGAGACACTGGCATAACCACCCCACCCTTTACTCTCTCGCTCATAGTATATCCATTCAAAAGAAGGTGTGGAATATAGGCTATCGGTATCAAAAATCTCCAGTGACCGCTTCATCACTTCAACGTAAAGATCATAATCTCTGCCGAAATATTCCACGAAAAAACCTGGGGAAAACGAGCGAGTACGGACATTAACAGAATCCACTGTTTCCACATCTCCAAATAGATTCTGCATCTTCCCGAACCACGGTTTGAAAGCATCCACATCCACACCGTAGAGGCCGAGTGATAGATTAGGCAGAAAATTATCAGCTGAGAGCAGTAGTGCGCTTACTGTGGCGTCTTCCGAAAAATCACGAATTCTCGGGTCCACCCCCGGCCCTATTGGTAGGTGCCGTCCCCCAGCACTGTTTCCACTGACTATATCTACAGTCAATTTCTCAGTCGGACGGGCAGTGAGCCAGATTCCCCTAAGAGACGAATCCCAGTCAATCCCTTGACTCTCCCACAAATTTAGAGCCAACCCTCGGCCAAACTGCCCGTAAAGATCACCTGCGCTTACAGACAAATAATCGCTTTCCCACATCAACCGCAACTTTCGCAGACCCAGATGATCCGGTCCTATCCGCGGTGGAGAACTGAACTCAAAATTAGACCAAATTGAGAAATTACCATAACCGGCTGTTATATCAAGAGTGTGCTCACGAAAAACATAAGAATTACGCGTAGTATCACCGATTTCTATTGACGATTGAAATCCGCTGCCGTATTGAGCGGTAAGTCCTGCCGAAAAGTATGCACTTTGACTATAACTCAAAGAAAGCAAAAAAAGAAATAGAGAAAGTCGTTTCAAGTAAAACACAATTAATTTGATAATACTATTGTGATTGCTCTAGAGATGATAATATTGACTGGATCTCAGTTTCGAATATTTTCTCATCACCCGGAACATATCCGGAATGACGATAAACTATTTTTCCTGTGCTGTTCACCAGAAGTGTAAACGGCATAGCAGTACCATTAAGTCTTCGATAGCTTTCCTGACTTGGATCAAGAGCCACGGTAAATCCATACCCTTTTGACCGAATATAACTCTTCACTTTGGATTGACTCCGTTCTGTATCAAGATTAATCCCTAAGATTGTAAACCCTTGAACACGGTATTTTTCTTGAAGATCATCCAGATGCCGCATGGCTTTCAGACACGGAGCACACCAAAGTGCCCAGAAATCAATTAGAACCGGCCCAGTATGATATATTTCTTCCAATGTCGTTTCACTTCCATCTGCTAATTTCAATTTAATGACAGGAATTTGATCTATTTGGGCAATCAGAAAATTTAAAATCAAACCAGAGAATACAATTAGTCGTATCACAATAGTTTCCCCACAAAGTGCTCCAACTCAGATTCCGGAACAAATTCTATTACCACTTTAGTATAGTTTACAGCCTCTTGTCTCGATAGAGAAAGTGTGTATTCAGCATTAATTTCAACTGTTTCCATCATCACCTGAAGAGAGTTTCCACTGGCGGTAAAAGCTATGAGAGGCGAGAACTGATGTTCTGTCAGAAAGCGGACATTTGACGATTTTCTTTGATACCATGATGGCTCTGTTGTTTCCAGGATAACTGTCCGTACACGCCCGGCATTATCCATCATTTGAATCACAGGTACGATGCGAAAATCTCCACGGTTAATGCGCTCGATCAAGGCATGAGGTATACCCATCTCCCTCCGGGAGAATTGAAGCGAAATGAGAGACCCGTCCTGACGCATGGACGAATATGGCAAGGATGATAGCATATCTTTGATGACATTTTCTCGAAGAGAATACTTCACTGATAAAGCAAGCAGTACGGTTCCATCGTTTTCGGTGGGAACATGTAAAGACGGCCGGCTAATATCTACGATATAAGGATTGCTGGAGACGGTATTGATAATTTCTTCCAGCATAATGGCGTCTTTTGTTGGGACATCTTCAGTTGTTCCTCCCGGTGAGAAGGAAAATTCCCTGCTGAATGTACTCCCTTCAGAAATCGTCGGATCTGATTCTCCTCTGCTGCCGATATAGAGGTCCATCACCTCCTCCAAATCTTCCACTGCTGTCTCAAGAGAGAAGTTCAATTCCTTCGCTTGCTGACGATATTCTGGAATAGGAGTTTTAGCATCAGGCGATTGAAGTACACCTCGGGCATCCAATTGGGGAATCTCTCCCTCAAGTGCTATCTGCATTTGAATAACTATATCTTCTCCAAGTTTCGAAATATGATTCAAACTTCCTCTTGTCGAAAAACTTCCTAACTCAACCCAATTTGCGATGTTGATTAATTGAATATTAACTGACAATTGATCCAAATTCCGTGAAAAACTACCCATAACAAGCAAGCTCCGTGTGCCTGAGGATTGACGCAACAAAAGTGAACGATCCTGCAGTATTCTTTCCAAAGCAACTTGCTCATGAATTCGAACACCATCCACATTCTGGAAACCGGTTGAGACCATATCCACAAGTCCTCTTGCTAGCCAGGAAACAGTTTCATCATTTTTAATGTTATCAAAATCCAATAGATATAGATTCAGCCGTTTGGCACTATAAAGGTTTGTTGCCCCGGCCGTTAATACGAGGGCTATTAAGATATAGAAACGCAGTGATTGTGGAATTCGCATGAATAAGAATGTATCAGTGCGACGGCTCATTTACAATCGCATTTTTTCTAGCGAGAATTTTTCTGCTGATCTCATATTTCATTCTTACTTTCCGGATTTTTCGATCTTTGTCCACTTGTCGCGTAAAGTAACCGTCCGATTGAAAATAGGACTCCCTTCCCTGGAATCCAAAGGATCCACAAAAAAGTAACCGACACGTTCAAACTGAAAGTGTTCACCTGCCCTTGCATCAATAAGACTCGGCTCAAGTTTGCAGTCCTTTAAGGTTTCGAGGGAATTAGTATTGATATCTGCTTTGAAGTCACCACCTCCGCTTCCCGGTTTTGACGAACGAAACAATCGATCATAAAGACGAATTTCCGGACTGACTGCATGCTGAGCTGAAACCCAATGGATGGTACCCCGCACCTTCCGTCCGTCAGGTGCAGATCCACCCTTAGTTTCTGGATCGTAAATACAGTGAAGTTCTATTATCTCTCCGGAAGAGTCCTTTACAACCTCTTCACATTTCAAGAAGTAAGCATAGCGTAAACGAACCTCTCGTCCAGGAGCCAGTCGAAAGTATTTTTTAGGCGGATCCTCACGAAAATCCTCTCTTTCAATGTACAATTCACGGCTGAAGGGTACCTTCCTTTTTCCGGCCGATTCATTTTCCGGATTGTTAATGGCTTCTAACTCCTCACTTTCTCCTTCGGGATAATTCTTGATGACAACCTTAAGCGGGTCCAACACAGCCATTCGACGCTCAGCATGAATGTTTAGGTCCTGACGGAGACAATATTCTAGTAACCCTACATCAGCAACTCCTTCACGTTTTGCTATTCCCACTCTCGATGCAAAATCACGAATGGAAGCTGGAGTAAAACCTCTGCGGCGAAGTCCGGAAATGGTAGGCATCCGTGGATCATCCCAACCGTTCACATATCCCCCTTCCACTAATTCCCGCAGCATCCTTTTACTCAACAGTGTATAACTCAAGTTAAGTGGAGCAAATTCAATCTGTTGTGGACGATAAACATCCAAAGCTTCCAAATACCAATCATAGAGCGGCCGGTGATCTTCAAACTCCAACGTACAGAGCGAGTGAGTAATCCGCTCAATAGAATCTTCCAATCCATGAGCCCAATCATATGTGGGATAGATACACCAGTCGTCACCTGTCCTGTGGTGTGTAGCTCTGAGAATGCGATACATAACAGGATCACGCATGTTCATGTTGTTCGCTTCCATGTCAATCTTGGCTCTAAGTACTCTACTTCCATCCGGAAATTCTCCAGACTGCATCCGCTTGAAAAGATCGAGATTCTCTTCGACGGAGCGATTTCGATAAGGACTTTCTTTCCCGGGCTCTGTCAATGAACCACGAGTTTTACGAATCTCCTCTGCAGACTGATCATCTACGTAAGCATCGCCACTTTCTACCAATTGACAGGCAAAATCGTAAAGCTGTTGAAAGTAATCCGATGCATAATAAAGCCTATCTTCCCAATCAAAGCCTAGCCAGCGGACATCCTCGATGATTGACTTAACATACTCCTCTTCTTCGCGAACAGGATTGGTATCATCAAAACGTAGATTGCAGTAGCTGTTATACTGTACAGCAAGTCCAAAATTGAGGCAGATAGATTTGGCATGCCCGATATGAAGATAGCCGTTTGGTTCAGGTGGAAAACGAGTGTGTACTCGCCCATCGTACTTCCCAGATTCCAGATCTTCGTCAATGACCTGTTCAATAAAATGACGAGGCTTCTTTTCCATTTCACTCATGTTAAATTACTTCCCTGGACTCAAGTGGTAATTTTTTAAGAGCGGTCTGAATCCTTTGAAAACAGATTTCCTCGCCGAGAATCTCCATTAAAAGAAAAAGCGATGGACCATTCGGAACTCCCGTCAGTGCCAAACGAGTTGGATGAATTATCTTACCTAAGCCTAATTCTCGTTCTTCAGCAAACTTTTTCAATCTGTTTTCTAACTGTTCTTCACTCCACTCCTCAACTGTCCTCAGACTGTCCAAAAAATCTTCCATCAATGCGTTGATTGATTCATCTTTCCATCGCTTCCTGGCGGTTTTCTCATCATAATCATTTGGACCGTCAAAGAAATAGTCAGACTGAGTCATTAAATCAACGAGTGTTTTCAACCGTTTCTGCTGTACTTCTACTATTGCCAGTAGATAATCCGGTATTACGCTTTTTTTCCATTCTGGGTCAAGTTTTCGAATTCGTTCCAGAAGCTCATTTGCAGGAGTTTTCATCACATGTTGTCCACTCATCCACTCAAACTTCTTGTCATCGAAAACTGCTGCTTTTTTTACTATTCTGGAAAGACTGAAATTCTGGGTCAATTCTTCTAGAGAAAATATCTCCCTTTCGTCTCCCGGATTCCAACCTAAGAGAGCAAGAAAATTTACCAGTGCCTCAGAAAGAAAACCTCTTTCCCGATAAGTCTGCACGCCTACGGCGCCATGTCGTTTACTTAGACGTTTACCGTCACCTCCCAAAATCATGGGTAGGTGAGCAAATATGGGAACGTTTCTTTCCAGTGCTTCATACACTTTAATCTGCTTCGAGGTATTAGTCAAATGATCTTCTCCGCGGATAACGTGAGTAATTTCCATTTCCGAATCATCAACTACTACAACAAAGTTATAAGTAGGAAAACCATCTGTTCGCTGAATAATGAAATCGTCAATCTCCTTATTATTTACCTCAATCGAACCATAGACTTCATCTTCGAATAATATCTTACCGCTTTTAGCTACTTTCAAACGAACACAAAACGGTTCAGCAGAGTTAAGCTTTCCCTTTATTTCACTTTTAGTTAGTTGTAAACATTTTCCGGAATAACCCAAAAAGCCACCTTTTGATTCCGCACTTTTTCGCTCTTCACTCAATTCTTCTTTTGTGCAGAAACAACGGTATGCTTTCTCTTCAGATAAGAGTTTTTTAACAGCAGCTCGATATTCATCTTTCCGACGGGATTGAAACAGAAGTGGACCATCCCAATTGAGTCCTAACCATCGGAGTGAATCACAGATTTGATCTACATATTCCTCTCTGGAACGAGCTTCATCTGTATCTTCGATACGAAGATAGAATTTCCCGTCATTTTGCTTGGCAAACAGATAATTGAAAAGTGCTGTCCGAGCACCTCCAAGGTGAAGTTCACCTGTTGGACTGGGTGCAAAGCGAACTCTTATTGTATTATTCATTGTTAACAATCAGCATTTATATTTTTTCTTTTTTCTTCAATTGACAGGAAATACATGCGGAGGCGAGAGGATTCGAACCTCTGGAGGGCGAAACCCTCGCTGGTTTTCAAGACCAGTGCATTCAGCCGGACTCTGCCACGCCTCCAATTAGAATCTGACTTTAAGAGCGGAGAGGGAGGGATTCGAACCCTCGGTAGAGTTTTAAGCCCTACACCCACTTAGCAGGCGGGCGCCTTCAGCCAGCTCGGCCACCTCTCCAAGTTGTAGTCATAGTCAAGAAAAATACGAGTGAATTTATCTTGAGAGTCGATTGTTATCAACGAGAAACTATAGAAACAGACAAGTCACTCAGATTCACGTCGGATATCAGCTCCCAATCCCCTGAGTTTTTCTTCAATTCGTTCGTAGCCACGGTCAATATGATAAATTCTGGAAATATCTGTCCGGTCTTGAGCTACAAGCCCAGCTAATATCAAGGAAGCGCTGGCTCGAATATCAGTAGACATGACTGGAGCACCCTTGAGCGTTTTTCGACCTGACACAACCGCAACATTATCTTTCATGGTGATCCAAGCTCCAAATCTGCTTAACTCTGAGACATGAGTGAATCTATCGTGGTAAACTGTATCTGTGATGATGGATGTTCCATCTGAAACAGTCATGAGTGCCATCCATTGAGCTTGAACGTCTGTGGGAAATCCGGGATAAACTGCCGTCGTCATGTCAATGGATTTAATCGGACCCAATTTGTTAATTAACACAGAATCGTCTGTAGTTGTAATTTCTTGGCCACTTTCTTGAAGCTTTTCAATAACTGCGGTAAGGTGATCTGGATTTGCCCCTTTCAAAGTGATACTGTCTCCCACCATCGCACCTGCTATTAAAAATGTCGCAGCTTCAATTCGATCAGGAATAATTTCGAAGTCTACAGGATTGAGCTGATCAACACCTTCAATAGTCAATTTTTCACTGCCAATACCTGAAATTTGCGCTCCCATAGCATTCAAGAAGTCACACAAACAGCTGATTTCAGGTTCACAAGCAGCATTCTGGATAACTGTTTCACCATCAGCCAACACAGCTGCCATGACAGCGTTACCTGTCGCCCCGACAGATGGAAAATCAAATGTGATCTTCGCCCCTTTCAGTCGATCTGCTGTAGCGATGACATATCCCTCATCGAGTTCAATCTCAGCCCCCATCGCTTCTAAAGCTGAAATGTGAAAATTGACAGGCCTAGGTCCCCAAGCACATCCTCCTGGTAGAGATACTTTAGCATATCCAAAACGGGCTGTAAGCGGTCCTAGAACATAAAATGACGCTCTCATGGTTTTAACCAAATCATAAGGAGCTTCAGGATTGGAGGCTTTAGTGGTATCTATGAGAAGCTCATTGTTTTCAAAACTGCTGGTGGCGCCTATCATTTCCAACAATCTGAGCATGGTATGTGTATCCCGCAGATCGGGTACTCGAGAAATTCTGTATTTCCCAGGTGCTAAAAGCGTAGCTACCATTACGGGAAGAACAGCATTTTTCGCACCACTGATTTCAACTATACCATTTAAAATTTTCTGACCATTTATGACTAATTTATCCATTATTATATCTCAATATTTTATAACGAAAAAGTAGTGTCGAAAAAGTGGCTCCGACAAAAAGTCCACCTGTATCCGCCAACCAATCATATACACTTGGAATCCTTGTAGGAATCATTGATTGCCACATCTCATCTAAACCTGCAAAAATAGAGCCGATTGCTACGATCAATAAAACAATTTTAACACCCCGTTGTTCCACACTCGCAAGTAAAAGTGCACCCAAAATAGCGTATTCAGTGAAGTGAATTACTTTATCCCATTTGGAAACAAACGACGGGTGAAAAGATAATGAAGAAAGTGTTAATATCAAGGCACAATACAATCCAGTAAGAATGCGATATTTAGTTACATTCATAGGTGGAAAGAACAGTTGGGAGAACCTCTAGCAGATCACCTGCAAGGAGTCCTCGAAATCCATATTTTTTCAGAAGAATATCAGCAGCTTCACCGTGAATTAGAACACCCACTCTGGCTGCTACTTCTGGTGTTAACCCCTGCGCCATGAACGATCCGATTAAACCAGAAAGAACATCTCCTGAGCCGCCTGTTGCCAAACCCCTATGACCGGTGACATTCGCAGAAATTAACTCCCCTGAAGCTACAAGTGTAGGAGCACCTTTGAGGACAACCGTCCCTCCTGTTTTCTGCCATACATCAAAAGCAAAGTTAAAGGGATCTGAAGACACAACTTCTTTCTCCAAGTTTAGAAGTTGAGCCGCCTCTCCATGATGTGGAGTAATTACAAAATCACTTTTGAGCTCGCTGAATACATCAAGATTTCCGTGAAACACGCGTAGAGCATCCGCATCAATTACCATAGGCTTAGAAGATGATTTCACAACAGCTTCGGCAAAGTTAAGAGACTCATCATCCGTGCCTAATCCCGGTCCGATAATCAAGGCATCACACCACTCAAGTTTTTCCTCAATAATATCAACATCATCTAAACGAAAATGTCCACTCCCACCATCACTCAAAGGAGCAGTAATGACTTCTGTCAATTTTGACTCGTAAATAGCATTCAGCGAGGCGGGGACTGCCGCAATGACCAAACCTGCGCCGGCTCTGAGGGCACCTTGAGCTGCTAAACATCCTGCTCCAGTATATCCTTTTGAACCTCCAATTATCAAAACTTTTCCCTGCCGGTGCTTATATGTATCAGGCGGAGGTGGAGTCAGAAATTGTTTCGCAAGCGTATGATTAATCAACTTTTTATCGGTTTGAAGTATGTCAAATGCATCTTTAGGATAACCGATATCAGCAACTGATATCTCGCCTGCCAAGGAAGCACCCGGCTCTATCACTATTCCCTGCTTTAGAAATCCCATGGTAACAGTGGCATCACTCTTCACAGCAATTCCCGAAACCTGTCCACTGTTACCGTTCACACCTGAAGGTATATCAATGGCCAGAACAGATACATTTGAACTATTTATCGCTTTAATCCATTCTGATGTGTTGGGTCGCACCTGACCTTTTATCCCAGTCCCCAGAAGACCATCGAGAATCAAATCATAATCCGAGAGATTGAAATCGTCGGACACTGCCTCGTATACGATTCGCAATCCAGCATTAATACAGCGATCGTGAAAGATTTTCGCATCGCCGGTAATTTCCTCCTGGGCTACAGTAGAAATCAGTTTACAGTCAAATCCCTCCTTTACAAGTAATTCAGCGGCTGTAAACCCATCACCACCGTTATTTCCTTTTCCGCATAATACAATAACTCTTTTACTCCCGCTCCCGGCGAACATTTCCTTCGCTTTCTCTACAATCGCTTTTCCGGCTTTCTGCATTAGCGTTTCACCTGAGACACCTAATTCCTTCGAAGTATGGTGATCAACCGAACGGGCTTCTTCAGTGGAAAGTATTTTCATTCGGCTGAGGCTAAAGCAACGGCAATGGCATATTCATCAGTATGCGAGATTGAAACTTCTACTGAGTATATTTTAGATAACTCAGAAAGTAAATGTATCTGTGGAGGACCATCTGATTCACGTCGTATTTCGATGGTATTTAACGGAATAACTGCCTTCTCTCCCTGAGATAGAATGGCTTTCTTCACAGCTTCCTTTGCTGCGAATCTTCCTGCTAAATGTATATGAGGAGACGATCGATCATTACACCATAATACCTCTTCATCTGTGTAAACATGTCGATAAAAATTAAATTCATGATTTTCTGCCAATTTTTTGATGCGGTTTACGGATACAATGTCCGTACCGATAGTATTCTTAGTCATTAAGTGATTTGATAATACCGACGACTTCGTAAATGTTTTCCACATCCCAGTCAGCACCAGATTCAACGGTACCAAACGTGTCACCGTACTTGGCATAAATAGTCTTAATCCCAAGTTTGGATGCTCCGGCTACATCCCGCTCAGGCCAGTCACCTACCATTAAAGCCTCTTCAGGCTGGACAGCCAATTTTGACAGCGCCAACTCAAATCCCTTTGGTGATGGCTTTCGTTCACCTATATCATCAAATGTAAGGACAAGATCAAACACATGGTGTAGATTCAAATAATAAATGCGCATCCAAGCTTCCCTACTTGGTGCATCAGATACAACTGCCAACTTGATACCCTTTTTTGCGAGTATAATAAGTGTGCGTTGAACATCTGGATAAAGACGAAGTGTTGCTTCTCTGGCTCTTCGATAAGAGACTATCGCAGCAGCTAAATATTTATTATTAACTTCTCCTGTTTTCTCTTTTAAGAAGATGTCAAATATTTGCTGATTTTCCCATCCCGTTTCCTGGTATAACTCCAAGATTCGTTCGTAACTATTTTCTTCATCGATATCCAATCCTGCTTCAATCATTGCATGTACTGCCGAAGTAACGGCACTTTCTTTCATACTTATGAAATCAAGAAGAGTATTATCGAGGTCAAATATGACAGCTTTTATCATGATAAATGTAAATTCAAGTTCGAAGTTTGTTTGGTAACATTTTCAGAAACTCCGTCTCAATTCGCCGGGTTATATGAGTTTATTATTCGTAATCTTCCGGATTATTGATTTTGTCGATCTCTCTCTCCGCTAACTTCCGCCAATTACGATCACGCCTGGCTTTATTGAATGCTTGCAGTGCTAATGTCTCATTATCCAAACACTTCTCTGCTAATCCTAAGTCAAATAATGCTGGTGCATAATTCTTTTTGATTTCGAGCGCCTCGTGTGCCGCATCTTTTGCGTCGTAACAGCGATCAATCGAATTATAAGCTTGAGCAAGCATTGTCCATGATCTAAAAGACCGTGCATCTAAATCAGTGGCTTTAGATAGAGTCTGAATAGCATCTTCATATTCCTGATTAGCGATGAGTACTTTACCCAAATTCTGGTAAGCAATGGCATATGATGGATCGGCTTGAATAGAATTGTTATACTCCTGCTCAGCTCCGTCATAATCTCCTTCACTTAGATAAATATTTCCTTTTTGGGCATAAGCTTTGGCGTAAGTGGGATCAACATCAGTGGCTGAACTCAAAGCATCCAGAGCTAAAGCTATTTCGTCTATTTTTTGATATGCAAGAGCTAAAGCAAACCACCCTTTAGAAAAATACGGCTGTAACTCAACAGTTTTTATATAATATCTGATAGCTTCGGTAAAATCTCCTTGTTTGGTAGCTACAAATCCAAGTTGAAAATAACCTTGATAGTAATTCGGACTCAGTTCAAGCACAGATTTATACATTTCTTTTGCTTCTTCATAATCCCCTCTTCTGACTAGCTGATTAGCCTCATTATACTTTTTTGAAGCCAGCTTATTTAGATAATTATTAGCTTCCTGATAATTTGGATCCAACTCCAATGCATGTTGTAGATAACCAGCAGCCTCTGAGATTTCCTCCTCTCTATTTGCGGCTACTCCCATAAAGTAGAGCGCTTTGGGTGCAAAATTTATATACTTTTCAGACAACGTACGAAATTCATCAATCGCTCCGTAAAAATCGCCGTTGTCAAATTTTCGTTTTGCCATAGCAAAATCGGAAGCAACTTTGTTTATACGCTCAAACTCATCACGATAAGTCTGATTTGTCTTATCTGCCTCAATCGCCTTAGTCAAATGTTTTCTCGAATTCTCAAGATCATAGCGGTTAAGGTAAATCTGACTCAAAAGATAGTGCGATTCGTGATATGTATTATCGGCATCCACCACAATCTTGAGTTTGACTTCAGCAGAATCAGGATTTCCTTCGTTATATAATTTATTGGCTTCTTCATGCAGTTTGTCAATATCCTGACAAAAAGCTGTGACAGTCAAAATGGTAACAAAAGATGTGATGTAAGATATGATACTATTGGTCATAATTCTCCTATTTCATGGATGTGCCGAAGGGGGGACTCGAACCCCCACAGGATCTCTCCCACTGCCCCCTCAAGACAGCGTGTCTACCAGTTCCACCACTTCGGCCGATTATCAATTTAATTCTCGGTAGGCCCTGTCTCAGTTTGTTCAATTTCTACAGGTGGCGAAGATAATTGTCCACTTTGCTGAGCTTTTTCCCGAACTATTGATCCGGTACCTTCAGAAGCATTTCCCCAAAGTCCGATAACAATAGCAAGAACCATAAAAGCAAAAGCAAGGCTCACAGTCACTTTGCTTAAAAAGCTGCCGGCACCCCGTCCACCAAAAACAGCAGTTGATGCCGCCCCTCCAAACGTTCCGGATAACCCTCCTCCTTTGCTGGATTGCATTAATATAACCACAATTAGCAGTATACTTACAATAACATGTAGTACAATCAGAAATGTGTACATTTTTATTTATCCTTTATCATAGTGATCAGAGATCCCTTGAGTGATCTCCATAAAACTGTCAACTGAGAGACTTGCACCTCCCACCAGAAATCCATCCACTCCTTCTATTCCAATAAGCTCAGCCGCATTTCCCGGCTTAACACTTCCACCGTAGAGAATCCGAATTTCAGTGGCTAGTTTTTCATCCTTATTCATGATGAAATCTCTAATGATTTGATGCGCCTCCTCTATCTGAGACGTATCAGCAGTAATTCCAGTACCAATTGCCCAAACAGGCTCATAGGCGATAACAGCTTGATCAAATGCTTCTTCTTCCGTCTGTGATATTACAGCACTCAGCTGTCTTTTGATCACTTCAGATGTAGAACCACTCTGCCGTTCATCCAATGTTTCGCCTATGCATAAAATAGGTCTAAGCCCTGCTGAAACAGCCGCAGAAAATTTCCGAGCCACATCTTCATCAGTCTCCCCAAACAGATGTCGTCTTTCAGAATGTCCAACAATTACCCATTGAGCACCACAGTCCAAAATCATCTCAGGAGAAACTTCGCCGGTAAAAGCACCTTCATTTTCCCAGTGACAATTCTGGGCTCCGAATTGAATCGCTGACTCATTAGGACCCGTCCCTATGTGAAAAAGCACAGTTGAGCTAGCACATAATATAATATCTACTTGAGGCTCGTCCAAAATCTTACTTCTCAGTTCTTCTACAAATGCTGACGCCTCTCCAGAGGTCTTATGCATCTTCCAATTAGCTGCTGAAACAGGTTTTCTCATGTTTATCACTCCTCCAATGCCTGAAATGCAGGAAGTTCTTTCCCGGCCAACAGTTCAAGGGATGCGCCTCCTCCAGTTGAAATATGCGACATTCCTCTCTCCATCCCGGCAGTTCTGACTGCTGCCGCACTGTCTCCACCACCAATTAAGGATATTCCACCTCTACCAACAACACTACCTACCTCCTTGCAAATTTCTTGAGTCCCTTTTTTGAAGATCGCTTCTTCGAAAACTCCCATAGGACCATTCCACACTACACTATTCGATTGATTGATAATATCACGGAAGTTTTTAATGGTTTCGGGTCCGATGTCCATACCAATATCCTTTTCGCCTAATTGACTCACTTCAATAATTTTTCTACTGCTGTTATTATTAACTGCACAATCCGAGGGTAATATCAGATTTACACCTCTCTTCTTTGCCTTCCGCAGATAACTCTCAGCTCTCTCAACCATATCTTCCTGCAATAAAGATGCTCCAATTTCCAACCCTTTTGCCTTCAGGAATGTAAACGCCATTCCGCCACCAATCAGTATATGGTCAGCCAACTTCAAGAATCTGCCAATTAGTTCAAATTTTCCGCTAATCTTCGATCCTCCCAAAATAATTGTAAGCGGACGAGCAGGATTTATTAGAGTATCGTAAAGAAATTCTTTCTCTTTTTCCATGAGAAAACCCATGGCTTTTATCGAAAACCTGCTTGGTACACCTACATTAGAAGCGTGAGCACGGTGAGCAGTACCAAAAGCATCATTAATATATAGTTCTCCATGGCTGGCAAGTTTCATCGAAAAACGTTCATCGTTTCTTTTCTCGCCTTTATGGAATCGTAAATTCTCTAAAAGATGAATCTCGCCTGGTCTTAATTCCCTAGAAACTGAAATGGCATCTTCTGAGATACAGTCATCTGTAAATTTTACTTGAGTCTCAAGCAAATCTGCTAACGTCTCACCAACAGATATTAGACTTAGCTCTTCACTATATTTACCTCCAGGTCGGCCAAGGTGAGACATGATAACAACCGAAGCACCCTGAGATAGACAATGTTTCACTGTTGGGAGTGCAGCTCGAATCCGAAAATCGTCCGTTATATGTCCATCTTTCAAAGGTACATTCAAATCGAGCCGTATCAACACCCGTGAATCTTTCAATTTCAAATCTTCAAGCTTCCGCATTCTGAATATCCTTAATCGTAGATTTAGTTGGTAGAGGTGTGCCGGCAGTTACTGCACCTACAAATTGAGCACCTTCTGATTTTAGCGCTTCTGCGCAAGCAGAAAGTGTTGATCCAGTGGTAAGAATATCATCAATCAGCAAAAAACGTGTATAATCTCCAATATCTTTAGCGAAAAAAGCACTGCTCATGTTTTGCTTCCGTTCATCAGCCCCTAGTTTAGTTTGTGACACAGTATTGCGCTTTCGAAAAAGTATATCTTCACTACACGCTATGCTAATTACTTCAGAAAGGGCACGACCCAACAATGCACTTTGATTAAATCCCCTCTCACGCAATCTAGCAGAATGAAGCGGAACAGGTATCACTGAGTCAATGCTCAATGTTGAAAGTTCATTTCTCAGGAGAGTTCCAAGTTTGTGACCAAAGATCTCAGCCACCATTCGACTCTCTTGATACTTCATTTCATGTACCATCTGCTGAAATATCTCATCAAAATACCAGCCGGAATAGGCATAATCGAGATGATCATGGTTGGTTATATTCTCTACCCAATTTCCCAAATTAGTCGGTTCTAATCCACTCAAACAATACTCGCAAATGACCTCTTCCCCAGCCATTCGTTCTTCACAACTTATGCAGATGGGTGGATAGAGCAGATCAATCAATCCTGAAAGTAACCATTTCACGGCGGTCAAGTTAGACTCGATTCAACAATTTCGCAATCGAGTTTAAGCTCAGGAATATGCTAATAATATATCAAAATATTTACAGTAAAAAACATGACCTCTATACCCTACTCTTCTTAAATTATGGGGTATCAAACCTTGGAGTTATACTACAATGCTCAGATTACTAATATCACTTAGAAGGAGAAAATAACGATGTATTCGTCTGTAAACGAATTCATGGATATGGTCACAAATAAAAACGCCGGTGAGGTTGAATTCCACCAAGCCGTGCTGGAAGTTGTAGAATCCCTCTGGGATTATCTTCAGGAAAACCCACACTATCTGCAAACCAAGATTTTAGACAGGATTGTCGAGCCGGAACGTGTACTTATGTTTCGTGTACCGTGGCGTAATGACCGCGGTGAAATCCAGGTTAATCGCGGCTTTCGTGTGGAATTCAATTCCGCTATCGGGCCCTACAAAGGTGGTCTCAGATTCCATCCATCAGTAAATCTCGGAATCCTAAAATTCCTGGGCTTTGAACAGGTATTCAAGAACAGCCTCACTACGCTCCCCATGGGCGGCGGTAAAGGCGGTTCCGATTTCGATCCTAAAGGAAAATCAGACAATGAAGTAATGAGTTTTTGTCAATCCTTTATGACTGAGCTTCAGCGGCATATCGGTCCTAATACTGATGTGCCTGCCGGCGATATCGGCGTAGGCGGACGTGAGATCGGCTTTATGTTCGGCCAGTACAAGCGACTCCGCAATGAATTCACCGGAGTTCTTACCGGTAAAGCTCTAAACTGGGGCGGCAGCCTCATTCGTCCGGAAGCGACGGGATATGGTACTGTTTACTTTGCCCAGGAAATGCTAAAAACTCGTGGTGATTCTTTTGAAGGTAAGAATGTTGCTGTCTCCGGCTCCGGAAATGTAGCTCAATACGCTACGGAGAAAGTAAATGAGCTGGGCGGAAAGGTTGTTACCCTTTCAGACTCAAGCGGCTCCATTTACGATCCTGAAGGTGTTGACAATGACAAACTGAAATGGGTCATGGAGCTGAAAGAAGTTAGACGCGGTCGTATCAAGGAATATGCTGATGAGTTCGGCTGTGAGTATTGGGAAGGTGAGCGTCCTTGGAAAGCCAAGGTTGACGTTGCTCTTCCGAGCGCTACTCAGAACGAGGTCAACGCTGACGAAGCGAAGATACTTGTAGACAACGGCTGTATCTGCGTGGCTGAAGGAGCCAACATGCCTTCCGAGCCGGGTGCCATTGACGTCTATCTCGAGAACAAAATTCTGTTCGGTCCCGGAAAGGCGGCTAACGCCGGCGGTGTCGCTGTATCCGGCTTGGAGATGAGCCAGAACTCCATGCGTCTATCTTGGACACGAGAAGAAGTTGACCAGAAACTGCACGGAATCATGAAAGCTATTCATGAGCAGTGCGTTACTTACGGTACGAATGGTGATTTCATCAACTACGTGAAAGGTGCCAACATAGGCGGCTTCATAAAGGTTGCCGATTCCATGCTGGATCAGGGTGTGGTTTAAAATAGCCACATAAGAATCATGTAAGTATTATCATCTAATCCGCAATCAATCTGAGCCCGATACATAAGCGGAGATGAGCTTATCCATTATGACATTACAGTAGCTACTTATGGTTAATAAAATATTCACGTTTCTTATTTTATTCCAGTTTTGTCTGGGCAATGAAGGTGAACTTGTCAAGTTCACAAGTGCCAATCCATTTTCATTCTATCATATCATTACTGATTTGGAAAACCAGGATCCTCATGAGGTTCACGGTATTCTCCGTTTTCCAGCAGGAGTTGAACAGAAGAATCTACCACTGGTCATAGCTGCAGCTGGCAGCAAGGACTGGGCCGATCATCATCTGGAGTACTTATCCATGTACAGAAACATGGGAGTTGCCACTTTTGAATTACAGAGCTTCGCCAGTCGCGATATAAAATCCACGGTGGGTACTCAGGTAGACGTTACCACAGCCATGATGATTCTGGATGCTTATCGTGCTTTGGATACGTTGATCAAAGACCCCCGTATAAATCCCCAGCGTGTAGCTATTACCGGCTGGAGCCTAGGAGGCGCCGTCTCACTGTTTTCTGCCTGGCAACCGTTGAAAGATGCTATATCGCCAAAAAGTAGTTTCTCTGCTCATTTATCTATTTATCCACCCTGCATCGTTAAACCGGAAAAAATGAAATTCACTGAAGCACCTATACATATCCTTATTGGGGAACTGGATAACTGGGTTCCTGCTGCTGCTTGCGAAGATCTTGTAGCCGATATGCAGTCGATAGGTGTGGATATAGGAATTACTGTTTATCCAGATGCTCATCACGGATTTGATCGAGAGGGGCCGTTGGTGGTTGAGGAAAATGGCTACGCCTTATCCGATTGCCGTTTCCGAATGCGCGCTGATGGGGCTGTCTTAATGAATTTTTTTCACATTCCCATGACCAAACCATATCTTCAAAAATTAGCTTTGGCTTTTTGCGCAGACCGTGGACCAACACTCGGTGGAAATCCTGTAGCTCGAGAAGCTTCTTATAATTTTGCCAAAGTCTTTATGACCAAACATTTATTAGATTATAAAAAATAATCGAGAGGGACACCTTTATCTTTTTACCAATTTGAAAAAAGGTGCAAAACTCTCCACACTATCTTTCAACGCATTCCAGGAAAACACGGAAAAACCAGCGTATTCCCGGCGAGTTAAACTTTCGAGTTTTTCTGAAGCGGATTCCGGAGATTGATTATACACCGCCAATCCCATGATGATACTCCGGTTGTATTTCCTTTGTACGTTTTCTTCAATACTCGAAGTATTGTTAAGAAATCCAGTTAGTTCTTTCTCATAGTTCATAGGTACCACATAGTCCACCAACCCCTCTGTCAGCCACAAATCCCATTCTTGGAAATAGCGATTCTTCGCTACGGAAGGATTAGGTTTCACAGCTACTGAGAGAATACAGTCCGGCTTTTGAGCTATGATTACTTCACTGTACTGCCGCATGAAATCAGTCACTGATTCCCTGCGGATTTGATCCCACTCAAATTGAAGAAATTCAATTTCTTCCCTATTTCCGACACTATTAATGTTATCCGGTCGAAGTCCATATTTCAGTATAAATCGACTTTCGCAGTCAGAATGATAACCGTAGTCAAGATCAGCCAGACGGACGTAATCGAGATGAATTCCATCAACATCATATGTATCAAGAATCTCTGTCAATACAGATATAAAATGATCAGTTACACCTTTTACTGAAGGAGAAATGAAGCGAGTAACTCCTCCGCTTCCGTTCACAAAGTTGGGCTCAACATTCTGCTGACCGCTTCTCGATTCATCTAGCCAATCAGGGTGAGCGAGAAAAAGATGAGTTGTATCTTTCGGGAGTTCAGGACTAGACCAGATTAGAAACATATTCAGCCATGCATGGACTTTTAACCCGAGTGAGTGACCTTTTTCTACAGCGTATGAAAGGGGATCAAAATCCGGATCGACCAAAAAGCGTCCGCGAGGTACGATTTGGCTTGAATAATAAGCGTCTCCCCGGCCTCTCACTTGCAGGAAAACGTGATTAAAGCCCAATTCAGAAGCAGTTTCGAGAGCAAGATCAATCGATTCCTGAGAGACCATAGAGTACCGTACGACCCACAAGCTCCTTATATCTTCTGAGGAAGGTTCCTCAGCCATCAAGAATCCACCGAAAGAAGAGAAAACAAAAAAGGCAACCCAGAAGGTTGCCTTTAAGAATTGCTTGTGAGGTTTCAAACCGCGGAATTTACTCCTTTTCGGTTTCTGCTGCATTTGCTAAAGCTTCTTCTGCTTCAGCAGCCGCTTTCTTCTTGGCTTCTTTTCTGTTCTTCTTAGCTTTCTTTTTATCTTCATCCTTCTTCTGAGTTTCCTCGACATAATCAACGAACTCAAGTAGTGAAACTGGTGCACAATCGTTATCCCGTACACCCAATTTGATTATTCGAGTATATCCACCGTTTCGATCAGCATACTTGGGTGCGATCTCATCGAATAGAATCTTCACTTTATCAGGATGCGGTACTTTCTTGAGTACCTGTCTTCGATCGTGAAGTGTACCTCTTTTGGCTTTAGTCACAAGAGGTTCTATAAACCGTCTCGCTTCTTTCGCCTTGGCGTCGGTAGTCTTTATTCGTTTATGCTCAATCAGCGCGATAGTAATATTGGCCAGAGTCGCTTTTCGATGGCTAGCAGTTCTGCCTAGCTTTCTTCCTCTTTTCTGATGTCGCACGGTTTCCTCGCTTAACTTTCGGCCTCTGCCAAATATTTATCAATATCCATGCCAAACTGCAGTTTCATATCACCCAGCTTTTCCACAAGTTCGGAAAGCGATTTACGTCCAAAGTTTTTATACTTCAACATTTCGCCTTCTTCTTTGGACACAAGTTCACCGATTGATTTAATACCCGCAGCTTGCAGGCAATTATGACTCCGAACAGACAGTTCCATTTCATCTATACTCATTTCTAGCAATTTCCTAACCTGGATGATTTCCTCATCGATTTCGTCAGAAACCTCAAGTACTGGACCCGCTCCGGCTATCATGAATTGACTAAAATGCTCAATTAGAAGAGTTGCAGCATGATTTACCGAATCCGCTGGACTTATAGTACCATCAGTAGTCACTTCGAGTATGAGCTTCTCGAGACTATCTTTTGCTGAAGAAACTGGCTCGACATCATAGTTAACTCTGGTTACCGGATTGAAAATAGAATCAATGAAGACGGTTCCAAGCGGTACGTCAACTCGACTATGACTGTTGGCATCCACATATCCTGTACCAATACCGATCTGGATTTCCATTGTAAAATCGGCTTTTTCATTCAGTGTAGCAATGTGATGTTTTGGATTCATAACCTTAAACTGTGGTGATATATCCAGATCTTTAGCGGTAAACTCCCCTTTTCCGGTAAAACTTAGCTCGACCTTGTCAGGATTATTGTCATTGAGTTTAAAGCGAACCTTCTTCAGATTCTGAATTACATCAGCTACATCTTCCAATACACCTTCAATCGTGGTAAACTCATGAAGGACACCATCAATTCGGATTGATGAAATTGCAGCGCCGGGAATACTGGTCATCATTACACGTCGAATGGAATTCCCAACTGTGATTCCAAAACCTCTTTCCAGCGGTGCCAGTGTTAGATTACCATAATCCTTAGTGGAGGTTTTTTCATCAATTTGAAACTTGAACTCACTCTTTTTTGTCATTCTCGATTTCCCCTTGTAACTATTTTGAATAGAGCTCTACAACCAACTGTACGTTGAACATACTATCAAGATGTTCACGTTCAGGAATCTGTTCAAAAGACCCTGAAAGAGATCCCTTATCCAGTTTTAACCATGGAATGTCGAGATCTCCTCGAATTCTCTTTACTGAATCGTGTATTACTGTCAATTTCCTACTTTTATCTCTCACCTGAACCACATCTCCAACCTTTAAGACATATGAAGGAATGTTCACAATTTTACCATTGACAGTCAAATGTCTGTGATTTACCAGCTGTCTGGCTGAAGATCGTGTGTTTGCAAATCCCAGGCGATATACAACATTGTCCAGTCTGCATTCTAAGAGCTGAAGCAGGTTAACACCTGTTTCTCCCTTCATTTTCTCGGCTTTCTCGAAAAAATTCCTGAACTGACGCTCTAACAGTCCATAAGCATACTTCATTTTCTGTTTTTCGCGCAGCTGCATTGCATAATTTGAAGGTCTGCGGCGGCGACTTTGACCATGTTGACCGGGAGGATAATTCTTCCTTTCTAGAATCTTAGAGATTTTCTCATTACCAAAAATATTTTCACCAAATTTTCGTGCTATTTTCGCTTTAGGTCCTGTATAGCGTGCCATTTCTAAATCCCCCTTATACTCTGCGTTTCTTAGGTGGTCGACAACCGTTGTGAGGAATTGGGGTGACATCTGTAATCTTGGTTATTTCAAGGCCAGTTACTCCCAATGAGCGAATGGATGATTCACGGCCGGGACCGGGGCCTTTTACACGAATTTCAACAGACTTCAATCCTAAATCGAGTGCTTTACGAGCTGCTTTTTCAGCAGCTTGACCAGCAGCAAATGGGGTACTTTTTCTAGAGCCCTTGAAACCAGATGTACCTGCACTTGCCCAAGCAAATGCATTTCCGTTCATATCAGTAAAAGTTATAATTGTATTATTGAATGTCGCCTTGATATGAACAATACCTTCAGAGGGTATTGTAGTCTTTTTCTTCTTGCGTTGTTTTGATCCTTTTTTTACCATGATTTAGTTACTCTTATCCTTTCTTACTTACAGATGTTTTCCGTCCTAATCCCACTGTTCTTTTTCTACCTTTTCGAGTTCGGGCATTGGTTTTAGTTCTCTGACCTCGAACAGGAAGACCTCTCCTATGGCGTAATCCACGGTAACTGCCAATATCCATTAAACGTTTAATGTTCATAGTCCGATCTGTCCTGAGCTCACCTTCTATTGACAGATTACCTACTGATTCTCGAATTGCTGTAACATGTTTTTCACTTAAGTCAGAAACTCGAATATTACCATCTACTTTTGCTTCCTCTAGTATCTTTTTTGCTGTTGTATGACCAACACCAAAAATGTATGTAAGTGCATACTCCACTTTCTTATCTCTTGGTAGATCAACTCCTGCTATTCGTGCCATTGATTATCCCTGTCTTTGCTTATGCTTCGGATTACTGCAAATTACCCGAACAACCCCTTTTCTTCGGATAATTTTGCACTTTTTACATATTTTCTTTACTGAAGATCTAACTTTCATTTATTATTACCCAGTAAGGGTCCCATTGCTTAAGATTTTACCGCCTTGTTCTGTAATTACAATTGTGTGTTCAAAATGTGCTGAAGGTTTACCATCTTTCGTACAAATTGTCCAACCATTCGGCTTGGTATAAATTTCCTTTTCTCCAAAATTTATCATTGGTTCGATAGCAATACACATTCCGCTTTTAAGTTTTAATCCTCTGCCGGGTTCACCATAATTCGGAATTTGGGGGTCTTCATGCAGATTACGACCAATTCCATGCCCTACCAATTCTCTCACAACACTGTATCCTTTTTCTTCTACATAAGATTGAATTGCGTGACCGATGTCTGAAACATAATTTCCAGCTTTAGCCTGATCAATACCTATTCTGAGTGATGTTCTTGTTGCATCCACCAGATCTTGTATTTCTTTTGATACATTTCCTATCATGTAGGTTCTGGCATGATCACCAAAATATCCATTCTTCAATACGCCACAATCTATGCCGACAATATCACCATCTTTGAAAGGTGTGTCGTTAGGGATACCGTGCACAACTTCATCATTAACTGAAATGCACAATGTGGCAGGATAGCCCATGTAACCTTTGAATGCCGGCTCTGCATTTCGAGAATGAATATAATCTTCTGCAATTTTATCCAATTCTTTCCCGTTAACACCTTTTACTATTTTTTCTTCGAGAAAATCGAGAGTTTCAGCAACAATTCTGCTGCTCTCGGCAATTTTTTTTAATTCTCTTTCACTTCGAATGGCAACCATCTTAACTCCTACGCCGTCCGCGTATTTTTCCTTTCTTTAGAAAGCCATCGTAATGTCTCATAAGAAGATGAGATTCTACCTGCTGAAGTGTGTCTAAAGCAACACCTACAATGATAAGTAGACTGGTACCACCAAAGAAAGAGGCTAAACTATAGTTTACATCCATTGTTTGCATAAGAATAAATGGGAATACTGCAACAAACGCCAAGAAGAAAGAGCCGGGAAGTGTGACTCTAGTAAGAATATTATCTATGAATTCACTGGTCTTTTTCCCTGGACGGATACCAGGAATAAAACCTCCATGTTTTTTCATGTTATCTGCTACTTCTTGAGGATTAAATGCTATGGCTGTATAGAAATAGGTGAAAAAGATTATAAGAATTCCAAATACCAACCAATAAAACCAATGGTCAAAAGAGAATAGACGATTTACGCCATCAAAGAAACTACTACCGCTGAAGAATGTAGCAATAGTTGTAGGCAAAAACATGATGGATTGCGCGAAAATGATAGGCATTACACCTGCTGTATTCACCCGCATGGGAATATGTGTTGATTGTCCACCATAAACTTTCCGTCCCACTACCCGTTTTGCATACTGAACAGGGATTTTCCGAGTACCTTGTGTGATCAACACAACAAAACCTACTATCACAACCATAATCCCCATTAGTACCACTTCAGTCAAAGGTCCACGGAGATCATTTTGAATAAGATCAATTTCTGTTAGTATCATCATTGGAATTCTTGCTACGATACCGACCATAATGATGAGTGAGATACCGTTGCCAATCCCCCGTTCAGTAATCTGCTCTCCTAACCACATTATAAAGATTGTACCTGTAACCAATGAAACTACTGCAATAAAACGAAAACCACTAAATTCAGGGTGAACAACATTCATTTCCTGACCAGCAACCATTACAGGATCAATACTCTGAAGAAATACAGCAATACCATATGCTTGTAGTGCAGAAATTAGAACTGTTCCATAACGTGTAATCTGTGTAATCTTTTTCCTGCCTTCATCACCTTCTTTTTGAAGTCGCTGGAAATAAGGAACCACAACACCCATTAATTGGATTATAATAGATGCTGAGATATAAGGCATAATACCAAGAGCAAACAGAGTTGCTTTCTGGAAAGCACCTCCCGAAAAAAGGTCATAAAGTCCAAAGAGAGTATTACTGTATTGTTTGAATGCTTCAGATATAGCATCAACATTTACTCCAGGAACAGGGACATGAGCACCTAAACGAACAATAATTAATAATCCGAGCGTAAATCCAATCCGCTTCCTTAGCTCGGGAATACTCATTATGTTTTTAAATTTCTCCAGCATCAGACTACAATTACTTTGCCTCCAGCTTTTTCAATTTTGTTTTTTGCTGTTTCTGAGAAAGAATGAGCAGATACTGTAATTCCGGAATCCAACTCTCCATTTCCTAAAACTTTCACAGGAATTAAGGTGGATTTTATTAGACCTTTCTCAGACATAAGTTCAATGTTTATATCTTTTTCATTTATATCTGCTAAACGACCAATATTCACTATTTGGAAATCCTTTTTAAAACGCAAATTACTGAATCCACGTTTGGGAAGTCGTCTTTGAAGAGGCATCTGCCCACCTTCAAACCATGCACGTCTTTTGCTCCCTGACCTTGAATGATACCCTTTATTACCTCGTCCTGCAGTTTTGCCTGTACCTGAACCCGGACCTCTACCCAAACGTTTGCGATTTTTACGTGCACCGTCACCCGGTTTTAGATCACCCAACCTCATGATTTCTCCACTTTCAAAAGAAAACTGACAGCATTAATCATACCTTGAATTTGAGGAGTATCAGCATGCATAACTGTCTGATGCATTTTTCTTAAACCCAAAGCAGCCATTGTTCTCTTGGTTTTAGAATTATGACCAATGACGCTTTTGATCTGAGTAATTTTCAGTGATTTTGTTGTTTTGTTCGGCATATTCTATTCAAAAACCTGTTTAAGTGTTATACCTCTACGATTTGCAACAGATACCGGATCCTGTAAATTTTTTAGCGCTACTTGAGTCGCGCGCACAACATTATTGGGATTTGCAGAGCCGAAACGTTTAGTCAAAATATCTGTAATGCCTGCTTGTACCACAAGTGCCCTGACAGCTTCTCCAGCAATAACTCCTGTCCCAGGTGCAGCGGGTTTCAACATTACTTTACTTGCTCCAAATTTTCCTATAATTTTGTGAGGTATTGTCCCTTTAATAATTGGAACACGGAACAAATTCTTCTTAGCATCATCTTTAGCTTTTGTAATTGCTGCGATCACTTCATTCGCCTTGCCGTGACCTAAACCTACATGTCCATTTCCATCTCCAACCGAAACAAGTGCGTTAAATCTGAATCTTCTACCACCAGCGACCACTTTAGCCACTCTGTTGATACGTACGACTGTCTCTTCTTGCAGATCTAATTCAGTTGGGTCTATATGACTCAAAATTCCAATCCTCCTTCTCGTGCGCCATCAGCCAACGCCTTAACTCGACCGTGGTAAAGAAATCCATTTCTGTCAAAGACTATTTTCTTGATCTTGTTTTCCTTTGCTCTTTCGGCTAGGATTTTCCCGACTTGATTGCTTTTATCTATTTTCGATTTTGTACTTTTCATCTCAGGTTGAATCGAATTGTCAACCGATGACGCTGAAACAAGTACCTCACCTTTGTTATCATCAACAATTTGACCATAAATGTGCTTCAAGCTTCTGTACACTACAAGTCTTGGGCGTTCAAAATGAACGAACTCACTCTTGCTACGCATCTTCCTTCGAGATCTTCTTAATTTCTTTAAATACTGTTCTTTCATGTCTGTTACTCTCCTACTCCACCAATGGTCTTACCCTTCTTAATACGAACATATTCGTCTCTATAACGAATACCTTTCCCCTTGTAAGGTTCTGGCGGACGGAAAGATCGAATTTTTGCTGCTACTTGACCAACTAACTGTTTATCAATTCCTGATACTGTAATATTATTCCTAGTTGCAGTGAGTTGAATACCATCAGGAGGTTCAAAATAAATATCATGAGAGAAACCCAATAGCAGTTTAAGTCTAGCACCTTCTAAATTGGCCCGATATCCAACGCCCTGAATAGTTAACTCTTTAGTAAATCCTTCTGAAACACCCTTCACGAGATTCTGAAGTATTGCCCGCATGGTCCCATGAAGAGCGCGGTGAGTTTTACTATCTGATGGTCTGTTCACCACGATTGAACTATTCTCCTGAAGAACATCGATTTCAGGATGAATATCAAATTCTAGACTCCCTTTTTCTCCTGTAATAGTGACGTGTTTCTGGTCAAATTTTATCTTAACTCCGTCAGGTATTTCAATGGGTTGTTTTCCAATTCTTGACATTTTCTATCCTACCAAACGTTGCATAAAATTTCGCCGCCTACATTCATTTTTCGGGCTACTTTATCAGAAATAACACCTTGCGAAGTTGTAAGAATAGCAATTCCCAAACCATCCAGCACTTTAGGTATATCCCCAGCTTTGGCATAGACTCTTCGGCCAGGCTTACTTACACGGCTAATTGAAGCAATAACCGGCCCACCATTAGAGTCATATTTCAGGAATGCTCGAAGACGATCTCCTTTATCATCTTTTACAATGATAAAATCTCGTATATAGTGTTCTTCCCTAAGGATAAACAATATTCTCTTTTTCAAATTCGAAAGCGGCATATCAACAAAATGATGGTTCACGCTTTGTGCATTTCTGATTCTTGTCAAGAGATCAGCTACTGGATCTGTCATTGTCACTTAAATTATCTCCTCTTAGCTTACCAACTCGCCTTTGTCACGCCTGGAATCTCACCTTTCAGTGCCATCTCTCGGAAGCAGAGGCGACATAGTCCGAATCTCCTTAAATATCCCCTTGGACGACCACAATTAGAGCACCGATGATATTTGCGAGTACTGAACTTTGGTTTACGCTTTGATTTAGCGATGAGTGATTTTTTTGCCATCAGGCCACCTCAGCTGCTTCAGTTAATTTTTCAGGTTGGGCATCAGTACTATCTGCTACATTACCATTCTTATTTTTTTCTCGCTCAAAACGGTTATCAAGCCTAAATGGAAATCCGAGTAATTTTAACAACTCATAACCTTCTCGATCCGTTTCTGCTGTCGTTACGATTGCGATATCTAAACCTCTTATCTTATCAATTTTATCATAATCAATCTCTGGGAAAACAACATGCTCTTGAATCCCCAAACTATAGTTTCCTCGACCATCAAACGACTTGGCAGATAATCCTCTAAAATCTCGAACCCTTGGAAGTGCGATGGAAATGAGTCGCTCAAGAAATTCATACATTTTCCAGCCGCGGAGTGTTACTCGGCAACCGACTGGATCACCAACTCTGAGCTTAAAATTCGAGATAGCTTTTCTAGCTGTTGTAATAACTGCTTTTTGTCCTGTTATTATCGCTAAATCATCAGATGCTTTTTCGAGAGATCCTGATTCATTCCTTGCATCACCAATTCCAACATTTAGTGAAATTTTGTTTAAACTAGGAACCTCTAAACCATTTTTGTAACCTAGTTCCATCATCATAGTCGGTACAATCTTATCACGATAGTATGCCTGAAAAGACGGTTGGTATTCCACTTTCTTTTTAGGAGAACTTTTTGAAACCTTAGATGCTTTTTTAGGCTCAGGCTTTTTCTTTGAAGCTGTTTTTGTTGAGCTGCTTCTTTTAGCTTTTGTTTTAGTATCTTTATCTTTCTTGATGGCAGTTGCTTTCTTAGTACTGCTTTTTTTCTTTGTGGTTTTCTTATCAGTACTTTTCTTGGCAACAGTTTTCTTTGCACTGCTTTTTTTTGCTGCAGGCTTCTTGATAGTTTTCTTCACTTCCTCTTTGGCAGCGGATTTCGTTTTGGTCTCTTTGTTTTCTTCCTTAACCACATTTACTCCTAAGAATCGATGTCTTCGCCAGTTTTCCGAGATACTCGTACTTTTCGACCAGTGTCGAGAAATCTGTACCCAACACGTGTAGGATTCCCACCGACAACAACTGCAAGATTTGAAACATGAATAGAGGCTTCCTTCTCGACAATCCCTCCTTGTGGATTTTGTTGAGTTGGACGACTGTGTCGCTTAACAAAATTCACGCTCTCTACGATAGCTCTATTCCGGTTTGGTATGACATATAGTACTTTGCCAGTCTTACCTTTGTAAGCTCCAGATAAGATCATCACATTATCGCCCTTTTTGATGTGCATACTATATAACCTCCGGTGCCATAGAAACAATTTTCATAAACCCGCCATCTCTTAGTTCTCGAGAGACAGGACCAAAAATTCGGGTTCCCCTCGGTTCAAGAGAATTGTCTAATAAGACCGCAGCGTTGTCATCAAAACGAACATATGAGCCATCGTTTCTACGAATTTCTTTCCGAGTTCTTACCACTACGGCTTTTGATATTTCGCCTTTCTTTACTAGTCCACCAGGAATCGCTTGCTTTATAGTAACCACTACAATATCACCCACACGAGCATATCGCTTTCTAGTGCCTCCAAGAATTTTGAAAGCCAGAACTTCCTTTGCTCCAGTATTGTCTGCTACTTTTAATCTTGTTTCTTGTTGGATCATAATCTTTCCTTACTTCTAAGATATCGTTACTCTGCTTTTCCTTTTTCTAATAACTCTGTGACCCGCCACCGCTTAGTTTTGCTAATCGGAGGAGAAGCGATAATATTAACCTTGTCACCTGCTCCATATTGTTCATTTTCATCATGAGCCACATATTTCTTTTTCTTTACTATATATTTTTTGTAAACAGGATGTTTAATTTTTCTTGACACTTCTACGATGACCGTCTTGGAACCAGAATTTCGAATAACTTTTCCCATTAACATCTGTTTTCTGCCTCGGTCGTTCACTTTAGTTATCCTCACTTTCTGAAGTACTTCTTAATCCTAATTCAATTCCTCGAAGTGCTGTTTTTACCTGTGCGACTTCTCTGCGTAAATGACGAATCCTTAATGGATTTTCTAACTGCTGTAGCGCCTTTTGGAACTGTAAATTTTCCAGCTCTTCCAAATTATCTAAAAGCCTTGATTCCAGTTCTTTTGCAGACATCTCTCGCAATTCTTCACGTCTCATCACAAAGCTCCAGTTTATCCTGCCTGTTCTCGGCGTTCTGCTAATTTTGTTTTGATGGGAAGTTTATATCCTGCCATCCGAAAAGCTTCCGCAGCTAATTCACGAGGTACCCCTTCAACTTCAAATAATATTCTACCAGGTTTGACTACAGCTACCCACTGATCGGGAGCTCCCTTTCCTTTACCCATCCTGACTTCTGCAGGCTTTTTAGTAATTGGCTTGTCAGGAAAAATTCTAATCCACATACGACCGTGTTTTCTAATCTTACGGATTATAGCTACACGACAAGATTCAATTTGCCGAGCCGTCACCCATCCAGACTCCAGTGCTTTTAAGCCAAAACTACCAAAAGCTACATGACTTCCTTTAGTAGCCATGCCTCTGCGCCGACCTCGATGGACTCTTCTCCACTTAACTTTTCGCGGCTCTAACATTAGGTGCTAATCTCTCCTTTATAAATCCAAACTTTTATGCCAATAATGCCATACGTTGTTTTTGCTTCAGTAATTGCAAAATCAATATCAGATCTAAGTGTATGTAAAGGAACTTTACCTTCACGAAATGTTTCAGATCTAGCGATCTCAGCACCACCTAACCGTCCAGCTACTCTGATTCTAATTCCTTCAGCACCCATTCGAATAGTCGACTGAATAGATTTCTTCACTGCTCTACGATAAGCTATTTTTCTGATGAGCTGATGTGCAATATTTTCTCCAACTAGTTTGGCATCCAATTCCGGGCGCTTAATTTCTAGAATATTAACTTGAATTTTCTGACCAGTAAGCCTCGTTAGCTCTTCCTTTAAGCGGTCAACCTCTTCCCCGCCTTTTCCAATTACGATCCCCGGGCGTGCGGTATTTATAGTTATAGTCAGATTTTTACTTGTTCTATCAATATCAACTCGCGATACACCTGCATTTGGTAATCTTTTATCAATATATTTTCTTACACGGATATCCTCAGCCATAAACTCCGGAAAATCCTTTGTGGCGAACCAATTAGAACTCCACGGTTTATTTATTCCCAACCTAAAACCTATTGGATGTGTTTTTTGACCCACATTAACCTCGCTTATGAATTCTCATCTGATAAAACTATCGTTAAATGACTTGATCTTTTTCTGATTCTTTTAACTCGTCCCATAGCACCTGCACGAAATCGCCGCATAGTCGGTCCTTCATCTACAAAAGCTTCTTTTATTAGCAGATTTTCGGGATCAGTCGATTTACCTTCTTCAGTTTGCAACATATTAGCAACAGCTGAATGGATGGTACCCTCAATAACATTAGAAGCCTTTTGAGGAGAAAAATGCAATACGTTTAAAGCTTTTTCTACATTTTCTCCACGAACAAGATCCAGCATTTTCCTCACTTTTCTAGCTGACTGACGGATATATCGAGCTTTAGCAATTGATTCCATGATATTAGCTTTTCCTATCTCCGGAATGTATCCGAAATGTTCTCGTCGGAGAAAATTCACCCAAAGTATGTCCAACCATATTTTCAGATATGAATACAGGAATGAATTGTCTACCATTGTGTACAGCAATTGTCTGTCCTACAAAATCGGGAGTAACAATGCATCGTCTTGACCAAGTTTTGATGACTGTCTTTTTCTTTCCTTTTTTCATGACTTTAATCTTTTTCAAGAGTTTCTCGTCTACGTAGGGTCCTTTTTTGACCGAACGTCCCATTATTTTTTCCTCCTCTTAACAATAAATTTATTAGATGATTTATTCTTTTTCCGAGTTCTGTACCCTTTTGAAGGAATTCCAGTCGGAGAGCAGGGATGCCGTCCTCCGGAAGACTTTCCTTCTCCACCACCCATTGGATGATCTACAGGATTCATTGCCACTCCACGTACTTTAGGTCTACGACCTCTCCATCGATTTCTACCTGCTTTTCCAATTTGTATAGTTTCATGACTTCTATTTCCGACTTCACCAATAGTGGCAAAACAATCTTCTCTGATTAATCGTAGCTCTTTCGATGGAAGCTTCAGAGTTACCATACCTGCATCCTTTGCCATGATTTGAGCACCTGTTCCAGCACTTCTCACCATTTGCCCGCCACGACCGGGTACCAATTCAATGTTGTGCACCATGTGACCCGATGGGATATTCTTCAACGGTAAACAATTGCCAATCCTGAGTGGAATATTTTCCCCAGAAATGACAGTATCTCCTACCTTTAAGCCATATGGAGACAGTATATATCTTTTTTCGCCATCAACAAAATGAAGTAGTGCTATCCTAGCAGAACGATTTGGATCATATTCGATAGAGGCTACTTTTGCTGGAATATCATATTTATCTCGTTTGAAATCGATGATTCGATACTTCCGCTTGTGCCCACCACCTCTACGTCTGGAAGTGATACGACCTTTGTTATTTCTGCCGCCTGACTTCTTTAGAGATCGAGTCAGACTTTTCTCAGGCTTAGATTTAGTAATCTCTTCAAACGTCGAGATAGTTTTACCACGCTGTCCTGGAGTCATCGGTTTTACTGTCTTAACAGGCATTAGCTTTCTGCCTCCATTCCAAACAGATCAATGGTATATCCTTCTTGCAGCGTAACGATAGCTTTCTTCCAATTGGAACGCTGACCACTTGTCCGAATGGGACGACCTCCACTACGCATAGTCATCTGCTTACTTTTTCCTTGAAAATTCATTGTGGTAACTTTCGTCACCTTTACATCAAATTTCTTTTCTACTGCGTTCTTCACTTCAATTTTGTTTGAATCGGGATTTACATGAAAAGCATATTTCCTCTCGGACTCTTCTAAGTGGCTCATTTTCTCGGTGAGCAACGGCTTCATAATTACTTTTCGTGTCTTATTCATTTTATGATACTGCCAACTGACTATTTAGCCGCTGGATCCCTTCTTTATCAAACAAAATAACCTCACAATCTAATAAATCGTAAGTAGAAGCACTCTCTGCCTGAACAACGAAAACATTAGGTAAATTCTGAGAAGAGAGTAGGACATTTTTATCCAATTCAGCAGGTAAGAACGTGATTTTTTTATCGTTTATACCAAGTTTTTCCAAAACCTCAACAAATTTTTTCGTTTTTACTTCCTCTAGCTTTACGCTATCTATCACCATGACTGCTTTATCTGATACTCTTTTAGAAAGAACGCTCTTCCGAGCTAATCTTCTCATTTTTTTAGGAAGCTTCTTCTCATAACTTTTTGGTTTAGGTCCGAATATTACTCCACCACCTCTCCAAATAGGTGAACTGGTGGTACCAGCACGAGCACGTCCAGTCCCTTTCTGACGCCAAGGTTTTCTACCTCCGCCCCGTACTTCGGAGCGAGTTTTTGTAGAGTGAGTACCGGTCCGTGCGTTCGTCATCTCAGCAACCATTGCCCGATGAACAGCTTCTTCATTGGGAGTTACTTTAAAAACAGAATCATCTACCTCTATTTTTGAGGTAATGTTACCACTCTGATCTAATACTGACAATTCCATCTAAACCTCTACTTAGTAATTACGACAATTCCGTTTGGAGCTCCCGGTACTGCTCCTTTAATGAAAAGATGTCCATTTTCCTCGTCAACTTTCACGATTTCTAAATTGTTTATAACAGCCGTTTTATTCCCCATCTGTCCAGGCATTTTCATTCCCGGCCAAACTCTTGAAGGATCAGAAGATTGACCAATAGATCCCGGTGCACGCAGTTGATCTGACTGACCGTGAGTTTTTGGACCGCCGCTAAAACCGTGGCGTTTAACAACACCTGCAAAGCCTTTACCTTTTGAAGTACCTCGAATTGTCACACGATCGCCTTCTTTAAATAGCGCTACAGTGTATTCTTTTCCAGCAACAGGTATTCTACTCTTTTGGACTGGAAATTCCATCAAATGTCGCTTAGGTGCTGTACCGGCTTTTTTAAAATGTCCCAATTCAGGTTTTGTTGTCTTTTTTTCTAATTTATCTTCAAATCCTAACTGAACTGCTAGATAACCATCATTTTTTTCAGATTTAACTTGAGTTACCACACATGGTCCAGCTTGAACTATAGTTACAGGCAAACTACGTCCATCATTGCTGAAAATGCGGGTCATTCCTATTTTTTTTCCAATTAAACTGTTCACTTGCTATGCCTTTATTTGGATATCTACACCAGCGGAAAGATCAAGCTTCATCAATGCATCAGCAGTTTTTGGTGAAGCGTTCAGGATTTCGATTAATCTCTTGTGTACCTTGGTTTGAAACTGTTCCCTTGACTTCTTGTTTACATGCGGTGAACGGAGAACTGTGTAAATCGTTCTCTTCGTCGGCAAAGGAATTGGCCCCGAAATTATTGCTCCTGTCTGCTTCACTGTTTTCACAATCTTATCTGTGGACTTATCCAACAGTTTGTGATCATATGCTTTCAGTCTAATTTTAAGCGTCTGTCCTGCCACAATGTTCTCCTATTCCACGA
>DKQU01000014.1:1990-10831 GCA_002471865.1 Fidelibacterota bacterium UBA7300 | reverse complement strand
AAGAAATTGAACTCTTTAGCAGCATTTAGTAGAATCTCTGCACCTTTTTCAACCTGTTCCGGAGAATGCTCGGAAGTGACAAATGCTCTGATTCGTGAGCGGTTTTTTGGGACAGCGGGAAACATCATTAGAGAAATGTCCAGTCCGTGGTGCTGGAGATAATCACTTAGTGGTATAGTCAGTTTCTCATCTCCGTAAATAACAGGAATAATCCAGCTATGTGCCGTACCGATATCAACCTTATCTCTCAAGAGGGAACGGAGGTGTTTAGCATTCTCTTTAATTCTCTCTCTTTTTTGATCTCCATCAGGACCAGATGCAAGTTCAAGGGCTTTGATCAATCCACCCGTTACTCCCGGATCTATAGCACAGGAAAACATTCGGCTGCGGGCATAATAATTGATATAGTTAACCAATTCCTTATCAGCAATCAAGCATCCTCCTACACCGCCGAAGGATTTACTGAATGTGCCAATAATCATATCCACTTCGTCCAGTACTCCACATTCTTCTGCTACACCTCGACCTCCGGGTCCGGCAACCAACAGTGAGTGAGCCTCATCTACCAGGATTGTAGCACCATATTTTTTTGCTACCGGTACGATTTCTGACAAGTTGCCGTAGTTTCCGTCAGTACTATATACTCCTTCGACACATACGAGAATTCGAGAGTTCTCGTAGTCAATCTTGTTTAATATTTTTTCCAAATGTTCTACGTTGTTATGTTTAAACATAAGGATATTTGCTTGAGAGAGAATTGCTCCATCGATTAGAGATGCGTGAGATGAGCGGTCAAGAACTACATAATCACCTTTATGGCAGTAAGCTGACACAACTCCAACATTAGCCCCATATCCAGAAGAGAATAGTGACGTACCCAGGTTCTCTCTTTTGAAATATTCAGATAAGTTCTTTTCAAGTATGTTATGAATGTCAAAAGTACCGTTGAGTACAGGAGAACCTGTTGCACCTAAACCGTATACATCCAGTGCATCTTTTGCAGCTTGGACAACATCAGGATGGTAAGAGTAACCCAGATAATTGTAACTGGCAAAACAGATGAGGTCTAGTATTTCTCCACTGTTTCTCCGTACTTCTACTTGTGGTGTTTGAGCGTGAAGATGAGGAACTTCAAAAGTATACATATTAGCATCGACGATGCCATCTCTCCACCGATTGAACTGAGTGATTTCAGCATGATCTTTGCCGGCACTCTTTAAGAACATATCAAGAGTATATTCGAAGAGATCTTCTAGTTTATCTTTTTCATTCATTTTACTGTTTTACCCAATTGATTTACTCAAGACTTGAATTTATTCACTATACAAGTTGATTCAAATTGTTTTTAATAAAGTCTATTTAGAATAAGCAATTTAGCTTTTATAAAGAATTTGTGATTTAAAACAAAGTAAGGTTGATTTATAATTCCATAGGCGATACTTTTGTTCATACTTCTTGCGAGTAAAGCAGGCGAGAAATCATCAGGAGGTATCATTTTCGTTAGTCTCCGGTAGAAATCTCGAAAAGCAACCAGCATTTAAGATGAAAAAAATGAGGGAGTAACTATGAGAATAAAATTATTTATTTCGCTGATCATCATTCCTTTTCTTATGAACCAAATTCAAGCAGCTGAAGAAGTGGCTAAAGTAGCCAAAGCTCGAGGACAGGTTCAGATTAAGCAACAGGCAGATGCTGTTTTTTCATCATTGAAACCTGGACAATCTGTATTTGATGGTGATATAGTAAAAGTGGGCGGAGAGGGCTTCTGTATTATTGTCTTTCTTGATGATAAGAGTATGCTAAAGATTCGTGAGTCTTCTCAATTTCAATTTATGGAGACAGCCAATACACGGACTATTAATATTGAGTTTGGAAAGGTTCTTGCCGATGTAAAAAAGGATAAAAGAAAAGATTTCAGAATTGAAACTCCAGTTTCAGTAGCATCTGTAAAGGGGACACAATTCTGGACGGTTTCAAATCAGATGGGATTTGATAAATTTTATGGTTTAGAGGGAGATGTTGAAGTTTTTAATTCAATTAGCGGACAGTTTCAATCCCTAGGACCTGGACAGATGACTCTCTCTACCGCTACGGGACAATTGGTTACATCTCCGGCAAGTCCTGAAGAAGTACCTGACGATCCGGATGATGAAGAAGAAGAACCTGAGGAAGAAGCCGAGGAAGAGGAAGAGGAAGAAGAGGAAGAATCTACTGAAGAAGAGCCTGAGCCGGAAGTTGAAGAAGAAGTGATTGAGGAAGAAGTTCCGGAAGAGGAAATTCCTGAAGAAGAGATTCCTGAGGAGACCCCGGAAACTGATGTACCAGATGTTGAAGAGGAAGAAGAAGCACCCGAACCTGAAGAAGAAGGTCCGTTTAATTTAGGTGCTGGCCTCGGTTCTGTAACCATTGACGGTGTCATCTATAATCAACTGGCTCTTCGTCCAGAAATCAAGTTCGGCAAGCTTGGTGTCGGTCTTGACTTGGTCATGTACATTGACCCTCAGGGAAATATCCGGAAGGATGAATGGGACGAACCCACCGATTTCTTCGATAAGATCCTTTACGTTAGCTGGGGCGCGAAGGGAGATCCGTTCTTCGCTCGCTACGGTACACTCGAGAATATGACTCTTGGATACGGCGGTCTCATTTACGGATATTCAAACACTATGGAATTCCCCGAAGTCCGCCGGATTGGTCTTAACGGAGGAATGAAGTTTGGTAAGTTTGGTACAGAACTCTTTGTAGCAAACTTCAAGGACTTCGGACGCGGCGGTGGCCTTGTTGGTGGACGGTTTACCTTCAATCCATTTAGCAAATTAACTCTTGGTGCGAACATTGTCATGGATATCAATCAGTACTCGGGACTGAAGGATTTTGATGAAGATGGTGTTCCTGATTTGCTGGATGACTTCCCGGAGGATGGAGATTATGATACCGATACTGATGGTGATGGTATCGCAGATGAGATTGATCCAGATCAGGATGGTGATGGATATACTGATAACAGTCAGGATACCAGCATTGTGAATAATGATCCCGATGGTGCAGTTCTAAAACCCGATCCATTTGATATTGATGAAGTTGACGCGCGAAGTGTGTTAGGACTTTCAGTTGATGCAGGATATCCGGTTTTCAGTTCGAAGATGTTTAGCATAAACCTCTATGCTGAAGGTAATATGTTGCAGTTTGCGGATGATAAAAGTGGTATTGGACTTGTACCTTTTGGCGCTAATGCGACGATATTTAAGATCATCAACATCAGCTTTGAATACCGGATGGACAGCGACTTTTACGCACCACGTTTCTTTGATCAGGCATATGATCTTGACCGTGTTGTAATCACGGAAGACACTACCGGTAATTTAAGTGTAACTACAAAAGATCAGGTACTCGATATCAGTGAAGGTCAACGATCAGGATTTTACGGCGCTGCCAGTTTGGGTCTGTTTAACTTAGTCAGTGCTTCGGCTTCGTACACTGATATGTCGAGTGATAACGGTGATACACTTCGCAGTTTCACCTCAGCACTGGCACTGAATACTGATAATATTCCTAAGATAAGTCAGGCGTATGCTTACTATCAGCGTAATAATGACGATAACCCATTTGATTTCGCTAATCCGTCTCCGAATACGATTCTCGGATATCGAATTGGTTACGAGGTCAGCACAGGTGTTAGCTTAGTCTGGGATTACAGGCGCTTACATGCAGATCTTGACGGTGATGGAGTAATCTCCGAGGACGTGGAGGGTGAGATTATCAACATATTGAACATTGAGACTGTATTTGACTTCTGATGACGAAAGATGTACTAAAATTCGATGTCGGCCGAAAAGGATTTGAAAAAGCAGCTATTTTTCTGCTTTTCCTTGCAGGTATCCTGATAATCTTCGGTGTTGTTTGGGTTTACCAATTTATTGGGAAATAACAGGGGGGAGAATGATAGTTTCCATAGAATATTGTACTGCTTGAAACTACCTTCCCAGAGCCGCCGGTCTGGCGAACGATCTTTTGGATAAGTACGGTACTGACATCAAGGAGCTGACGCTGATTCCATCTGGTGGTGGTGTTTTTGAGGTGATCAGAAATGGTGATCTCATCTTTTCAAAAAAAGCGCTGGATCGCCATGCTGATAAAGGTGAGGTCTTGGCTCTTTTTGAAGGAGTTTAGTCTGAAAGCAATTGTTCTCATATTAACCTCATCCACTTTTCTATTGGCAGGCCAGCCGGAAGTAATTCCTTTAAGTGATAATATAGGCACTACTCTGGATGCCGAGGAAAACGCCATACTCGGTGTTTTCCCGGATATTGACGGTTTTGAGAATGCCCAGTTTTTTCAGCATTCCATCAACCGTTATTCTTCCAAGATTGTCTATCGGGAACGTAATCGACAAAAGAACATCAGACGTAAGTACAATTTTAGTCAATTTAATCAAATGCGGAATAAAGTTAAAGACCACCCTGGAATAACCGAAGAGATGCGGGCAAAGTTTCATTATGAACTTTCATACCTTCGGGTAGATGATATTCTGAAGTCCATACCGCCGAATTCTTTCACGACCGTAAAGCGTTATGATGGGCTTCCCGTGACAGGCCGTTATATTGAGTTTGCGGACAAAAAACTCAGCTTGAAGCAGGTCGTAGGTGAAAAAGTAATTCCATTAACTAACATTGAGGAAATTACTTATCGCCCCATTTCAGAAGAAGGAAATACGAAACTGAAAGTAATAACTTTCACTGCTATGGGAATTTTTGGTTTAGGGGCCGGAGAACTGCTAAACTTTTTTGGTTCATCCACCCTTGACGAGACATGGAACCGTCGCTTTTCTGGTACAATCTTTGGATTTTTAGCAGGAATGCCGGTTTACGACTTTGTGGAATTAATGACGTCACCTAAGGAACATATCGCCTTCTCACCAGGAGAGGTGGAGGGGCTTGAGTAATTTAAAAAAATAAAGAGTGGTTAATATTGGATTCATTACCATAGATAAATGAGTAGTATAATAGAAACCAAATTCAATAAATTAGGTTAGGAGAAAAACTATGGCCGACGAAGAAATCCGCGAAGATCAAAACACTGACGCACATAAGCAGTTCATCTTGGAAAAGATGGACGAAATGGTAGAAGGGCTCGGACCCGGATACGGAGAAGCTCTTATGGGAGAGCTTGTGGGAAGGATGGAAAAGACCGTTGCTCACTTTCATGATGAAGTTTCAGAAATGTTGGAATCACTAAAATCAAGTTCTGAGGAACGCGAAGTAAAGCTGAAGAAACTTGTGGAAGCAGAAGCCGCCGGTGAAGAACCGTCTGCTGCCCCGGCACCGGCTGAGGAAGCAGATGCAGAAGGTTCGTCCGAAGCGGAACAGGAAATGAGCGAATGGGAGAAACGGATTGAGGCGAAAGCTGAAGGGAAAGGTGACGCACCAGCTGCTGCACCGAAGTCTGAAAAGAAAGAAGAACCAAAGAAAAAGAAGGGCCTCTTTAGCAGGAAGAAAAAGAAGTAACTTTTATCGAACAATAAGTAACTAAAAGGCAGCTTCACAGCTGCCTTTTTTACTACATTCTTGATCGAGTATTTTTTAATCTAAAGATGTAAGATTAAAACTTGTTTTCGTACACGTGACAGTAGGGTTTCTGTCTGTTCTTATTATAGTAGTTTTGATGGTATTCTTCAGCCTTCCAAAACGGGGTGGAGGGAAGTACTTTTGTAGCGATCTCATATCCTTTAGCATTTAGGATATTAATTAATTTGTGCGCAATGTTCTTCTCATCATCATCATTGCAGAAGATAGCAGAGAGATATTGCTCCCCAATGTCCGGCCCCTGACCATTCACCTGTGTCGGATCGTGAATTTCGAAGAAATATTGCGCAAGATCTTCGTAATTCACTTTGCTCGGATCATACGTCACTTCCACAGTTTCTAAATGACCGGTATCTTCTTGCAGCACATCACCATAAGTGGGATTATCAACTGTACCTCCCATATATCCTGAAACTGCGGAAACGACACCCTCTTTCTGCTTGAAGAGATGCTCTATGCCCCAAAAACACCCTCCGGCAAAGTGCGCTTTAGCAAGTTCAGATTTTTTATAAGGGATGAAAAGCATTGAGACGGAATTGACACAATGCCTGACATTTTTGTCTGTTAATCTTTCCCCCTCGAATACATGCCCCAGATGTCCGCCGCAATTCGCACACAAAATTTCGGTTCTAATTCCGTCAGCATCAGTTTCTCTTTTGATAGCTCCTTTGATCTCATTATCAAAGCTGGGCCAGCCGCAAGACGACTCAAACTTATCGTTGGAACTGTAAAGCGGTGCGCTGCACTGTTTGCACTGGTATGTCCCTTTTGCAAAGAAGTCGTTATATTTACCACTGAACGGCGGTTCCGTACCTTTATGAATAATGACTCTTTCTTCTTCAGGTGATAGTTTATTGTAACTCTTTTCGTCCACTGCTGATCCCTCCGTGAATGAAACTAAGCTTATAATTATTCCAATCAAGATTTTCATTATTGATAAGCTGAGAATAACATGGTTATGTCAACATTTACAACCCTAATTATTCTATCAGTATATTTAATTACCCGTCGAAAACTATTATTTCATAGTTAAATTCATCTAAATTTCATCTTTATCATGAAGCTGAGTCAGAAGGTAAATTCCATCCCCCGCAAGCCCGGGGTTTATCTTTTCCACGATGAATCCGGGAAGGTACTCTACGTGGGAAAGGCGAAAGTGCTCCGGTCACGTGTACGGAGCTACTTTCATAAGAGCGCACTATCTGTACCGCGGATTCAGAACATGGTAAAGAAGATCACCGATTTAGAATGGCTGGTGACTCGCTCTGAATCGGAAGCGCTGCTGACAGAAGCAGCTATGATCAAGGAGCACGAACCGCGTTACAACATCCTTATGCGGGATGATAAAACGTATCCATACGTTCGCATCACCAGCGAGCCGTTTCCGCAAGTGCTTCTGACGCGAAAAGTAGTCCACGACGGCTCCCGCTACTTTGGTCCTTTTACAGAAGTCCACAATCTCCGGGAGTCGCTGAAGGTAGTCCACAAAATTTTTCCGATTCGTAGCTGCAGCTATCTCATCGATGATGACACCATTGCCCAAAAGAAAATTTCTGTCTGCCTCGATTACCACATCAAGAAGTGCCTCGGTCCGTGCGAAGGGTTTCAGTCACAGGAAGATTACAATACCATGATCGAAGAGGTGATTCGCTTTCTTCACGGTCGGACTGACAAAATAGTAAAACAGCTTCGTAATGAAATGGCGGACGCTTCTCGGAAGCAGCAATACGAAGAGGCAGCCCTCCGCCGGGACCAGATCACGGCAGTGGAAGCGTTTACCAAGCGACAGCGGAAAATTTCAGCTTCCTTTGCCGATCAGGACATTATCTCTATTGCAGTACAGAAGAAGGACGCTTGCGCCGCTGTCATCCGCTTGCGTAATGGGAAGATCATCGGGCGGGAGCGGATGTTTCTCTCAGGTGTTAACGAGCAAGAATTAAGCCATATTTTGGCCGGATTCATGAAACAGTTCTACCTCGATTCTGACTTTCTACCGCAGGAAATTCTACTGCAGACGCAACCGGAAGAGGATGAATCCCTGGCAATGTGGCTGTCGGACAAGAAAGGGAAGAAAGTGACCCTCACCGTACCACAACGAGGGGAGAAGGCAAAGTTGGTCCGACTCTCTCTGCAAAATGCAGAACTGCTCCTGGGGGAAAACCTCCGCAAGCGGGAACGCCGCCGGGAACTGGTGCCGGATATGGTGCAACAGCTTCAGGCGGATTTGAACTTGGAAGTACCGCCCCGGCGAATCGAAGCGTTCGACATCTCAAATATTCAGGGGAGCAATCCCGTGGGATCAATGGTTTGTTTCATGGACGGAGTGGCGAAAAAGAGTGAGTATCGTAAATTCAAGATCAAGACGGTGAAAGGAGTTGACGATTTCGCCATGATACGGGAAGTTGTCTTGCGGCGCTACCGCCGGCTGAAGAGTGAACAAGCTGCATTACCTGATCTTATACTGATTGATGGTGGAAAAGGTCAACTCGGGATGGCGGTATCTGCCCTGCAGGAAATGGGGTTGAGCTACATCTCTGTCGTTGGACTGGCGAAGCGGTTAGAAGAGGTGTTCATACCCGGTAGTTCTGATCCACAAAATATCCCTAAATCGTCTCCCGGTCTATTCCTGCTCCGCCGTATTCGAGATGAGGCGCACCGGTTTGCAGTCACTTTCCACCGTCAGCGACGAAAAAAGTCAGCCACTACATCTATTTTTGACGGAATCCCCGGAATCGGTCCCACCCGCCGGAAAAAACTGCTGACAAGATTCGAGAATGTAAAAACTATAGCAGATGCTTCTGCTGAGAAAATAGTTACAGAAATAGGAGTGGGAGAGAAGCTGGCAGAGGAGATTATCAAAGTGGCACGGAAGTTTGTGAAGGATGTGAATAGTTAAGAAGCTGAATCCAGGAAATTTATTACTTGGCTATTTAATTCACGCCTAAATCGTACTATATTCTCCATCGCTAAAGCATAGCATCATGTCAAAAAAGACCACATTAAACTCAAATCGTCCTGTAGAAGAGCGCTTAACTGCTTTCCTCAAAAACAAGGCCGAATTGTACTCTCGTTCAACGGCCATGTCCGAGGCACTTTTTCCGCCTCTTCAGCCGAATGATGACCCTACTGTAGGAGCATACGGACAGTTAGTGACCGCTTCATCATCTTGTCGCATTCAATCAAAAAACAGTGCTCGTAAGCTGGCATATTCCTCTATGGCGGAAGCTGTAATGAAATTGGCTCTAAAAAGTGTTATTCC
>DKQU01000014.1:0-1609 GCA_002471865.1 Fidelibacterota bacterium UBA7300 | reverse complement strand
AAAGGTGCAAACTTTTTTGGCCGACAGCTTTCTTGCGGTTCTAACAGGCTCGATTTTCCTTCGGAGACTAAAGACAATCCGACCTTTGTTGCGATTGTATCAGGGACTCAAAGAAACAAGGCGATGGAAACTCAAAATGCAATTGTACAGGATCAAGTTCTGTTTATTTTAGGAGCGGAGACAGATCGAACCGATCTAATTGCACCCAAAGAACTGGAAGCATTTTCACTTTCTATAGCAGAACTTTCTCTAAAACCGTATTTACTGGCGCTTTCTTACATTGCGGAGGGCGGAATTGCTGCTTCTTCAGCTGAGCTTGCCGAATACTTAGGAGTAGGAATAGATATTTCAGAAGGAAAAATCCCTGCACTAAAACAAAAAAACAAGCCGGATGAATTACTCTTTTCAGAAAGTCCCGGTCGTTGTCTGGCAGTAGTCTCCACAAGCCACAAGAACGAAGCAAAAAAACTTCTTCGATCACACTCAATTCCATGCCGAGAGATTGGTATAACAAATAGTAATAGAGTGTTGAATATTCGCCGAGGAAAAACTTCACTGTGCAGTCTAGAAATTGCTGAGCTCATGTTTTCTCACTCAGCACCCAGAACCCATCTCGTGTTACCGGAAAGAGTTTCGACTAGCAGTACAGTTGATGTTGCTTCACTTAAACAGCCCAGATATTATAAACGTCATCTTAAATCACTTCTTTCCTCAGCGGAAGTGCAAAAGGAGTTTCAACTGCTTCAAGAACAGTTAGAGGATGGTAAGTTGCAAATAATGACTGCTCAATCCGGTGGACGGTTCTGGAAACTTGATCCGAGGCAGGGAGCAATTCTTGCAGTGGCTTCAGCGGCTCGAAGGTTAACAGTTTCAGGTGTCGAGCCGAGATATGCTGTCATCTCTGTTCCCGCTTCCGGCCATGATAGTGACTCTATCAGGACTTTGCGCGAAACAATTTCAGGTTTCCAGTTTGCCACAGCCGATCTAGGACTCCAGGTTATAAGTCGCCAGTTCATCTCATCAGATGAGGAACCTTTGGTAGCTGTAGTGGGTGAGTCGCCGGAAGATAGTCAGGTAATAACGCATTTATTACACAACCCAGATGATTTTATCATGATGCTTGGGAATCACCGCGGGGAGCTGGGCGGAAGCGCTTATCTTAAGGAAATCCATGGCAAAGAAGAAGGACTTCCACCGGTTTCTGATCTTGTCGTCGAACAGCGGATTCGTGAGATTCTAATCACAGGTACGAAGGTAGGACTCATCTCATCTGCTTCTGTTGTCTCTCTAGGAGGACTTGCTGTAACCATAGCCCAGATGATTCTTCTTTCACCCGATGGAATTGGCGCACGGATTTACATGAGTAGTAAAATCCGGAATGATGAGCTTTTGTTCGGAGAGACGCAGGGATTGTATATCATCACAGTGAAAGAGGAAAATATCATGGAATTGGAGCGGCTCTGCATGCAAATAGGTGTAACCTGCACTGCTATAGGAAGGGTCATAGATAAGCCAATTTATACGTTTAATGATTCTTTCTCAGTGAAACTACCGGAATTGCGTGACGCTGTTTCTAAAATCTAACTGTTGATAACCGCCAGCATCTCTT
>DKQU01000013.1:1781-4658 GCA_002471865.1 Fidelibacterota bacterium UBA7300 | reverse complement strand
AGCTAGGACAATTGCTTTTGGCACCAACATTCAGTTTAGCAAGCGACTGCGGACTTCCATAAATCTTAGCAGTTATTCTTTTGAATTACCCGAGTCTATGACGGCTGGAGAAGAAGGGTTGAAAACTGTTTATACCAGTTTGGGATTAAATTCAATTTACTTCCTGATCCCAGATAAACTTAAGATTATGGGTGGATTAAATGGCCTTAGAGCAACTGGAATTTCCGAGTTCGGAAACTATGGTATCAATGGGGGAGTGGAATGGAAACCGTGGAAAAGATTATCCGCTAAGGCCGGATTTTCTGTAAAAGCTAATCAATCAGACAGTGAATTCGCTTTAGGAACCTTGGCTGTGAAGTTTTCCGTGAATTACTTATTTTAGAGATACCGATGGACGTAATAAAAATCCTTAAGAAGCAAGTTGTAGGCTTGGGCCTCACCTTAATCTCTATCCTTATTATTATTTTCTTTCACAGGATGAACGTTTTTGATAGTCTGGAAGCCAAGATTTACGACCTCGGTTTTCGTGTTCGTGGACCTCTTTCCGGCTGGGCATCTCGGGAGCCCATTCCTAAGAAAGCTGAGCTGTTTACTGACTTGAATGAAAATGGGCTGTGGGATGATGGTGAAGAGTTTACCGACTCCAATGAAAATGGTAAATGGGACAAGGGGTTGGATGTAGTCCTCGTTGATTTGGATCAGAAATCTTACGAAAATGTTCCTTGGTCGTGGCCGTATACAAGGGAAGTGTGGGCACAAGTCGTTGTGAATCTCGCTAAAGCCGGTGCCAGAGCGGTCGTATTTGACTTTCAGTTTGATGCTCCGGATCGCCTTGCGGAAGAACCTGCTCTTAAGGAAATCCGTGGTGAGTTGATGAATCGAGGATTGAGTGAACTTGTTCCCACCCATGGTGACAGCGCTTTTGCTCAGGCTATTCTAGAGGCGAAGGAGATGGGCACTGCCGTCATCCTTGCCTCAAAAATTGGCTATAACACTCTCGAAAGAAGTTTTGAACTTGTCCTTCCAAATGAAGTAATAATGTCTGCCGATCCACAAACTGCTCTGGTGGATGAAACTCAAGACCCGGACGGTACCACTCGACGTTACTACGCCTTCAACATGCTAAGAGATGATCCCAGTACGTGGTATCTTACTATCGCAATGCGTTCTGCCAAAGAGTTCCTGAGTTTTCCACCAGATAGTCTTATGCGGTTGGGAGGAGATAGCGAAAAGGGTATTATCTGGTTCGAGGATATCGATATTCCGACGTATAGCGAAACATCTACATTTTACGTCAATTACTACGGACCTCCATCTGCAGCACAAACGGGGGAAAATGATCCTTGGGGTACGTTCGATTCATACTCTCTTTTTCAAGTTGTAGATGTGGCAGATGTCGATCTGAGAGATTTCGATGCTGATATAGATTGGATGGATATGTTCATTGATTCGACACATTGGGCCTATTATATGCCCGGCATGGGCGGTCTGGAAGAGAGCCCGTTCCTTGGTAAAATAGTGCTAATCGGTGTTTCCGTAGAGGTTTTTCACGATACCAAGCGGACACCGTACTTCAGCTTTGCCGGAGAGCAGAAGCTCATGCCGGGAGTTGAGACTCACGCCAACGCTCTCCAGACGATCATAGATCAGAACTTTATTTCCATGTACGGCGGCGATATGGAGTGGTCAGAAAAATCGTGGTTGTCGCATCTCTTCCTCATCGCCATTCTCGCGTTGATTACATATATCCTTCTTGCCTCCATGAACCCACTCTTCGCCGGATTGAGCATCATTGTGGAACTGCTGATATTCATCAGCATAGCCGTAGGTGCCTTTACCAATGATTCTCTCTGGTTAGTGAAGCTGGTATTCGGAAGCTGGGACAGTATCAATGTTCCGGGAATGGGCGAATCCACCTACATACCAGTGGTGGCACCTATCTTCGGCGTTTTCACTACCTATATCACCAATGTATTATACCGCTTTATCGTGGAGCAGAAGGATAAGAGGTTCCTGAAGAGTACGTTCGGCACCTACGTATCCCCAGAGCTCATTGATCAGATGTATGAGCAGCATACAGAACCGAAATTGGGTGGTGAAGCCGGTTATCACACAGCGTATTTCTCTGACATCCAAAGTTTCTCATCATTCACCGAAGTGATGGAGCCGGAGAGAATGGTATCCCTCATGAATGAATATCTGACAGAAATGACAGATATCCTGCTGGCTCGGCGAGGCACTCTTGACAAATATATCGGCGACGCTATCGTTGCTTTTTACGGTGCTCCGATTCCGGTGGAGGATCACGAATATCAAGCATGCCTTACGGCGCTTGAAATGGAGGAGAGGATTGCAAAGCTGAGGGATAAATGGGCATCTGAAGAAGATTGGCCGGATTTGGTTCACAATCTCCGCCATCGTGTGGGGCTTTGTACCGGTGACATGGTGACAGGTAATATGGGTTCCAACATGAGAATGAATTATACCATGATGGGAGATACCGTTAATACTGCCGCCAGATTAGAAGCGTCAGCCAAGCAGTACGGAATTTACATTCAGGCCAGTGAATCCACGTATGAAGCTGTCAAAGACAAGTTTGAATGGCGGACGCTTGATTATGTCCGTGTGAAGGGGAAGACAGTGCCCGTAAGGACCTACGAATTGCTGGCAGAAAAGGGTAAACTGGCAGATGAAACAGCGAAATTGATGAGCTTATTCCACGAAGGGTTGGAATTGTATTATAATCAAAAGTGGGAAAAAGCATTGAAAGCGTTTAAAGCCGCCGATAAGTTGGAAGATATGTTTCCTATGCGCCCCACAAATCCCAGCCGTATTTATATCGAGCGGTGTGAACATCTGAAGGAAAATCCTCCCGGC
>DKQU01000013.1:583-1432 GCA_002471865.1 Fidelibacterota bacterium UBA7300 | reverse complement strand
AGAAATAATCCCTTTGATTTCCTCTTCTCGATTGACGGTTTTTGTTTGAAGATCATCATCCGAATATGGAATGTGAATTACATCACAACTATGTAACTTTCTCAGGTGTAGAATCTAATCGACTAAAAGTGTGGATTTCCCTAAAAGCACTTGATTTGACATGAAAAAGTTGACTCACTCAATAGCCTTCAGCCGATTTACTCTCATTGTGATCCTCGGTCTTATGTCGTGGACCTGCGATATTTTGCAGCCTCTGCCGGATAATCCCTACGATCCGCTGAACCCGGACTTTATAGAACCCGAGACGAGAATTCTCTCCGGTCCCTCAGGGACAAGCAGTTCCAAAGAAGTCACCCTTACCTGGCAGCAGAAAGACCCCGTCTATCGCAGTGACAGTCTGGATACCGATCTCTACGGCGAAATCACGTATTCCTACCGTTTCAACGAAGGTTCATGGTCGCTGTTTTCCCCCGATACATTTGTCACTCTGCCGTATTTGGACGACACCAGCTACTTTTTCCAGATAATGTCCCGCTATCCCACCAACATCATGGAGGATGAGCCGTATCCGTCCCGCTCGTGGACTATGGACGCCTATTCGTCGTCTCTCATGCTCTCGCCGAGGACCACCATCCTCCCTGTTACCACGGAAGGGAGTGAATTCGGCGTTACTGTCGGATTGGAAGAGGTTTCCGGAATGATGGGTGCCCACGTGGAGCTATCCTACGATCCGGAAGGTCTCAGGATTGCGGATTACAATGTGCTGAGTGAATCTGGTGATTTCTTGATGCAGGGAGGCGGTTCTATCATAGACTTTGTGGAAGTGGATTCCATCACAGGGTTGCTGGC
>DKQU01000013.1:0-176 GCA_002471865.1 Fidelibacterota bacterium UBA7300 | reverse complement strand
TTCCCCTCGATTCTGTTTCCGTGGACACATTTTATCTCGACTTCGGCGACGACTCGCACATAAGAAGCGTTGACAACGATGAGATCATGCTCGATGGAGCAGATGGGGTGATTTATGTCTGGTAGGAGTTTTGAAGTGAAAAACTTGACAACCTTAATCATCAGCACACTTTTTGT
>DKQU01000100.1 GCA_002471865.1 Fidelibacterota bacterium UBA7300 | reverse complement strand
GCTGCCGGAATGGAGGCGGAGACGGTCATACCGGCGAATAGACCTAAATATGCATTAGCACCGGCCAGGATCACGGAAAGTAAAATTCCGAGGATGACTGCTTTCAGGGTGATCTCGGGGAGGGATGTGTTGGAATTATTCATAATGAGTGGCGAGAAAATAGATTGACCTCGTTAGGAAATCAAGTAGAATAGATAAAGCCACACCCTTGTATTGAAGTTGAAGCATTAGTAAGTTCACTGTGTAACTGGGGTGCTGTTCAACAGTTTAACAGAATAGCTGAGATAACACCCTTTGAACCTGATCCGGATAATGCCGGCGTAGGGAGGTCATCTTGAAACAACTCACATTTTTTCTTTCTTGTTTACTTTTCTTTTCCATGCTCAACTCTCAAGTCGTCTCAATTTCCGGCCGTGTAGTGGATGCCGAGACCGGTGAAGGGGTACCGGGTGCCAGTGTCGTTAGCGGTGATGTAGGTACATCGTCTGACGAAAACGGTTACTTTTCTCTTGGGGTTCCTGTCGGGTATGAGATTACTGTCAGCCGCATCGGTTATGAGCCCGTTACTATCACTGCTTCAGTGGGAATGCCGATCGAACTCGTTGCTGCTACTGTACCAGGAGAAGAGCTTTTTGTACTGGCAAACCGGGCTGTCCCCGGAGTGACGCCAGCTGCGTTTTCCACGCTTACGGCAGATGAGATAGCTGATCACTACAGTTTTCAGGATGTTCCGATGGTTCTTGCCACAGAACCGGGAGTATTCGCCTACAGCGAAAGCGGCAACGGGACCGGCTATTCTTACGTCTCCATCCGAGGATTCGAACAGAGTCGAATAGCCGTCATGCTGGACAATGTCCCGCTGAACGATAACGAAAGTCATCAGGTTTACTGGGTGGATCACGGAGATATACTCTCGGATGCGGAAGATGTGCAGATACAGCGGGGGATAGGTAATTCGCTTTATGGCTCAGCAGCGTTCGGAGGTTCCATAAATGTCTTATCCAGAATTCGGACAGGCAACGAGGTCTTCACTCTTAATGGGGGTAGAGGATCCTACGGCACAAAAAAACTCTCCGCAAGCTATGGTTCGGGAGGCCGTTTCGGTGATCAGCTGAGTCTGTCCGCCCGTCTTTCTCAGGTTGAGTCAGATGGTTACAGGGAATACCATCACAGCCTCCAACAGGCACTTTCTTTTGGAGCTGAATATCGCGGGGAAAAAGCAACCTATCAGTTCCGGGGACTGTTAGGTTATGAGAACAGTGATCTGTTATGGGATGGTGTTTACGGAAATGATATCAGCGACCGGGAACTCCGCCGGAAAGGCTACAAGGGATTCACTGACGATTTCTTCCAGCAGGTCTATTCCCTTAATTCCCACATCAAGCTGAGCGAGAGTTCCTCTTTCCACAACACCGCTTACCTTGTAATGGGAAGTGGTTACTACGAGGCAGAGAAGTATGACAAATCGTTCTACGACTACAATCTCGACACTATTACGGATTCCGCCTACGCCGATAGTACCACTGATCTTCTCCGCCGAAAGTGGATCGTCAACCGCTATTTCGGCGTAGTGCCTCAGTGGACTTTGAAGCGCGACCGTCTGCGGCTTGATATAGGCGGGGAAATTCGTTTTTATGAAGGAGACCACTTCGGTGATATTTCCCAATTTTCCGCGCCGGAACTGGCGGACATTGATGAGTTCAGGTACTATGAGTATGTCGGTACCAAGCACTCTTTCACAGCATTTGCGCACGTTGTTTATGATTTAACCGACCGGCTGCTGGCTACTGCCGATGTACAGTTTCTCAGCCACAGGTGGAATATGAATCAGGAGCCCATCGGTCACGCTGTTGGGCACCAAATATCAGCAGACTGGGATTTTCTCAATCCGCGCATGGGATTGACTTACAGAATAAGTGATGCACTTTCAGTCTTCGGCAGCTACGGTAAGGCGGAAAAGGAACCGGCAGACGACCAGATCATCAATGCTGATGAATGGTCGTTCACACCGCAGGGTGCCTACCCTGAACTGATCTACGATGCTGAGTTTGGGATGAATCACACTGGTCTTGCTCATAGCGTTAGCCTGAACCTCTACCGCATCAATCTGGAGAATGAGGTGATGCAAACCATCAGCTTTGAGGAAGAGGGATACTATGAGTATAGCCAGATTGAAGGGACGATACACCAGGGTCTTGAGCTTGATGCTGCTTGGCAGTTGGGGAGTCGCCTGCAGTTAAGTGTCAACGGCGCCTTCAATGAGAACTTCTACTCCAGTGGAGAACTTGAGAGCAATCTTCTGCCCAACCGGCCTGACGTTCTTGCCAATGCGACAGCGTCATACAGATCTTGGAAAACGGTGCGGCTCATGGCTCACGTCCAGCATGTAGGCAAGCGGTACATTGATTCAGCGAACAGTGAAGAGAATGCTATTGAACCTTATTCACTTCTCAATCTCGGTGCCAGCTACCGATGGGGCTCGCTGACGCTTTCAGCGAAGGTCAACAATGCCCTCGATACGCTTTACGTAACGCACGGCTCAGATTGGGGTGCATATTGGCCGGGAGCGACGCGGAACTTCTATCTGAGTATCGGTTGGAAGATGTGAAAAGTGACTAAAGATGTTTTCTTTCTCAGAAAAGTGGTGTAAATCACTCTAATCTAGAACAGCTTGAATTTTGTTTGTATAACTAATAAAAAAAGCGAAATTCTCCTCGAAATGAAAAAGATTTTTACCACTCTAATGTTGGTACTAGCGCCCGTTTTCGGTCAAGTAATTGACTTTACTGTAGACTTTACTCCATATGTTATTTACTACTTGTCGGCAGTGGACATAAGCACCGGGGAGTCAAATGTTCCTCTTTTCTTGGCAAGACTTGAAAGGACACAGTCTGCACCTGACAGCGTTCCTGTGCATTTTGATTTTGAGATTACAGTTCAATCTGACGCTCTTGGATTTTACGAAGAAGAGACACTTGTTCATATCAAGACTAAGGAAGAGAGTCCACTGATTCTCACAGCTCCCATCACCATGACTAACCAGATGTTAACCTTAGATACTAGACAGTTGCTTGATGATGCTGGGAATCTAGTTAACATGAATTTAGAAGTTGTGGAGACAGTAGATCTTGAACAGACAGATGAACTTCTTAATGCAGTAATAGCCACAGGAAGACTCCCGGATGGTATATACCGCTTCATGGTAACTGCTACGCCGGAAGGGGGGTCACCTCTGATGAGGGATGATGTCTTGAATGTATCTTCCCCTCTGGACTTGCAATTGATCGCTCCCGGGGGCGCATTGGCAGATACAGCCTCAAATGAGATATATACATCTTACCCTGTTTTTCAGTGGGATTCTGACCCATGCATGGTACCTGGTGGGTGTGAATTCCTCATTAGAGTTGCTGAGTTTATTCCGTCAGATCATTCCTCAGTAGAACAGGCAATTGAGTCAACCACAAGACTGCCCCTTGATCAGTCTCTGGGATTTTATGCTACCGGTTATGGTGCAACATCATTTCAATATCCTTCTTCTGGTGCAGGAGATCTTGAGCTAGGTAGCGTTTATGTATGGCAGATAAAAAAAATCTTACCTACAACCTTCGGTGAGGAAGAGCTGTTAAGTGAGATTTTGACGTTTAAGGTAAAAGATTTTTCTGAGGAGTCCGACTCGGATGATGGAGCAGACGGTGGAAGCGACATGGTCATTCAGTTATTGCAGACATTATTAGACGAAGGCGATTTCGAGCAGATATTTGGCGAGAACGGTTCCCTCTCAGGATATTCTTCAACCGGCACGATTCTGCTAAATGGATCTTCAACAGATAATTCTACTGTCCAAGCGATGATATCTGAGGGGTTGAACGATAAGATAATTTCGGTAGAGGTTTCAGAATGAACCGCTGGTTGGCGTTTGTACTCATTTTATCGAGTTCGCTCTTATTTGGCGCTGATAAAGTTGCCATGGCAGTAAAAGTAAAAGGCGACGTGAAAGTTTATAAAGTTGATACTGCTGACGGTATTTCTCTAAAACCCGGAACTCCAATACACGATCAAGATAAAATCGTTTCTAATGGAAAGAAATCCTCTGCGATGATTATGTTTTTGGACGACAAGTCTATACTGAAAATTCGTGAAAATTCTCAATTTGTTGTTGGAGGAAAGAAATCACCCGAAGGAATATCAAAAAATGTAAATCTAGGTTACGGTAAGATGGCAGCAAATGTTTCACCGCAAAAGGGTAAGCAGTTCGTCATTTCTACACCTACGTCTGTAGCATCTGTCAAAGGGACTGAGTTCTTTATCTCAAGTGACCCGACTGATGGTGATCAGTTTATTTTGTTCTCAGGATTGTTAGAAGTTGAGAACAGCGTGAGTGGTCAAATTATTAACATGACTGAAGGTGAGACAGCTAACTCTTCTCCGGATGGAGATTTGGAATCTCATGAAACCACTGAAGAAGAGATGGAAGAGTCAGAAGAAGAAGACTCAGGGCAAGTAAACGAATTACGCTTTCAGTTTGAAGATGATTCCGGCAATACTAAAGAAGTTATCATCCAATTCTCCGAATAGGTTATTGAAGTGAGAAAAATAATCTTCCAACTTTTTCTTTTCAGTTCATTTCTTTTCGGTCAGCAAATAATAGTAATGTCTCCTGAGCCGGGATCAAAACAGTCTGGCGAAGATTTGCTTATTGCTGCATCGTTGTATGGTTTAGAAAGTGTAACTCCTGAAATTGTCTTTCTCTACCTTGATGAAGAAGATATTTCCGGTAAAGCATTTATCGATCCAGACATGGTGAGCTACATCCCATCTTTGCTAACACCGGGTGAACATCATATTAAGCTCGTAGCAGGGAAAGTTGATTCTGTCGTCTGGTCATTCGAAATATTGGGAAAGAAAGAAGCAATAGCAGCAGAAAGATCAACATTCAGTGTGGGCGGGAATATTACGTCCAGCACTAATCTAGATAAAATTGAAGATGTATCACTGAATGTGAATCAGCTTGCTGTCAATCTTCACGGTAATGTCTATAAAGATATTAAGTTCAAAACGAAACTCAAGTTGACCTCCGATGAGAATCCACTTTATCAATCAAGAAACTTGTATGGATTAGGATTGACGTTTGGGAAGTATGGACACCTGAACATTGGTGATTCAAATCCTCGTCTGTCCTACTTTACTTTAGCTGGAAAACGAATCCGAGGTCTCGATCTAAATCTAATGTTGGGTCCTATCAATCTTACCTTTATTAAAGGTGAGGTCAATCGAGCAATCCAGGGAGGAAGTGAAATAGATCAAGTCTATTCCCATTCCGTTGAGAGTGATACAGTGGGAACAAAGTTTATGGCTCTTCAGCGCCAAGGGCATACGTTTAGACAGGATCTCTTAGCTGGAAGATTTGGTCTTGGTCGGGGTGAAAAGTTTCGATTTGGGCTTTCCTTTCTTAAGGTAAAAGATAATGTAAATAGCGTGGATGCTGTCATTGATGATGCTTTGATTGAAATTAGTGCAGCTGATACTGTTTTCGGACTTCAGGAAGGGGACCAGTTTACTTATGATGAACTTGTTAATGAGTTGGGGAGTCAACAGTTGGTTGTGTCTGATATTAGCGACTGGTCAGGAGTAAAACCGAGGGACAATATAGTTATAGCAACTGACTTGGGACTGTTCTTAGATCACAAACGGATTGCTTTAGAAGGTGAAGCAGCATTCAGCTTGCTCAACAACGATATTTCCCAGGGAGCTCTAACCCTTGCAGGTTTGGATACTCTTTTGGATTCCCTTCAAGATAATTCAATTGGTGGTTTCATGGACCTTGGCGCTTTTCCCGACCCTGCCGACTACGAAAATATTTTTGTAATTAATCAAAATATGGTACCTCTTTCACCCATATCTCCGGAACTATTTGCTGACAGCGGAGCCATTTCTTTAGGCGAAGCGCTTCTATCAATGCCGTCTCTCGCTTTGCGAGCAAAAGCCACTTTTAACTACTTCGGAAATCTGTTCGGTTTTGAGTTTTCTCAAGTTGGACCTGAGTTTACCTCTCTTGCAAATCCTTATTTAGTTACGGACAATAGAGAGTGGAAAGTGACTGATAAGCTAAGGCTGCTCCAAAACCGGATGTTTTTGACCCTCAGCTATCGACACCAAAATAATGGGATATCCTCATCGTCAGAAAACATTCGGAATCAAAACACATTTACAGCTGGGATTAATGTTATGCCAGGACCAGGTCTCCCAACAGCTAATTTGACCTATAAGACTGTTGCCCGGGATAATGGTATTACTGAAATAACTGAGCTCGATAGTGTTACATTTTCTGATAATCGAGAAAATACACTTCTCAAAAGCATTATACTCAGTTCAAACTACAACTTTAATATAAGGGGATTATCTAATACTGTCATGGGAACCTTTGTACAAGTTGATAAGGAAGATAAGTTTTCTGACCGAGATTGGGATCTTAATTTCGTAGATCCATCACTTTCATCTCAAGTAATAAGTTTAGCTTTAACAACAAGGTTTCCATTTCCTCTTACCACAAATATGGCTGTAACCAATAATGCCAGTGAATATAGTATAGGTCCAGGAGAATGGAACAATCTGGATTTCTTAACTGCCGCTATTAATGGTGATTATAAGCTGAATCAGCTTGGGCTAGTTGTTCTTGGTGGTGTTAATTATGCCAAAGGAACGGGAGCAGCAGATATCTCGTGGATTGGTATAAAAGGTGGTCTCCGCTATAGGATATTGGAGAATCTCAATCTGAATGCTACTGGAGAGCTTAGAGATAAAACAGCAAACGGTGAGAAATCCACTTCTATAATTGCCAGGGCTAATCTGGCCTATACATTCTAATTTATTTTCTGAGAAGTAACGTTTTAATTAGATTAAAGCCCATAACTTAACTTGAGAGTTTCCCAAGGTGAGAAAAGAATAATCGGTGTTCCAAAATTCAGATCACTTAAATAACCAATTCCGAATAATGGGCCTGCACTAACGGATGGAGTTATTGAGAATTTATCAAATTCTGCAGACTTGTATCCAATCTGACCGTCAAAAGATATTAATAACGATTTTACATCTGTAATTCCAAGAAACTCATCCCATTCCCAATAAAGTATCCTTCTTCCCCAAGCTGTGCATGGCTGGCCGGGAGCGACGCGGAACTTCTATCTGAACCTCAGTTACGAGTTATAAAAGTAGGTAATCACAAGAGATAATTTGGTAAGGTAATTTCTTCATTTAAACCAGGTTCTTCCTCTGGTTCCCCAGCTGCTAAACGGAACGGCACCACACCTGCCCAGATTGGGAGTGAGGAATCTTCTTCATCGTCAATGGGCGGCCCAGTGCGGATCTTGGCTGACGCTTCTTCAATCTCAACGGCAACCACCGCTGTCATATCCAGTTCTTTCTGATTTGGATGCCGGATATCCCTCCACCGGCCGGGAATGAGGTGCTCAAAGAAAATCTCCATCGCCTCAAGTTTCTTGGGGTTGTCAGTTATCTCCTCCCCAGTTCCAAAAAGGACTACTGAACGGTAATTCATGGAGCTGTGCATGGCTGATCGGGCAAGTACGAGTCCGTCCATGTGAGTAACACAAATAGATAGAGGAGCTCCCGATTTAACCACTTGAAGCAGTCGGCTCCCTTTAGATCCGTGGAGCAAAATTTGGTCATCTGATCGTGCGTGAATAGTGGGAATGACAAATGGTTGATCATCCAGAGCAAAACTCACATGACAGATGAAAGCTTCATCAATAATTTTGTAGATGGATTCCTTGTCATAATGCGCACGTTCACTATGGCGCTTGATGTGGCTACGATCGGTTTTAGAACTGTTAGGCATTTTAGACTCCTTTACTAAAATTTAATATTTTGAAAATACGAATTAGATATTGCTATTTATAGGAAATTTGATTGAAGAAAGAGGGGCGTAACGTTTAACTTTATCCAATGCCCTCCCAAGATAGAAAGCGCCTTTTCCTCATTGATGGCTACGCCATGGTTTACCGTGCCCATTTTGCAATGATCCGAAATCCGCTTATCACTTCTGACGGCCGGCACACCAGTGCGCTCTTCGGTTTCGTCAACTCCATTTTCAAAATTCTACGTGACGAGGAGCCTGACTATCTTGTTGCCGTATTTGATGCCAAGGAGAAGACCTTCCGCCACGAAATGTATCCGGAGTACAAAGCGACACGGGAAAAAATGCCGGATGAACTTCAGGATCAACTGCCTGATCTCTGGCGCCTTATCGATACCTTCAATATTCCGAGAATGGTCTTGCCCGGTTACGAAGCAGATGATATCATCGGCGCACTGGCAGTTTCCGCGAAAGAGCAGGGAATTGAGTCGTATATCGTCAGCGGTGATAAGGATTTCATGCAGCTTGTAAATGATCACATTTTTCTCTACACGCCGGGTAGACAGGGAGCTTCGGCAGATATTATTGATTCCAGCGGAGTGGAAGCGAAGTGGGATGTGAAGCCGGAGCAGGTCGTAGACTTTCTTGCTCTTATGGGTGACAGCTCAGATAATGTGCCGGGTGTTGCCGGAATCGGGAAAAAGACGGCTGTCACATTACTCCAAGAATACGGCGACCTCGATACAATACTCTCCAATGCGGATAGTGTGAAGAATAAGCGCCCCCGAGAAGGATTGCTTAACGGATCGGAAGCAGCTCATCTATCCAAGGAACTGGTGACCATCAAGACTGACTTGCCCATATCCACGGACATGAATGATTTCGTGCGCCAATCGTTTGACTTCGACGCGGCGGAAGAGATGTTTCGGGAGCTGGAATTCGTCCGGCTTTTGGGGCAGTTGAACGAGTTCAGGAAAGATGACATCCTTGATGAATCTTCTGATATAGAAAAGAATTATCAGTTGGTTGACAGTCAACAGAAGCTGGATGATCTTGTTCAGAAGCTTCAAGCTGCCGAGCTGATTTCTATGGATATTGAGTCTACCAGCCCTGACCCCATGCAGGCGGAGATTGTGGGTTTCAGCTTCGCTACAGAAGCGAATGCCGGGTGGTATATTCCGGTACAGTATCCGGAAAAGGAAAAGCCGCTTTTCAAAGGTGAAGACGATCTTGCTATAGTTCTTCAAACATTAAAGCCTATGTTTGAGAATGAAAAGATCTCCAAGTGCGGCCAGAATCTGAAATACGACTGTCTTATTTTAAAGAACAACGGCATCGAAGTGGCCGGCATTGAGTTTGATTCAATTGTAGCTGCTCACCTTCTAAAACCTGAAGCCCGGTCATACAAATTAGACTATCTGAGCGAAGAATTTCTTCACTATCGAATGCAGCCCATCACTGATCTTATCGGCAGCGGGCGTAATCAGATTACCATGGCTGAAGTTCCTCTTGAAAAAGTCACTTTTTATGCCGCTGAAGATGCTGACATCGCTCTTCAGCTCGTTCCTATACTTCGGGAAAACCTGGCGGAGTCGGAGTTGGAAGAGTTCATGAAAAGTGTGGAGCTGCCGCTCATCCCTTCTCTTTTACAGATAGAGCAAAACGGAGTTTACGTTGACAGGGAAATGATGACGGAAATGTCACAGTGGATGGAGAAAAAGTTGGATGACTTCAGTAGTGAGATTTATAGTCTGTCAGGTATGAAATTCAATCTCAACTCCACTCAGCAGCTTGCCACTATTTTATTTGATCACATCGGATTGAAACCGATTCGAAAACGTTCAACTGACGTCAATGTGCTGGAAAGGCTAAAGAACAAACACCCTCTTCCTGAGAAGATTCTGGAGTACCGGAAATTCAAGAAATTGAAGTCAACGTATGTGGATGCCATCCCCAAACTTATCCATCCTGAAACCGGGCGGATACATTCGTCGTTCAGTCAAACAGTGGCAGCAACAGGCCGGTTGTCGAGCAGCAATCCGAACTTCCAGAATATCCCCATCCGTTCCGAAGAAGGCCGTGAAATCAGGAAAGCGTTCAGAACTCAGGATAAAGGGTGGTTGATTTTTTCTGCAGATTACTCCCAAATCGAGCTCCGTATTATGGCTCACTTGAGTGGTGATACGGCACTTAAAGAATCGTTTGAAAAAGGTGAGGATATCCACGCTAGTACTGCTAGCAGCATCTATGGTGTTCCGCTGGATGATGTTCTTCCTGAGATGCGCAGGATGGCCAAGATCGTCAACTTTGGAGTAATGTATGGCGCCGGACCTTACCGTCTTTCTCAGGAGTTTGGCATACCAGTGAAGGAAGCAGATACAATTATAGGAGCATATTTCGCCCGCTATTCCGGAATCAAGTCATTTGTGAATGAAACCTTGGAAAAAGCAAGAGATAACAAGTTTGTAACCACCATGCTGGGCAGAAAACGGTTCTGCCACGATATTGATAATTCGAACCAGAGAATCAGGATGGCAGTTGAAAGAGCCATCATCAATCACCCCATTCAGGGGACAGCAGCGGAAATGATCAAACTCGCCATGATTGCCATTGAGAAGAAGATGAGGTCAGAGAAATTCAAAGCCAAGATGATTCTGCAAATTCATGATGAACTGTTATTCGAAGTCCCGCAAGATGAATTAGATGATCTGAAGGGAGTGGTAGTTGAGGAGATGGAGATTGCTCTGCCGCTGGATGTTCCGGTAGTAGTGGATTGCGGTGAAGGTGAATCGTGGTACGAAGCACATTAGGGATTGACTATTGTTGAATTTTATGTTGGGATTGTTGAATGAAGATTTACAAGAGTAACAAAATGTCAGAATCACAGATGATACAGATAACACAGATTACTCAGATTGTTTTAATCAGCGAAATCCAGCTATCAGTGAAAATCTGCGATTCAGACAATGAATAAAACATTAAACATTTTCACCATTAAAAAAATAGAAGATTAAATGGTCAATCAAAAATCGAAAATAGTCAAGTAAAAATTGGAAGCTTCTGTTTCACTAAAAAAAGTCGGTAAACTACTGGATGGCCAGTCGGTTTTAGCTGGACTGTCGTTCGGTATCGAGCGCGGATCTATCATGGCGCTGGTAGGTCTCAATGATGCTGGCAAGAGTACTCTTCTTCGGGTGCTGGCTGGAGTCTCGAGACCGGAATATGGAAATGTTTTCATCAATGGTTTGGACATTCAGCTTCGCCCAGAAGAGACCAGGCGGCTGGTGGGCTACATGCCGCAAACGCCCAATTTTGATAATCAACTCACTTTAAGAGAAAACTATCTTTTCCACGGCGCACTTTATCATCTAACTAACAGCGTCATTAAGAGTCAGATTGCCAAATTGACGAGGACACTCGATTTGGCAGACATGCTGGATTACTTTCCAGATGAACTTTCCCGCGGCTACCTGAAACGAGCCATGTTAGTACGAACGCTTCTTCACGATCCACCAGTGCTGTTTCTGGATGAACCAACCTCGTCTCTCGACATTCGAGGAAAATATCTGGTGTGGGATCTATTTGAGAATCTTCGGGGTAGTAAGACTATCGTCTATGCCACGCAATCCCTTGAGGAAGCGGAACATGTCCATGACAGGATATCCATTCTTCATCACGGAAAGATTGTCCTCGAAGGAAGTCTGGACCGCCTTTTAGAAACCACCGGTGAACTGCACCATTTCCAGATTCACTTCCGTAAACTGAATGACGATATGCTGCAAACTCTCTCTAAAATTACCACCGTTGTACGACCTGAGAAGATCGGGGAGACGTTTGATTTCTACGGCCGGGATCGGCAGGTTCTCTTTGATGTGATGAAATTGGCTATTCAGTCTTCTCTAGTGGATTACAAAGCAGAGAAAGTAGGATTGGAAACGCTGCTTGTTTCTGTAACTGAAGATTTGGAGGAGTGATGCTGATAAGTACATTTATAAAACGCCGTACCCTTCACATCCGCCACCGCTGGATTGGTTATTTAACATCACTTCTCTTAATACCGCTAGCCCTCTATTTTACACTTCAGCTCAGCTTGGGTGAGTGGCTTGATGCTGATTGGCTTTTTCCCGGTATACTATTTATCATGGCACTTATGGCTGGAATGCTCCCTCTCTGGGGAGACCTTCAACGTAACATCCATTCCGGTTTTTTCGACTGCATTGCTGCCTCACCTAATAGTGGATTAGTTATTGTAACGTCTATGATTCTGTCAACCGTACTAGAACTGTTTTTACGAACTATTGTGACAGCAACTGTTTTAATAATCCTTATTGGCAATATGCCTTCTGTTCTACCTCTTCTAGGAACTATTTTGATGGCCGCTTTGGCAGGCCTGTTTGGATCAAGTTTGGTCACTGTTTGGCTATTTGCTGCCAATCAAAGAAGCAGTCATTTCTTCGGCATCTTTTCTACACTGCTATTTATGATCTTTGCTTCAGGCTGGATGATTCCTCTAGAGAACTATCCCGAACCTCTGGCGTCGATTCTAACATGGCTTCCCACATCTCAACTGATGTCCGCCGGCAGAAGTCTGTTCATGGCTGGACAGTTTACAGATTGGATGTGGATTATGGCTGTGGCGGAAACTGTATTGCTGATAATCCTTTCCGGATACCTATTTAAGAAGGTCTACTCCCGATGAAGGCATATCTCTCAGGTGCAATTGAAAATGCTAGCGATGAAGGTAAGGAATGGCGAGACGAAATCTCTGAATGGCTGTCGTCTGAAATTAATCACGAGGTTTTCAATCCCCTGGATGTGGAAAAAACTCTCATTACGCCTGACGAACATCAAAATTTTCGCTCTTGGAGAGAAACGGACTACGATAAATTCCAAAGTGTCGTTCGCAAGTTTATTGAAAGGGATCTTGACGAGGTTTGCTTTGAGTCTGACTATATAATTTGCTATTGGGATGACGCAGTTCGGGATGGAGGTGGAACACACGGTGAAGTGACTGTTGCTTATCGTAATCGTATTCCGGTTTATCTTGTTCTGGGAATGCCTTTCTCCAGAATAAGTGCGTGGATATTGGGTTGCAGTTCAGAAGTGTTTAACAGTTTTGATGATCTAAAGGAGTTTCTGCAAAAAAAATATGGTTAACTGTGCTTCAGTTTTCATCGATGGTGGAGGAACTTCAACGGATCTTCTGTTGTTGGACAGATCATCATCAAAAGGGGTAATAGTTTCTGGTGGGGGAATAAATCTTAACGCATCAGGAATGGAATGTCTGAAAGAATTTGATCGTCTGATATATTCAGCTATGGACTCTCTTGATATTTCCATAGACCAGGTGGACGAGGTTATCGCAGGATTAGCATCTCGACGAAAGAAGGCCAATCGGGAGGCTTTTCAAGAAAAGTTGAGCTCTCTCTTTTCAAAAGCCCGAGTTATACAAGTTAACGACTCTGAATTGGCTCATAGAGGAATCTGGGGGAAAGGGGCAGGATTTACAATTTTAGCAGGAACTGGTTCTGTCGGAATCGGAACGAATGAAAATGGTCAAATATATTTCACCGGCGGTTTGGGTCATATGATTGGAGATGAAGGAAGTGGATATTGGCTGGTAAAAACCGCAATAACAGAATTGATAACCAATGAACGTTCTACCTTTGAAGAACTGGTACAACTTCGGGAACACCTTATGCAGCATTACAATTCAGATACCTTCGAAGAACTCCTGACTAAGCTTTCCAATAACATTAACGCTTCTTCCCTCATGGCTTCCGGAACTCCTGTAATATTGGAAGCAGCTGAAAACGACAATTATTTTGCTGATCACATTGTAAGAAAAGGAGCCGATCATCTGTCCGAACTTGTTCTCGAACTACATGAGAAAATGAATACCTCCAATGGTGACTTGTCACTCGGTTGTACCGGATCGGTGATAAAAAAATCGGCCTATTATCGCCAATGCTTGGAAACAGCACTTCTCTACGAATTCGACTCCGTAGAGTGGAAAAGATCTTCTTTTCCACCTGTATACGGTGGATTCGTTCTCTCTTCTGCTGGATACACACCTGCTGATTTCGATCAGTTCGAGATAAAGAATGTATAACCCTGTAGCTGAGATTCATCTGGGTCGACTTTCGCGCAATCTGCAGAAAATTCGAGCTCAGGTTGGAGATGTCTTGATTATGCCGGTAGTAAAGGCGAATGCCTACGGACATAGCGCTGTTCATATTGCCAGGAAACTACAGGATGAGGGTATAAGATACTTGGCTGTATTTACAATGGGTGAGGCTTTGGAGCTCAGGCAGAACGGAATTACTTTACCTATTCTGCTTTTCAGCAGACTGACTCCGGATATGCTTGAACCGGCTGTGGAGAACAACCTGACGGTCAATATTTCCTGGCCGGATGATATGGATTTCCTTACAGCTTATATCGCTGACAAGGGAAAAGGTCCGAAAGTCCATCTTAAAGTTGATACCGGAATGTCCCGTCTGGGAATCGCTTTTGATGAAGCTACTGATATTCTTGAACGATTGGCAAAAACTTCTCAGATCGAGTTGGAAGGAATATATTCGCATTTTGCAACTGCTGATGAAGGTGATCTGACGTATGCTCAATTGCAGACATCAAGATTCAATGAGATTGTTGATTTGGCCAAAAAGATGAAGCTGAACGTAAAGTTTTTCCATATGGCAAACAGCGGAGCTGTGCTTAATCTGCCTGAATCCTTATTTAATCTTGTGCGAGTGGGAATACTTCTCTATGGCGCTTATCCCTCAGACGAGACGTCGGAAAATATCAAAGTTGAACCGGTGATGAATTTCAAAGGTCCCATCGTAACCGTAAGAAAAGTGTCGGCAGGAACGCCGGTCAGCTACGGCTCTGTTTATGTGCCGGATGAGGATTGTAATATTGGAGTAATCCAGACCGGTTTTGCCGATGGTCTCCCCAGGAATTGGTATGAGAATGGCTATGTTGGTTACAAAGGGGAGCAGTTCCCAATTGCCGGACGTATTTGCATGGATCAGATGATGGTCAATTTTGGAGATGTCGTTCCCAAAGTAGGTGAAGAAGTGCTATTCTTCGGTGATGACGGTGAAAATCACATCCGTATCGAAGATATTGCTCGAGAAGTGAATCTGACTCCTTATGTATTGATGACCGCCATAGGCGGACGGACGAAAAGAGAGTTTGTGGAGGATTAGAGGTGCGAAAATTATTTATCATGAGCTTTATTGTCATAATCACTGGTTGTGCAGTTGGACCTCCTGTAGAGAAAGTTGTTGGGCCTCCTTCTGCGGCTGATCTTTCACTGGAAGAGAAAGTTGGCCAGATGTTCATGATTCGCTATTCCGGCAGCTTTTATCAGGAGAATTCCTATACCTATCGCTGGATGAAGAGACTGATCGAAGAGCGGAAGATTGGTGGAGTCATTCAATTCCTCGGCAGCATTCATGGCACAGTTGAGAATCTAAATGAGCTTCAGAGAATCAGTAATTTACCTCTGCTCATCGCCGCTGACTATGAGCGGGGTGTGGGTCAGCTTCTCGATGGCGGAACCCTGTTTCCTACCAATATGGCTTTGGCAGCTACCAACTCCCCGGGATTGGCGTACAAGCAGGGGAGGATTACCGCCAAGGAAGGGAGAGCCGTAGGCGTTCATGTTACTTTTGCACCAGTTATGGATGTGAATAGCAATCCCAATAATCCAATTATTAACTTTCGTGCCTATGGCGATTCCCCGGAAATTGTAGAACGATTCGGCCGTGCTTTCATCCGTGGTGTGCAGGAAAATAACATGATCGCCACTGCAAAGCACTTTCCCGGTCATGGAAATACGGCTACTGATTCGCATACGTCACTTCCGGTTATTGCTGCAGATCGGGATGATTTTGAACGGGTAGATCTAGCTCCATTCAGAGCTGCTGTAGAATCAGGTGTGGGGATGATCATGGTTGGACACATTGCTGTGCCGTCAATCTCAAATAATGATCTGCCGGCGACCATGACATCTGAGCTCAATGGCGACTTACTCCGAAAGGAACTTGGCTTTGACGGTATCATTGTGACGGATGCTCTGGAAATGGGCGGTATTACCGACTCACATTGGGCGGGAGAAGCGGCCATCCGGGCCATCGAAGCCGGGACGGATATTGTGCTCCTTCCTCTGGATGTGGATCGAGCTATGGAATCGGTACTTGATGCCGTGAAAAGTGGAAGACTGCCTGAACGTCGCATCGATGAATCGGTTCAGCGAATTCTCAAGATGAAGTCAGAATTAGGATTGTGGGAAAAACGGGAGGTGAGTTTAAAGGAAGCGCAGTCCGTCGTTGGAGACAACGAACACAGTGCGGCAGCATCAGAGATCGCTCAAAAATCCATAACTCTCGTCAGTGACAAGCTAAATACCGTTCCTGTCCGGGCTGAAGAAGCTGACACACTTACGCATCTCATCCTCTCCACCGATGATGGACTTCGTTCTATGTCTAGCACATTCGGCAGATCAGTTTCCAGAATCCATGGTAACGTAAAGTCTCAGTTCATTCACGAACCGGTAGATGAGTATGACATCCAGCGCATCCTGAAAGAATCGGCTACATCTGACTACATCATCTGTTCGCTCTTTATCCGCGTGCGCATGAACAAGGGGCAAGTCTCCATTGATCCTTCCCACCGGGAGTTGATTGCCCGCTTGCAAGAGACGGGAATTCCTGTCGTCGTCACTTCGTTCGGAAGTCCGTATGTGCCGGATGTGGACAATCTGGATGCCTATCTCTGTGCCTACGGATATGGTAGCATTTCGCAGAAAGCTATGGCGGATGCCATCTTCGGTGCCGTTTCCATTGGCGGAAAACTACCGGTGCAGCTCAGCGCTGAACTTTCTGTTGGGCACGGATTGAAGCGCTCACCGAGGAAAATGCTCCCTATTTCTGATGAGTACGATTTTAGCGCAGTTTCACCAATTGTCGAGCGAGCCATTGCAAATTCTGTCTTTCCGGGAGCCCAAGTCGCCGTGATTAAGGAAGGTGAGTTGGTCTGGACTTTCGAATCCGGCCGGCAGACATATAATGAAGATTCACCGCCCGTGACGGCAAAAACTATCTATGATGTGGCATCTCTGACGAAAGTGACCTCCACGTCGCCGGTGGCCATGAAGCTTGTAGAGCAGAAAAAGCTGCCGCTGGATGAGCCCATAAATGAGTTTATTCCGGATTTTTCTGGAGGTGATAAGGACAAGATTACGATTCGCCACATGTTGACTCACTCCGCCGGTTTACAAGCGTACGATGAATTTCCGCTCGGTACCACAGGCGAAGAGATTGTGTCAAGTATCGTAGAGAGGCCGCTGGTTGCCGTTCCTGGCGAAAAGTACATCTACAGCGACTTCGGTCCCATCCTGCTTGGGAAGATCATGGAGAAAGTGACTGGGCGAGCTCTGGAAGATTTGGCAACAAGCTATGTTTTCCGTCCACTTGGGATGACCAGCACGATGTTCAACCCCGATTCTACTTTCCTTCCACGAATTGCTCCAACGGAGATTGACGAGCGGTACAAGCGTGGCCTCGTACACGGGATTGTCCATGATGAGCGAGCATGGCAGTTGGGAGGCGTCGCCGGGCACGCAGGACTCTTTTCCACTGCGACCGATTTGGCCCGCTATGCTCAGATGATGATTAACAGAGGATTTTACGGCGGGCGCCGCTACTTCAAGAGATCCACCATCGAGGATTTCACTCGTCGACAGGAGATACCGCCAGGAAGTGAACGGACATTAGGGTGGGATACACCCTCGGAAGAGGGGAGTCTGGCTGGGGACTTTTTCTCGCCCGGCAGCTACGGCCACACCGGATTCACCGGCACGTCCATGTGGATTGATCCGAACCGTAAGATTGCTGTCATTTTGCTGACGAACCATGTCCATCCATCTCGAGGG
>DKQU01000065.1 GCA_002471865.1 Fidelibacterota bacterium UBA7300 | reverse complement strand
TACAAGTATCGGGTTCGTACCCGATGATTGGGCCATCTCCAAAACTACTGGTCCAATCACGGCCACAGTAGCACCGGCGCTCATGAGGTTGGTCAGAAGTGCGCCGATGACCACCACCATTAGGATCAGTGGTATGCCATTCTCAATTCCCAGTGGTTTCACCAGACCGATTAGACTGTCAGCCAGCCATTTGGCAGCGCCGCTATCCTTAAAAACAACTCCTAATGAAATCGCTCCTGCGTAAAGTATAATCACACCCCAGCTGACGTTTGTTTCATAATCTTTCCAAGAAGTCAGGCCGAGGAGCATGTAGAGTACCGCGCCGGTTATTGCAACACCACCTAAACCTAGAGGGAACCCTAATATACTATTAGTGACGGTTTTGTCAGTGATCCACATGAATATCATCAGCAGCATGATGCCACCAACAAGCCACTGTTTTGTTGTCATTTTACCGTGTTTCTCGAGATCCTCCTTTAGCGTTGCGACAGCGCCGGAAAGATCCTTCACTTCCGGTTTAAAAAGCAACGGAAGAAGGAACGTCATGACAGTAGACATTGCAACCATATAGAAGACACCCATGATCATCCACTGGAAAAAATCTACCTCCACCCCGATATTTGACAGAAACCCGATCATGATAGCGTTTCGTGCACCTCCTGTGGGACTCATAGGTGCACCTACCATACAGCCGATGGCAATGGAGATCATCAACAGTTTTCCCAATCTTGGTGCAGATGTTACTTTGTTTGTCAATGTATAAAGGGCTAAAGCGATAGGAACATACATTGGAGCTATAGATGCTTCATTTATAAAAGCAGATGGAATGGCGGTTCCCAGGATCAATCCCAAAACAATGTTTCTTGTTTTTGTCCCCGATAGTTTTACTACCAGCATGCCAATTCTCTTGTCCAAACCGTGTTTTACCAATGTTGCTCCAATTGCCAGCGATCCGGCGATAAACCATACGGCATCATGAGCATAGGTGGATACAATTTTGGCGGGTGCTGTTATCCCAAAGAAGAGCTGGACCAATCCGATCAATAAAGCCACGGCGGGCATAGGGATTGCCTCCGTAGCAAAGAAAACAGTGCACATTGCCAGGAGGGCGATGATAATTTTGATGTTTAATGCTTTGTCAGCGATTTCTGCCTGAGACGCACCCGGAAAGTATTCTCCTGCTTTTTCTACCATGGACTCCGGTGTGGGCATCAGGGAGAGAATTAAAAAAACTACAATTCCAATGGCGAGCCATTTGAAATCAGTGGTTTTAGCGAAACCGCCTTCTTTCTTCTCTTCCAGTGATTTATTGTTGCTTTGATCGTTCATAGTGTTGATTCAGACGGAGAATTATACTTCCTTTGTTCTTGCCTTACACTGAACAATTAAATGTACTAACAGAAAAAGGAGTAAATCCACACTTTTACAACCCCGCTCAAACATCATTCTGAGCGGTATTGTTCTATTCCGTCTACTACAGTTCGAAGTACCGTTACATCCTTTATCTTTACCGGATCAATTTCCAGCAGATTATCTGACAAGGCCACAAAGTCTGCATATTTCCCTGCTTCCAAAGTACCCAACTTATCTTCTCTGAAAACTCCCTCGGCATTATTAACGGTGTAGCAGCGTAGAGCTTCTTCAACTGTAATTTTCTGCTCTGGCAACCAACCGTTGGGATGCTTATCATCCAAAGTTTGACGAGTTACAGCAGCGTATATACCGTAAAGTGGCGCTATGGGCGCTACCGTCCAATCTGAACCGAAAGTAAGTTTTGTGCCTGAATCAATAAGTGAACGGAACGCATAAGTACCTTCGAGAAGTTCACTGCCGATCCGTTTCTCTGCCCAGCGACCATCATCGATAAGATGAGGTGGCTGCATGGAAGCAATCACACCAATCTGTTCAAAACGGCTGATAGCTTTCTGAGTAAGATGCTGAGCGTGTTCGATTCTGAATCGCCGATCACGACTGCCGTATTTTTTCACTACATCCGCATATGCATCCAGTGTCCAGTCGTTGGCTCGGTCGCCAATGGCGTGAATGGCCATTTGCAATCCTGCTTCTTCTACATTAAATATCATACGACGAGCGTAAGCAGTATCAGTCACCATTAATCCGCTGGTCGTTGGTTCATCGAGATAAGGATCGTAAAACCACGCCGTAGAAGAACCTAGACTACCATCAACAAACAGTTTTACACCTGCAATGGAGAGCCAATCATCCCCTTCAATGACCGCCTCATCTTGACTTTTAAGTAACTCCCAATCCGAATCATAAATAAACGTGTGGATTCTGGCTCGCAAAGCTCCGCGATTTTGAGCTCGGAAATAAGTCTCAAAATTTTCCCACGAACACATATCCTGAACTTGTGTGACTCCAAGAGAAAGAATATGCTCCATTGCTCGATCGAATGCTTCATCTGCCTCTTTCTCGGATGACTCGGGAATGATATCGAAAACAAGATTCATCGCTTCATCCTTCAGGATTCCGGTAGGTTCGCCTGTTACATCATCCTTGACGATGGTTCCGCCATCCGGATCAGCTATCTCAGCTGAGATTCCAGCCATCTTAAGAGCGATGGAATTTGCCAGTCCCATGTGACCATCAAGTCTTGAAACAAAAACAGGATGATCTCCCGTGGCATTATCAATCCACTCTTTCTGAGGGAGCTTTCCGCCCCAATTTTCATGATCCCATCTCCCGCCTGTAATCCATCTACCTGACGGTACATTTTCCGAAAACTGCTGCAGAATTTCCACAAATTGATCTCTATCTTGAGCATGTCGGAGTTTTACCTGGGTGAGTTGAAATCCACCAGCCATCAAATGAGTATGATTATCGATAAATCCAGGAACAACAAAAGCCCCATTTAAATCAATAATCTCTGCTTCATTTTTGAAGTGAGATAATAATTCTTCTCCTCCAACTGCAGCTATTTTATTACCGTTCACAATCAAGACAGATTGAAGAGGACGGTCTATCTCGCCAGTCCAAATATGTGCGTTAGTATAAATGGTAGTAGAGTCAGGATTCATTGCGCAAAGTGCTGATATAAACAATGAGCAGATAAGTTTATTCATTTACCTCTTCTTAGACATGAATTTCCAAACAGAGTTCGGTACTTTATCGAGGTCATTAAACTGCCCGGCTCCTTTCAGCCACTCTCCCCCGTCTATTGTTACCACTTCTCCGTTGATATAGCCGGTGCCATCGCTTATCAGGAATGTGGCTAAGTCTGCCAATTCTCTCTGCTCACCAAATCTTTTAAGCGGTATCCGCTTTTTTATTTTCTTTTCGATTCCAAGTCCCGGCACAACTAGTCGTTTCCATGCCCCTTCCGTAGGAAAAGGTCCCGGTGCGATGGCGTTGGTACGAATTCCGTGTTTGGCCCATTCAACCGCCAATGAGCGAGTCATAGCCAGAACTCCTGCCTTGGCGCAAGCAGAAGGCACAACATATCCCGAGCCGGTCCAGGCATATGTGGTGATAATATTCAGGATTACACCTCCACCGCTTTTAATCATCTCCTGACCTACAGACAATGTACAATTGAATGTGCCGTTTAACACAATATCGACAATCACCTGAAAACCGCCGGGTGAAAGTTTTTCTGTGGGTGAGATGAAGTTACCGGCGGCATTGTTCACCAGTACATTAACTGAGCCGAACTCTTCTACGGTCTGACTGACCATCTTCTCCACTTCAGCTGGTTTACGTACATCACATTGAACCGGCAAAACACTGGCTCCGGATGTTCTTATTTCCTCGGCTGTTTCTTCAAGAACTTCAAGTTTCCGACTCGTTATTACAAGATTGGCGCCCAATTCTCCAAAGCGTTGTGCCATGGATTTTCCCAGTCCTGTACCTCCGCCGGTAATGATTACAGTTTTGTTCTTTAATAAATCTGGATCAAACATCCTTCCTCCCGGGTTTGAAGTGTTAAACTATCAGGAAAATACTGTAATGAAAGACTAAAGTCCAGAAGGGAAATCTTGGACAAGAATGAACTTTAATTGAAGATGATGAAGCATCTAACCATTTCAGTCTGAGAATTGACTTACGATGAGCTTGGAAGCTTTAATAATAAATTGGTAAATTTAGATAACAAAGAAAGGAATTCTAACAGTGCTCTCACTTATTATGAATATCTTAGCCATCTTGAGTTGCGTCTTTATCTATAAAATGGCTAAATGGGTAGGGAAAAATCCTCTGCCATGGTGTATTCTCAGTTTTTTGTTTTTCCCTATAGGATTAATAATCTCATTTTACAAATTAAATAAAGACAGTAGTGTACCATTCGTTAGAATTGTACGTGACTTTCAATAAACAGATTATTCGTCTTCTCCGAAAATATTTGTATTTAAGCCTTTGATAGTAATCTGCTTATCCTCTACTTCGTCAGCCAATCTTAACAACTCACCAGTAATAATTTCTTTCCCGTCATTTATCAGCTTTTTCCACTCATTATAGGGAGAGATGCCTTTGAACGGCATCCACTTCTTCATTTCATCAGTAGGTTCATTATCCTTTCCAACATGAGCTTCAATCATTTTTTCCAACGCCAAATCAATCTCCCAAATGGCGGCTATATAATCGGCTTTTTTCTTTTCATCAAGAGTATCATAACTGAGCACAAGATCTTCTTTCTCTATCGACTTAAAACGGAATTGATCTATTGTGTTCATTTATTATTGGTGGGTCTTTGCTACACTCAAGACTATTCTAACATTGTACCGGAGCCCGGACTCGAACCGGGACGGGCGAATACGCCCTTCAGATTTTAAGTCTGATGTGTCTACCAATTCCACCACTCCGGCAATTATACAAATTTACAAAGAGGTAATGAGTAAGTGTAAAGTAAATGACAAATTAAACTCTATCATTAATAAATATTAACTATTGATACTTTTATTAATCACTTCTTCAGTGAAAAAGTCCCGCTGCTTTAAGACACCGGACTCTTCCCACAACCTAATCCACTCCGCAACACGTTCCTTACCGTAAGCATCCTCCCAGGCGGAGACGATGGCGTCTACAGGGATATCAGCGTAAGTGCCGTGATATTCCAGATACTCCATAAACTTCCGGTTATCTGCATCATAAGGGTGAAAGAGTGAATCCTCTCTTCCGTTGAATTCCAGCGGAGCTACATTGTGCTTACGGCACAGTTCCACGTTGAATGCCGGCGTGGCTCTGACCCACTGATCCTCAAGGTAAAACTCAACATAAGCGTGATAGACAAAGATATCTTTACCAAGAAAATCTAAAAACTGTTTTGTGGAGAGATGATTCCTGACATTGGCAAATCCTACTCGTATGGGAATTCCCGCTGCCCTACCGACAGCACATAGTAGTGATGCCTTCCCGATGCAGAAGCCACGTCCACTTTTCAAAACATGACTGGCTCGAAAGTGTTCAGGGAGATGAAAAGGGAGATACGGATCATACCAGATTCCATCACGAACAGTGTAGTAGAGTTTGACAGCTTTCTCAACGTGATCGTCACTAGTCCCATCTAGAATAGTTTTAGTATAATCAATAATCTCACTGTTATCGCTGTCAATGATGGCAGTAGCTGAAAGAAAGTTTGTATTATCGTTTTTTATCATTAACTAATCTGTTACCTTTTATTAGTATTAAACTGAATATTAAATGTATATCTTAGTGTAACACTGTGCAACATTGAATCGGAGTTTAATAGTTGTAACATTTGCTTGAGTTATGTATAACATTATGGTAAATTTTTTACTTGTTACAAAAGGTAAATACTTGAATGTCTAACCCCATCCGCATTGGATTATTTGGTTTCGGTCGCATCGGTCGAAACATCTTCCGTCTGGGTCACAACGACCCCCGATTCGAATTTGCTGCCATTAGTGATCTGGGTAGTCCAGAAGTTCTCCATTACCTTCTCATGCGTGACTCAGTCTTCGGGCCTATGGAGAATGATATTATTTTAAAAGGCAATCATCTCATCTATAATGAACACAAAACACGGCTCATTCCGGGTGGTAAACCGGGTACAGTCACCTGGGATGCATTTGATGTGGATGTTGTAATTGACTGCACAGGAGCATTCCGCAAAAGAGCTGACCTTAACAAACACATTAAAGCCGGTGCAAAGCGAGTAATTGTTTCTGTTCCTCCGCTGGATAAAATTGACCGTATAGTAATTCCCGGAATTAATGAGGAAACTATCAGTAGAGAAGACAGCATTATCTCCACAACTTCTTCCACGACCCAAGTCCTCGCGCTGATGCTTAAAATTCTCGATGAAGAATTTGGTGTCAAACAAGGCATGATGACATCCATTCATGCATATACTTCTGATCAACCTCTGGCCGATGCCGTCCGCTCAGATTTGCGCCGCAGCCGCTCAGCCGTAGAAAATATCATTCCAAACGAGACATGGGCTCCAGAGTACGTTTCAAAAATCATGCCCCAATTCAAGGATAAAATTTCAGGAATCGCATTTAATGTACCTGTGCCTAACGGTTCCTGTGTAGACCTTACTACGGAACTTGACCAGATTCCCTCAGTCGAAAAAGCCAATGCTTGTGTACAAGCTGCCGCCGAAAAGGATTATAATCACTTAATTGCTTATACAGAAGATCCAATTGTTTCAAGTGATGTGATTGGCCGCGAAGAAACCATGATTTTCGATGCCAAAGCTACCATGATAGCTTCGGATCAAATGCTTAAAACTATATGTTGGTATGACAATGGATGGGGATTCGCCAAGAGAATCTTGGAGATGGTGGATCGCTATCGTGAACTGGAGGCGTTATCGTGAGAATCGCAATAAACGGCTTCGGAAGAATTGGAAGAACAGTATTTAGAATCCTGAATCATAACAACGATCATCAGGTTGTTGCCATCAACGATCTTACCCCCCCAGATGCACTGACGTATCTTCTTAAATACGATACTGTAATGGGAAGATTGAAAGGAAAAGCTGAGCTTGATGAGGATATACTTCAAACAGATAATCATACAGTCAAAATGCTATACCAACAAAATCCTGCAGAGCTACCTTGGAAAGAGATGAATGTGGATATTGTAATAGAAGCGACAGGAGTATTCCGTACTAGAAAAACACTTACCCACCATCTTGATGCCGGAGCAAATCGAGTAATCTTAACAGTACCATCGAAAGATGAGATCGATTATACAGTTGTCATTGGAGTAAATGACAAAGAACTAAGCTCAGATGATCGTATTATTTCTAACGCAAGCTGCACTACTAACTGTCTGGCTCCCATGGCTAAAGTTTTGAATGATTCTTTTGGAATTGAGTATGGAGTCATTAACACGATACACGCTTATACAAATGACCAGCGATTAGCTGATGTACCGCACAGCGATTGGAGGCGTAGTCGAGCGGCTGCTGAAAATGTAATTCCCACTACTACGGGAGCGGCTCGTGCTGTAGGTAAAGTCCTCCCAGAGCTGAAAGGTAAACTCGACGGTATTGCCATGCGTGTGCCCGTCCCAGATGGATCTGTGGTGGACTTCGTAGTACGTCTATCGCAGGATGTAACTCCTGAAATTATCAATGAAGCTATCCGAGAAGCCTCTCAGACAGAACAGCTAAAACAAATTCTGGAGTTTACTTCCCTGCCCGTGGTATCAACCGATATCATCGGCAATCCACACTCTTCTATCTTCGACGCACCATTCACAAAAGTGGTACAAGGAAATTTAGTAAAGACACTTAATTGGTATGATAATGAGTGGGGTTATTCAAACCGTGTTGTAGATCTTATCGGTATATTGGCCGAAATGGATTAAGTCTTTACCAATATTATACATTATTTCAAATAAATAAGTGAGGCGTCGGTCGGATTCGAACCGACGAAAGACGGTTTTGCAAACCGTTCCCTTAGACCGCTTGGGTACGACGCCAATAGAGTTTGAATTTAGCAGTATTATCTTTCCTATTCAAAACTGAATCTTACTATTATTATTGTTCTGCTCATTTCATGATTCTAACTTTAACATAATATGAAAACAATCACACTCATTTTTCTGTTAACTTTTCTAATCTCAGCTCAAAATATCACTCCTGATGAACGGGGCTTTTTAGTAAAAGTTGGTGACCCTGTACCAGATTTTGAGATGATTTATATTGATGGTAGCTCAGATAAAATATCAGATTACCTGGGTTCTCCCGTATTGCTCCAGTTCACTGCTTCGTGGTGTTCAGTATGTCGTCAGGAAACGCCACATATAGAAAAAGAAATATGGAAACGCTTTAAAGCTAAAGGATTCACTGTTATTGGCATAGATAGGGATGAACCGCTGGAGGTAGTAAAACAATTTGTAGAAGATATGCAATCGACCTATCCCATGGCATTGGATCCTGGAGCTGAGATATTCGGTTTGTTTGCTGATAAGAAAAGTGGAGTGACAAGGAATATCTTGATTGACAGCGACGGAAAGATTGTTTTCCTTACTCGACTTTTTGAGGAAGAGGAGTTTAACTCATTAATAAAACAGATAGAACAATTGGTAAAATCTCCCTGAATTGAATTCAATTACCTCTATTCTTCTAATTCCAGCACTCTAGCTATTTTATTCCATGCAGATTGACGATTTGTATCGTAATCACTCAAGTATTTATATTCTCCAGAAAGCACGAATTTATTAAGCGCGTCAGCTTCAGCAAGAATATCATCGAAAGCAGAGATCATATCTCTTACAAAGATTCTATCTTCAAGTGTTAAATCGCCATTCACAAGCAACTCTTGTAGATATTCACGGTTTACCTGGCCTAATGCTATAAATTCTTCTACCATGGCATAGGTCATGTCACCATCGTAAACATCACCTACATAACCATCTGCTAAAAGACCTATAGTGGCAAAGGTAAGATATAGATTAGTTCCACCCATTGCTCCTATAGTCTCGAGGTAGAGATCAGTTTGAGCGCTTAATCCACCGGTTAGAAGTAAAACGATGATAAAAATAACCAATTTCTTTTTCATTCATCCATCCTCCTTTATAGATAATAAGATTTAAGAAATAGTAATGCACCTTACTACTTTATCAAATAAATAACAGTTCAAATGGTGCTTTATGAGCGAGAGACGGGATTCGAAC
>DKQU01000097.1 GCA_002471865.1 Fidelibacterota bacterium UBA7300 | reverse complement strand
GGCTCATCAGCCATTTTGGATAAAAAGTGAATCCAGCTCACCATGATCGCTGATGAACTGCTGGTCCCTGATTGATAAGGAATCTTGCTGGTTATTTCACATTCAAACCCATTGGAAAAAATAAGTCCTTCCCTTCGACACACATTAATCCCACTTTTGAAATAATCCCGCGGTTTGGAGTAGGAAAAATCATCCAAAAAAAATGATTCAGTTTCATTGATATCTGGTTTGTGAATAATTACTTCTCGGATCAAATGCTTTGCACCATGAATATGAGCACGAAGGGATATGGCCATGGAAATTACCGGGAGGCCCAGGTAATCCTGGTGCTCACCAAATAGACAGAGGCGCCCTGGACTTGAAACGGTAAGAGTCTGTTTCACACTATCCACTTTTTGGTTTCAAAGAAAACGAAGGTTTCGTGAGAAACGTAGGTTTTGGGGGAAACGTGAGTTTTGTGGTTTTTATCGGTTTCTTGGGAACTGTAAATTTTGGAGGAAATATAGGTTTGGGGGGGAATATAGGTTTCGGGGAGAATGTGATTTTTGTAGTTTTTATTGGTTTCGTCGGAACAGTAGGTTTTGGGGGAAACGTAAGTTTTGTGGTTTTTATTGGTTTCGTCGGAACAGTAGGTTTTGGGGGTGACCAAAGTCTTAAAAGCAGCACTACAGAAACTCCGAAAACAACAGTGAGAAGAGCACCCATTCCTGCCTGACTGTAGAGCCAAAACCCTGTTCCTAGAAGAAGGCTGTAGACAGCGATACATCCCAGAACCATCATCAAAATCCCCCGTGGTACGGGCCACGGCTTGGTGTCCGAAGCATCAACATACTGGGAATAAGAAGACCACCCCGGCCCGCCAGGATTTACTTTCTTTACAAAATATTTGAGGGTTTCTTCATCATCAGGTGGAGTCAAAAAAGTTGCAATGATCCATACTGCCGTTGTCAACAACGCCCCTATAACAATTTTTTGCCAAGATTCTAACGGCAGCACATCTAAGCTGTCATGAATAAAATTAAAATACACCGCGATGATAAGAGAACTGACCATGGCAACAATTTCCGTGTAGGCATTGATTCGCCACCAGAACCATCGTAGGATATAGATCAAGCCAGTACCTGCGCCTAACAGGAGCAACAGTGAAAATGCCTGACCGGCATTAGTCAGCATTAAACCAAGACCTGCACCTAATCCAATAGAAATGATGGTAAACAGCCTAGCAATCCAGACCAGTTTTCGTTCACTGGCATCAGTATCTATAAACCGACGGTAATAATCGTTAACCAGATAACTTGCGCCCAGATTGACCTGAGTTGACATGGTACTCATGAAGGCTGCAATCAACGAAGCTGCGACCAATCCCAATAATCCGACAGGTAACAAGGTAAGCATTGCCGGATAAGCAATATCGTGGCCTAATTTGTCTTCTGGTATATCCGGGAATGCCTGATGCAAATCTGAAAGTTCAGGGAACATGACCAACGAAGAGAGGGCGATGATAATCCACGGCCAGGGTCTCAATGCATAATGTGCGATATTGAAAAACAGTGATGCCTTCACAGCATGGGATTCATTTTTTGCAGAAAACATCCGCTGTGCGATATATCCGCCACCCCCAGGCTCTGCACCCGGATAGTAACTGGCCCACCATTGAACGGCTAAAGGAACCAGTAAAATAGGCACCCAAATATTGGGGTCACTCATATCAGGAATGAGAGATATTTTGTCAACAACGTTTTCATGCGAGAACAATGTGGAAAGTCCGCCAACTTTCTCTAATCCCAGAAGATAAACAGCCGCCCAGACCGAACCAATCATTGCCAGAATGAATTGCAGAAAATCCGTTATTATTACTGCTTTAAGTCCGCCAAGAGTCGAATAGAACAGCGTAATGGAACAGGCAATTGTTAACGTCAGCCAACCCGGCCAACCGAGGACAATTCCACCAAACTTTATCGCTGCCAGACTCACAGCACCCATAACGAGTACATTAAACACCAATCCAAGATAGAGTGCACGAAACCCCCGTAAAAATGCAGCCGCTTTCCCACTATATCTTAGCTCATAAAATTCAATGTCCGTCATCACACCGGATCGTTTCCAGAGCCGTGCATAGACAAATACTGTCAGCATACCCGTCAGAAGAAAGGCCCACCAGACCCAATTCCCGCTGACGCCTTTCTGACGAACCAAATCTGTAACAAGGTTTGGGGTGTCAGTGGAAAACGTAGTCGCGACCATGGAAACACCTAAAAGCCACCAAGGCATATTCCGGCCGGCGAGAAAAAAGGATTGGGTGTCCTGTCCTGCCTTTTTCGACGCCCAAAGGCCTACGGCTAATGATACCACGAAGTAAGCACCAACAATGAACCAGTCTAAAAATGAGAGAGTCATAAATTAAAATTCATCATTTAATCCAAAGATCCGAGCGTTTGTTTTCCATTTTCCGCGGGTAAAGTCTGGAAACTCAACCGAGGTACTTCTATTTGCAATGGACTGCTCAGACAAGGGACTGATAACGCTCATGGAAACGGCATCATAAACGTCAATGGGCGGCGGAACTTCACGCTTCAGCGATTCGATGAATGCCCTGAGAATAAAGAAGTCCATTCCGCCGTGACCTGAGCCAGTAGCCTGATCTTCAAACCGCTTCCAGAGCGGATGGTCATACTTCTCCAGATAAGGTTGAGCCGGCTCCCATTGGTTCGGCTCAGGACTCTCACCATCGATGTAGATGGAATCGTTATCGACCATCCAGAGACCGCGTGTACCCTGAACCCTGAAGTTCAACGAATAGGGTCTTGGGGAATTTGTATCATGACTCACCACTACCGTCTCGCCATTGGCACACTTAATAACCGTCGTTACGATGTCACCAAGCTTAAAATTCAGCTGGGCGTTAGGATGGTCCGTGCCGCCCTGATCCACGATATATTTGTGAAGTCCGCGGGACTTTGTGGCAGTTGAGGTCAGGTGGACGAATCGATTCCCTCGATTAATGTTCAACATGGTAGACACTGGTCCAACGCCATGAGTTGGGTAAAGATCACCGTTACGGTTAACGGAATGGAGTGTTCGCCACTTTGCCTCGCTGAAGCCTTTTTCACCAAATTCCACTCCGCCGCCATAAGGTTGCTTTCCATCGTTAAATTTAACATTCCTAAGGTCATGCTGATAACCGCACTGAAGATGAAGTAATTCGCCAAAAAGTCCCTTCCTAACCATGTTCAAAACTGCCATCACATCCCGGCGGTAGCAGACATTCTCCATGATCATACAAAATTTGCCGGTCGATTCCGAAGTGTTAACCAGATCCCAGCAGTCATTTACAGTTAATGCCGCAGGAACTTCAGTCCCTACATGGATTCCATTACTCATGGCAGCTATAGACATGGGGTGATGCCACTCCCAAGGCGTAGCAATATATACTCCATCCAAATCTTCATTGGCTACCATATTTCGGAAATCCTCATCCCCATTTTTATAAACCCTCGGTTCTGGCTTACCACTATCTTTTAAGATTTTTAACGCACTGGCAATCATCCCCTCATCAATGTCACATATGGCTGCAATCTCCACATCTGGTCGTTTTGCAGTCAGCCACATAACCCATTGACCTCGCAAGCCTGTACCGATGAATCCTAGCCGGACTTTATCTCTGACTATTGACCGTCCAAGAACCACTTTAGGTACCAAAAAAGTACCGGCGCCGGCCAGCAGAGAAGTTTTTATAAAATCTCTTCGGTTGATGGATGTTGACATTTTCTCTTTTTTAGAACTCATTTAAGTGATGTTAAGATGGAGAAGATCAAACAACTTCTGAAGCACTTTCCCTGCTTTATCAGGATAAATCTGATCATAAAGATGTGACAGTTCGGTCGGTTCGGGATTAATTTCGATCAACTTAGCACCCCCGGATTTCGCCAATTGTGGATACCCCGCCGCTGGCCACACCACTCCCGATGTGCCGATAGAGATGAATAGATCAGCCCGGGATACAATTTCATCGGCTTGGCTCAAGATATTAGGATTAAGATAATCGCTAAACCAGATAATATCTGGCCGGAGCCAGGCGCCACAGTTACATTTTCTGGCAGCGTACGGCCCAGGATTCATGTCCTCATGAATAACTCCCTCTTCCTCGCAACGTATCCGCCAAATGCTGCCGTGCAATTCGGTGACCTTTCGGGAGCCGGATCGCTGGTGCATACCGTCTATATTTTGTGTTACTACTGATACATCAGGGTGATCTTGTTCAAGGAGTGCTATAACCTCATGACCTGCGTGGGGATTACACTTCAGGGCTTCCTTTCGCCGCTCATCGTGGAAATCAAACACTTTATCGGGATTACGCTTCCAAGCTTCTTGGCTAGCGTAATCTTCCCACCGGTACTCGTGCCAGATCCCTCCCGAACCGCGATACGTCGGTACACCCGACTCAGCCGACATACCAGCACCGGTAAAAAATACGATATGGTCGTAATCGGTGGTGTTTAGGGGAGTGATATTCATAAAAGATGCTGAAAAAAGATTATAAACTCAGATGATATTTTCACCTGCAAAAAAAATGTTACTTCTTAAGCTTTATCCCCAGCTCATTCAACTGCTCTTTCGCAACTTCGCTAGGCGAGCCATCCATAAGGCTGAGGGCACTGGTAGTTTTGGGGAAGGCGATAACATCGCGGATCTGATGAGTCCCGGCAAGAAGCATGACAAAGCGGTCGTATCCGAAAGCAATGCCGCCATGGGGAGGTGCTCCGTAAGTAAGTGCTTCTAATAGAAAACCGAACTTCTCATTGGCTTCCTTTTCCGGAATGCCAAGAATGTCTAAAATCTTCATCTGTACTTTTGGATTGTGATTTCGGATTGAGCCGCCTGCGATTTCATAACCGTTAATGACCAAATCGTATGCTCGCGATTTCACAGCACCTGGATCGTTATCGAGCAACTCCAAATCCTCCTCTCTCGGAGAAGTGAATGGATGGTGCAAGAAAACCCATTTATCGCTTTTCTCATCTTTTTCAAATTGCGGGAATTCCATAATCCAGACTGGTTTGAAATCATCATCCGATAAAAGATCATCTCTCTTAGCTATCTCCAATCGCAAAGCTCCCATAGTTGGCAAGACAGTTGCTCGTTCCCCCGTTGCTGCAAGAATGAGTGCGTTATCTTTTAGCTTTAGATCAGAGATTATCTTCTGCTGTAATTCATTGCCGAAGAATTTGCTCACACCGCCGGTAAATTCGCCATTTTGAAGACGCATCCACGCTAAACTTCCCAAAGTTTCTTTCCCTTCCTGAGCCGAGTAATCTTTCACAAAATCTGTCAACCCGTCAATCACTTTCCGTGAGTAACCACTGCCGTCTTCCACGACAATCGCCTTGATGCAGTCCGCATTATGCATCGCCTCGAACTCAGAGGCTGAACCGTAATCAGAAAAGTCAATCAACGGAAGACCGAAGCGAATATCCGGGCTGTCGGTTCCGTAAGTCTCCACCGCTTCATCGTAGGACATTGTTGGAAAATCTGCCGGCATTTCTAAATCTATCACCTCCCGAAAAACATAGCGAACGAGCCCTTCTACAACCTCTCGAATATCGTCCTCATCTATGAACGACATTTCCAAATCAATCTGTGTAAACTCCGGCTGGCGATCTGCTCGAAGGTCTTCATCCCTAAAGCACCGTACAATTTGAAAGTAGCGATCAAACCCTGAGATCATCAGAAGCTGCTTGTAAGTCTGAGGCGACTGAGGGAGCGCGTAAAATTTTCCTTTGTGAATGCGGCTTGGTACAAGATAATCTCGTGCTCCTTCGGGAGTAGAACGCATAAGGTACGGCGTTTCTATCTCCATGAAGCCATCATCAGAAAGGTAACTCCGCACTGCCTGAGAGGTTCTGTGACGAATATCCATGTAACTCTGAAGTTCTTTCGTCCGAAGCTCCATGTAGCGGTACTTCAGTCGGAAGTCCTCACTGGCGCTTTCCCGATCACTTACGACAAACGGAAGAGGAGCAGTCTCATTGAGTACCTCGATCTCAATCACATCTACCTCAATTTCGCCTGTAGCGAGGTCTTTCCTCACTGCTCCTTCCTTTCGAGGCTGTACAATACCACGAACGGAGATAACATCTTCCATGGAAAGCTTCCGGCCAATTTTGAACTGATTAGGGTTAGATTCCTCATCGAACGTAATCTGAGTGATTCCGTAGCGATCGCGGATATCCACAAAAATAAGACCGCCGTGATCTCGAGTGGTAGAAACCCAGCCGTTCAGGCAGACTTCACTGCTAATATGGGAAGATCGAAGTTCACCGCAGGTATGAGTACGTTTAAACATGATAAAATTTGACTCTACTTGTTAAAAAGACGAAGGAGTTTCTGCAAGCCAGAAAAGATTAATGTCTTTTAGCGACAGCTAGACGATTAACTGCTCGATCGAGTTTTGCTTTCGACTGAATATAATCCACATCACCTTTAGACATATGTTCTTTTGCCTTATCTTGAGCTAATGCCGCGCGTTTCACATCAATTTCATCTGCCTGTTCAGCAGTTTCCACTAAAAGTTCAACCTTTTCTATCGAAATATCGGCGTAACCACCACTTGTGGCGAAGAACAAATCCTTACCGTCCTTGGTCACTTTTATCTCCCCCGTTTTCATTGCAATGAGAGCTGGTATATGCCCATTCATAACGCCAAAAAGTCCATCCATCCCAGGACAGCGGACATAAGTCACCTCACTCTTATCGAGGAGTTTATCAGGTGTAACGATTTCCAGTAGAAATGATTTCATCAATTCGCTGTTTTCTTAGCCTTGTCTTTTGCTTCGTCGATAGTTCCAACGTACATAAAAGCATTCTCGGGTAAGTCATCTGCTTCACCATTTAAGATTGCTTCAAAACCGGAGACTGTATCTTCGAGAGAAACGTAACGACCTTCAACGCCGGTAAATTGCTCTGCCACGAAGAACGGCTGAGACATAAACTTCTGAATTCTTCTCGCTCGAGCTACTGCTAACTTGTCTTCATCAGAAAGCTCGTCCATTCCTAAAATGGCGATAATATCCTGAAGCTCCTTGTACTTCTGAAGCACAACCTGTACCGACCGTGCAACTTGATAGTGTTTCTCACCGATGATACGTGGATCCATTATCCGGGAAGTTGATGCCAGTGGATCCACAGCAGGATAAATACCCAATTCAGCGATTTTTCTCTCCAGTACTGAAGTAGCATCAAGGTGAGCAAAACTTGTGGCCGGCGCCGGATCCGTCAGGTCATCCGCCGGTACATAAATAGCCTGCACAGATGTTACCGACCCTTTCTTTGTAGAAGTAATTCTTTCCTGCAACTCTCCCATTTCAGTGGAAAGCGTAGGCTGGTATCCCACCGCCGACGGCATCCGTCCTAGCAATGCCGACACCTCAGAACCGGCCTGTGTAAACCGGAAGATATTATCAATGAAAAGCAGTACATCACGTCCTTCTTCATCACGGAAATATTCAGCCATGGTCAGACCGGAAAGCCCCACGCGGAGACGGGCGCCGGGCGGTTCGTTCATTTGACCAAAGACCATACAAGTCTTATCGATAACGCCAGACTCCTTCATTTCAAGGTAAAGATCATTGCCTTCACGGGTTCGCTCACCAACACCGGAAAAAACAGAATAACCTCCATGTTCTGTCGCAATGTTGTGAATCAATTCTTGAATGAGAACAGTCTTACCAACGCCGGCGCCACCAAAAAGACCAGTCTTGCCGCCCTTCGTGTACGGCTCCATAAGATCCACCACCTTAATACCAGTCTCCAAAACCTCCTGAGAAGTTGAGAGATCCTCGTGCTTTGGAGCAGGTCGGTGAATAGGATAACGTTTTTCAGTTATGGGAGCAGGTTTGCCATCAATAGGATTTCCCAGAACATCAAATAGTCGACCCAGTGTATCTGGTCCTACAGGCATGGAGATGGGCTGACCTGTATCTTTCACCTCGTACCCACGAGCTAGACCGTCAGTGTTGTCCATAGCCACTGTTCGGACGGTGGCATCGCCCAAATGCTGAGCCACTTCAAGTATGAGTTTGGTACTATCACTCCTTTCAATTTCCAACGCATTGAAAATTTCAGGTAAATAACCGTCCTCAAATACAACATCTACCACGGCTCCCATAATCTGTGATACTTTCCCTGCTGCCATTATTTCATCCTTTTAATTCTAATAAGTAATTTATGTATTCATACTATTGAACTCTAAGTGCTTCTGCTCCGCTTATTATTTCCAAAACTTCTTTGGTAATAGCCGCCTGCCTCAACTTATTAAACTCCAACCGCAGATCATGTATCAGTTCACCCGCATTTTCAGTGGCATTGTCCATTGCCACCATGCGGGCTGCCTGTTCGCTGGCGTATGATTCCAGAAGATACTTCCACATTTCAACATTCATGTGGCGCGGTATTAGAGAACGGACCAATTCATCCTTCGACGGTTCATATAGTCTTTCACTAAGTGTCTGCTCCTCTCCTTCATAAACCAGTGGCAGGAGACGTTCCACATGGATTTCCTGTGTGCCGACACTTTTGAACCAATTGAAAATAACATGTACTTCGTCAACCTTGCCAGACACGAACATCTCGATAACATCTTCACCAAACTCCATAGCGTGAGTAAAACTTAGTTCGTTCCAGAAATCCGCGTAATCAGATACTACATTATAATCACGCTTACGGAAATAGTCTCGTCCACGCCGGCCGATACAAATTAGGTCAGTTGCTTCTCTTCCAAAAGCTGTAATCTCATCTTCAGCCCGACGGATTATACTTGAGTTAAAAGAGCCTGCCAGCCCCCGATCTGAAGTAACCAATACCATACAAACTCTTTTCACCTCACGCACATCCAATAGAGGTAGGAGTTCCCGATCTACATCCGGCAGCAGTGAGTGAATAACTTGACTGAGGCGCTCTTCGTATGGCCGGGCCTGTTCCATCCGTTCTTGTGCTCTCCTGAGTTTTGCTGCAGCTACCATCTTCATAGCCTTTGTCACCTGCTGTATGTTTCGGATAGACTTTATCCGATCCCTTATGTCTTTTAGATTAGCCATTTATTCTGTGGAAAAACCGCTCTTAAACTCGTTTACTCCTTTTGCAAGACCCTTTTCGCTCTTTTCACTCATCTCTCCGGTATCTGAAAGTTCAGTAAGAATCTCTGCATAATTTGCCTCCATGAAGGAGTGTAAACCCTCTTCGAACTCAGCCACTCTCTCCTGCGGTATGTCATCAAGATAACCGCTATTACCTGCCCAAATAATAGCCACCTGTTTTGCCACATCGACCGGTGAATATTGACCTTGCTTCAAAATCTCCACCATTCGCTGACCTCTAGTAAGCTGAGCCAGTGTGTTCTTATCAAGGTCTGATCCAAACTTGGCAAACGCTTCAAGCTCTCGGAACTGAGCCAAGTCTAATCGTAGCATCCCTGCAACTTTCTTCATCCCCTTAATCTGAGCGTTTCCTCCCACACGGGAGACCGAGAGCCCCACGTCAATGGCAGGACGTACACCGGCATTGAACAGTCCCGTCTCCAGATAGATCTGACCGTCCGTAATAGAGATGACATTAGTAGGGATGTAAGCCGCAACATCGCCTTCCTGAGTCTCAATGATGGGAAGAGCTGTCAGAGAACCTCCACCGAGATTATCGTTCAATTTGCTGGCTCGCTCCAGAAGTCTGCTGTGAAGATAAAATATGTCACCAGGATACGCTTCCCTGCCGGGAGGACGTCTCAACAAAAGTGACATCTGGCGATAAGCCCAGGCGTGCTTAGAAAGGTCGTCATAAATGACCAAGGCGTGTTTTCCATCATCCCGAAAATATTCGCCAAGAGAACATCCGGCATAGGGAGCAATATATTGAAGCGGTGCTGGCTCGGAAGCACTGGCAGCTACAACGGTTGTGTATTCCATCGCACCGTTCTCTTCCAGCTTTGCTACAACTTGTGCAACTGTTGATGCCTTCTGACCAATGGCGACGTAAACACAATAAACCGGAGAGTCTGTTTTATGAGTAACTTTCTGATTGATAATAGTATCAATGGCAATTGCTGTTTTCCCGGTTTGACGATCACCAATGATAAGTTCCCGCTGTCCTCGTCCGATGGGAACCATGGAATCTATCGCCTTGAGCCCGGTCTGGAGCGGTTCCTTCACCGGCTGACGATCAAGCACACCTAATGCCTTTCGTTCAATTGGCAGTTTATGAGATGATGCGATTGGACCTTTCCCATCTATTGGTCTGCCCAGCGGATCAACTACTCTGCCGAGCATGGCTTCGCCTACTGGTATTTCTACTACTTTGCCGGTCCGCTTGGCGATATCGCCTTCCTTCACCAACTGGCTTTCGCCAAAGAGTACCAGTCCTACGTTATCCGCTTCAAGGTTCAGCGCCATGCCAAATACATTATTAGGCAATTCTACTAATTCAGAACTCACCACATTTTCCAAACCGTTTACTCGTGCAACACCATCACCAATCTCGATCACTTCTCCGACTTCAGCCACATCGACACTGATATCAAACTTCTCGATTTCTTTAATTAATAGATCTCTTATTTCGTCTGTTTTTATATCCATTTTAGAATTATCCCGTTGCTACGTAATTGTTAATTCCCGTTTTAGCGAGTCTAGTTGTCCTTTGATTGAACCGTCAATGAAGAGATTACCCAGCCGGAGCTTCAGTCCTCCCAAAAGATCAGGATTCACTTCTGAGTTAATCTCTACTTTTTTCCCAGTGCTTTTTGCCAGACTTTCACGAATTGAATTGTAGTCGTCTTTTGACGGTGATTCAGCTGTAAAGATGGTTGCTCCAAGAATTTGAAGTTCATCTGTCCGCAAGACTTCGAATGCATGAGCAATATCCAACAAAATATTCTGCTCCCGATTATCAGATAAAATGCCAAACAACGTCTTTATCAGCGAGTGACAAGACTCGCCCAGAATGGCTTTAAGTACTTCTATTTTTTGATCGCCAGTCAATCTCCTGCTAAGAAAGAATGCTCTGAAAGCCGCCTCTTTTTTATACACTTCTTTGAGGACGCTTAACGAAGAATGCACTTCATCCACGGCATTAATTGTCCGACTCACGTCCAGAAGTGCAGCGGCGTACTGTTTAGCTTTCCGCTCTACTTTCACCTTCAGTTCCGACTTTCTTCAAGGAATCCTGAATCAATTCATAATTGTCTTCCTTGCTGATATTTCGCTTGATAAGCTTCTCGGCCACTTGGAGAGAGATATCGATAACATCACCCTTGATCTCTTCAATAGCTTTCTCTTTCTCAGCATCGATTTGGATTTTAGCGTTTTGTACTTGAGATTCAGCTTTCTCTCTTGCATCGGCGACGATTTCATCCTTCACTTT
>DKQU01000008.1 GCA_002471865.1 Fidelibacterota bacterium UBA7300 | reverse complement strand
CCTCCAAACAGTCCATATGGTGGTTTCACATCACCATCCCCGAAAATTACCATGGTAGTGTCATCACTCCCTAATTCAATTTCTGTTATCACACCCAGGCCGCCCCGCCATTTTCCCGCTCCGGCAGAATCAGTCAAATACTCATGTCGAATCAACTTGTGCGGGGTCTGCTGTTCGAACATTTCATAATCCTGATCAAGAACTCCGCCTGATGCGTCTATCATACCGATATGATCGTAACCGTCTGATTGATATAGCGCTCCAGAACCACCTTTCATACCGAGGAACCCAATATCTACATATTTCTCGTCCGTCCTTGGGTTAATGCCAGTAAAAAGAGAACATAAGAGATGGTTCCATCCGGCAGTGACTCGATCCGGGATTGCCTCACTCAGAGCCTTGAAAATAGCGTCAGCTACCTGTGGACACAGATGATTCCCGAACGTGGTGGCAGCGGGGTAAGAAGCATTCAGTAAGATGCCTTCAGGCACAATATAATGCAGTGGTTTTATCATGCCCTCATTGTGAGGAATATTGGGATTAATCATCTGAAGGAAGGTCAAAGTAATGGCTGAGCATGTAGATGTATAAGTTCCGTTTACAAAACCTTTCGTCTGGTCGGATGACTCAGAAAAATCAAAAGTGATAGCATCATCATCAACTGTGATTTTTGTTCGCACTGTAAATTCAGTCCCTTTATGCTTTCCGTCGTAGAAAACCATGCTATCACCTCTATAAACACCGTTGGGAATAGCGGCAATTTCGCTCTTCATCATTTTTTCTGTAGAGCGGAACAGTTCCTTTTTATGTGTCTTATAACACTCCACACCATATTTCTCTACCAGCGCCTTCAGCCTCCTTTCACCCAACGTGCAGGCACCCACCTGGGCTTTAATATCTTCCTGAACCATAGTCAGACGGATATTCGCAAAAATAAGGTCCCAAACATCTTTTCTCAATTTCCCTTTTTCATAAATCTTAACTGCCGGGATCCGGAGAGCTTCCTGCCATACTTCCGTGGCATTGGGATTATAGCCCCCTTGCACTGAACCTCCTATGTCAGCCTGATGACCTTTTGCTGCAGCCCAGCCGATGAGAACGTTATCATGAAAAATGGGTTTGAAGATAGCTACGTCATTATTCTGGTTACCCATGGAAAACACGTCGTTGTGGATAATAACATCTCCGGGATATATGTTGTCTCCGTACTGTTCCACTATAACCTTGCACACTGGTCCTAAAGAAAACGAGAGTATAGGCAGATTTTCTGTCTGTTCCAGCATCTGGCCACTGGCATCATACAGCCCCGTAACAAAATCTTTTGCTTCACATAGAATTGGAGATCGAGTCGTTTTAGTTAGTGAAATGCTCATCTCGTCAGTGATAGACTTAAAAGTTCGCTGAAAAATCGAAAGTAGTATTTTGTCTATATCAGCCATCTTGTCCCTTTTCAGTCTGTCTGGTCAAATTTAAATCCATCTGGGTACTTATCCCGATTATATACAACAAACGATCCGCCAATTCCACTGTCACAATCATAGGATTCTCCTAGAAAGATAGTGGTATTAACCTGCTCGATGATCGCTGGACCCTCAACAGTATATTTCTCCGTCAGTTTATCCCCATCGTAAACAGGGATTTCTTTAACATCATTTATTTCCGGAATATAGACATTCCGTTTACTTTTTAGTGCAAAATCAATGTTCCGAACCGTGACTGAAGTATCCAACCTGGCAAACGAGTCAGGTTTTTCGGTGACACCAATCGCTCTAAGACGAACATTTATTATCTCCAGTTCAGTCTCTTCCTGTTCAAGAGAATATCCAAACTGGCGATTGTGTTCCTTGTGAAATGCTTTTTTGATTCTTTCCAGATTGAATGATCGAATATCATCCATGTTTACCTGAAGCGGTACTTCATGGTATTGCCCCACATAACGCAAATCCAGCGAAGGCTGCAGTTCGACGTTGTTTTCAGTCATCCCTTCATTCGACAAGACGGCTTCACTCTCATCCACCATTTCTTTATAGACTTTGAGAAAGAGTTCTTTATCAATGTCAGAAAACCGGGTGATAAACGACCTGACATAATCGTGTTTCAGATCTCCTAACAGCATACCAGTAGCACAGAAGATGGGCGCTACATTGGGCACCACAAACATGGGTATCTCTAACTCACGGCAGATCTCTCCGGCGTGAATAGGCCCCGCCCCACCCGCTACAATCATCAGAAACTCCCTCGGGTCGTAACCACGCTCAACCGACACCTGACGAACTCCCTGCGCCATATTCATATTGATGATGCGATACATCCCCGCAGCAGTCTCGAGAATTGAAAGATCCAACGGTTGAGCAAGTTTCACATCGGTTTGTGCAAAGGTCTTCTCTTTATTCAGCTTGTACTTTCCGCCGGCAAAGTATTTTGGATCAAGATAGCCAAGAATAAGATCAGCATCCGTACATGCCGGCTCTTCGCCTTCCCGATCGTAACAGACTGGTCCGGGCAAGGCACCTGCGCTCTGAGGACCCATCTGCAGCAAACCGCCACTGTTCATCCAGCCGATACTGCCGCCCCCAGCTCCAATAGTCACAATGTCAAGAGTTGGCAGTGCAATCCTGTAACGGTTGATTTCTCCCTCTGTACTAGTCACACAGTGCCTGTTCACCACGAGGCTGGCGTCGAAACTCGTTCCGCCCATATCGATAGT
>DKQU01000022.1 GCA_002471865.1 Fidelibacterota bacterium UBA7300 | reverse complement strand
CTTTAGGTATACCTCTAGACCACGTGCGGACAAAGAAGAACATTTTCATTGAATTAACTGCGACGAGAGAGCAAGTTGCAGAGTTGAAAAGTGCTGGTTTCCAGACTGAGATTATCCATGAGAATTTGACTGAGTTCTATCAGAGCCGCTTTAATCCTGATCTTAAGCGTGATGGTGGGTTTGAGATAGGCTCAATGGGAGGCAATTATACTCTGGCGGAATATGAAGCAGAGTTGGATTCCCTGCATCTTTTGTATCCTGATATTGTGTCTGAGAAGGAAAGTATTGGTCAATCTGTGGAAGGCCGGAACATCTGGGGAGTGAAGATATCAGATAATGTAGATCAGGATGAGAGCGAGGATGAGCCGCAGGTCTTGTATACCGGCGTTACTCACGCCCGGGAGCCATTGAGTATGATGAACCTCATCTACTTCATCTACAATCTCTGCGAAAATTACGGAGTTGACCTCGATATTTCTTATTTAGTGGATAACAGAGAGATGTGGTTTATCCCTATAATTAATCCCGACGGTTACTACTACAATGAATTTATTGAGCCCAACGGCGGCGGCATGCACCGGAAGAATCGGCAGCCGGTATGTGACGGAAATGAGGGCATTGACCTCAACCGAAACTACAGTTACAATTGGGGTGGTGATTGGGGCTCCAGCGGTGATGCCTGTTCAGAGGTTTATCGTGGAGAAGCGGAATTTTCGGAACCGGAGACGCAGGCTGTCCGTGACTTTATCATGAGTAAAGATTTCAAGAATGTGCTGCACTACCACACTTACTCCAACCTTCTGATTCACTCCTTTGGTTCGGGAGATTATCCATCTGAACCGGACTTGACCTATCTCCGCGAAGTAGGGGCGGAAATGACCAAGTATAACAATTATGAGGTGGGAACCGGACCGGAGACGGTAGGCTACATGGTGAACGGAGATGCAGTGGATTGGTCCTACGGAGATCAGGGGCTGATTGCATACACACCTGAGATTGGTGGCTGGAGTGACGGCTTCTGGCCGGCTACTGACCGCATTGTTCCACTCTGTGAAGAGAATCTCTGGCCTAACCTCTATTTTGCTCGGTTGGCTGGTGCTATGCTTGGCGTAAGTAATGTGGAAATAAGTCAAGAGTACGTGAATCCCGGTGATTTCTTTACCATAACTTTCGATGTAGAAAATATAGGTCTCTCCGAATCACCCGGCCCCGTCATGGTAACTATTTCTCCTGTAAATAATGTAATAGAGTTTATCCCGGTATCCTTTGAGTTTCCGGTTTTGAATGCCCGTGAATCTCTCCCTTTCCCGGATGTAATTGACATGGCAATAAGTAGCTCAACGGGTATCGGCTGCCAGACAGGAATAGAGATCACATTGCATTCTGGAGAAGAGGAATTTTCCAAGACTATTGAAATCGTAGTAGGAACTCCTGATTTATTCATGTCAGATGACGCTGAAAATGGTTTGGACAACTGGGCAACTTATGCTTGGGGACTCTCAGAGGAAGCAGCTGAGGGTGAATTCTCGTTTACTGACAGTCCCGGAGGAGATTACAGTTCATGGGAGATGAACAGTTTGGCATTAGAAGTACCGTTTGATCTTTCTGAGGCATCTAATCCTGTCCTGACATTTAAAGCTCGTTGGGAGATTGAGTCCAACTGGGATTTTGCGCAGGTTCACCTCCGCTTGGGATCCACAGGAGAGTGGCAGCCGTTGAGTGGGAATTACACGATTTTCGGTAGTGGTGACGGTGTGCAGAGTTTGGGTGAGCCAGGATACGAAGGCATTCAGTTACTGTGGATCGAAGAGATAATGAATCTCTCCGAGTTTGCCGGCGAGCCGGAACTGTATCTTCGCTTCACTTTATCAAGTGATGGCTCTGTAGAGGGTGACGGTTTCTACGTAGATGATATTAAGGTACTGGCGTTACCGGAAGTTGAGACAGGTCCCGGAGATGTGAATGGCGACTGTTCAGTTGATGTGATGGATATTCTCCATATTGTAGATATGATCCTGCATCCGGAAACAGTGGAAGATGATGAATTGCAGTATGCTGATCTCAATCACGATCAGATTATTGATGTTTTGGATATCGTTCTTTTGATACAGTTTATATTGGAAGGATGAATATCCAAAATTGTGAGAAGTGAGAAAAAAAGTTTCCCATTGTCATTTTATAGACCTAGAAGTAAGTTTCTAACTTAATCAAAGGAGAATAGTTGTGCGAAAATTAACGTCAATAATTATGTTTTTTGTCCTTCTGTCTGCCGCCGGCGCAGATGAGACTCAACGTCCGACTTATCTAACCGTACAGGATCGGTTTTTTGCCGAGAACGGTACAGATTGGCAAGTCCAATGGACACCTCATAAGACTCCTCATCGTCTTATAGGAGATAGGATCCCCCAGTTCTTTGATGCTCGCGATGCTGAATCATCAGAGGCAGCAGCAAGAGAATTTATCGATCGGAACGATTACCTCTTCAGGATCGGAAACAGCGACCTGGAACTATGGGTGAATGAGAAAAGGGGTCGCATTCGATATCTTATCTTTAACCAGACCTACGAAGGAATTCCTGTTTATAATGGTCGTGTCGATTTCCGTTACACATTAGATGGTGACCTTGTACTGATTGGGCACGATGCTTACCCACAGATAGAGATCAATACCTCTCCGGCCCTAACAGATGAGATGGCAATTGTGGCCGCCCAGGCGGAAGTAGATTTTGACGAAGCAAAAGGCGATTATATTGATGGTGAACCCCAGCCATTTATCTGGGTGGAAGATGGACAATCACCGGTTTATCACCTGTCGTGGCAGGTGGGGTTATTTACCCGGGGTATTCTTCCTGATTCTGACCTCCCGACTCACCGCTGGAAAATATTCGTGGATGCTCACTCTGGTGAGATTCTGGAGAAAGTTGACCTGGCTGCCAGTGCTGTCATTTCCGGATACGTAACCGGTATGGTGAAGGACGAGCCCTACGGTGATGATGAACTCCGTGGACTACCGAATACAAAGGTTCAAATCTCTGGAGTCGGATCCACTTTCACCAATGCGAACGGGTGGTACTCAATCGAAATCGGTAGTCAGACCCGCACAGCTACTGTTGAACTCCTCGGAGAATATATTAATACTGAGAATGCCAACGGGAGCGATGCGGTCATTACCCGTACGGTGACACCGGGTACTACTGAGGATTTTCATTTTGACGACGCTAACTCAATTCCTGGAGAACGTGATACCTACTTCCATGGGAATTTCGTTCACGATATGGCTGTGGCAATTGACCAGTCATTCACAGGTGCTGACTACATCATGCCAGCACATGTAAATATCGGTTCCGAAGATCCATACTGGCCGTGCAATGCTTACTGGGACGGCAACAGCATCAATATGTTTTCAGAGGGTGGCGGCTGTGCCGCCACAGATCAAATGGCGGATGTGGTATATCACGAGTATGGACACGGACTTCAGCAGTTTATTTATTATCCTTATTCTCCGCCATACTCTAGTGGAATGGGTGAAGGGTGTAGTGATTATTGGGCTATGACCATTACAAACTCACCATGCTTGGGTAACGGCTTTTTCGGGCCAGGGACTTGCCTGCGGGACGGGAATAACACCCGCCAATACCCGGCTAATGAATGCGGAGGATCGGTCCACTGTCTCGGTGAAATCACCATGGGTTCCCTCTGGAAAATGCGGGAGAACTTTATTGCTTCGCTGGGTTACGATATTGCCAAGGCACACGCAGACACTCTTTTCTTCTTCGCCCAGGTAGCCCGGCCTACGACTGTACCAGACTTTCTCATGGAGATTTTGCTTGTTGATGACGATGACGGCTATCTTGTTAATGGAACACCTAACTACGGGGACATTTGCGCCGGGTGGGAAGCCCACAATGTGATATGTCCTTTTGAAGATATCGGTATCGAACATTTGCCTTTGGAAAACACAACCAACTA
>DKQU01000019.1:17519-20380 GCA_002471865.1 Fidelibacterota bacterium UBA7300 | reverse complement strand
CATAAACGGTTTACCGTGTTGAAACGCCAGATTAGCTGGATTAACACCTACAGCGTAAATACCGTCAGACAAGGTGGTATAAGCTCCTGCCATGGAAACCAGCCGAGGATCGCTCTTTGCCTGCCCAAAAAGAAACTGCATTCCAATTAAACATATGATTATGCTGTATTTCATCTATTACCGCTTATGGGATTTTTATTTACAGCTGGGCTGATCTCATCAAATTTTCTCAGTGGTCGGGAAACCATTCGCCCGCCACTTGAAGTAATTTCGAAATGCCAACCACTTTGATCACATAATGAACCATCTTCATTACATATTTTCAGCCAGAGTATGTCGTCCACATCACTAGCACCCGGTGTCCAAATCATGGAGTCAGCATTGCTAATAGCACCTCCACTAATAGATTCCCAATCTTCATCCTGAGCAATATCCGGCTCCTCTAGATCAGAAATGAACAGTTCCACATTCTGACCACTTACTTCATCTCCAAGTGAGCGCCACCTGATGACAATTGTACTGTCCTGAACCAGAGATTCATTTCCGTTGGGATACGTAATTACGAGTTCATCCTGAGCTTCCTCAAGAATTCCTGTGCTTTGTAGTGTAAACGAAATATAAGACAGTATTTCAAGAGTGTCGCGGGTGGAGAAAAATACCGCTGCCCCCTCTGTACCGTAGAATCTTGTCATGTTGTTGATATAGTGATCTCCCAGTGAAGAGAGCATAGTGATTTTATTAGAGTCAATCTCGCTTACAACTACTGTATCACCAGGAGTTTTCACCATGCCAGGACTTCCGCCGGGATCACCTTGACCGTAATACTCATCCGGAGTCGGTAACACTATCTTTACGAGGGTATCTACAAATGAATAGACGGTATCCCGGGAAGCCGGAACTCCGCGAATCAGATATGCCACACCATCGATGCAGTCACTGGAATCATTCATCACATTGAAAATATACATATCGTCGTTAGACGGTTTAAGCGTTGAGCATGAGGTGACTACATAAAGAGAATCTGACCACTGCAGACTGTCCGCTATGGTCTGAAGCGTTTCCGCCTTTCGATCCAATGGGAAGAGATCACGATCTGAAAATATTATGGCCATTTCTCCGCTTATGGGCAGACCGTTGATAATCCGTGTTGTCATAGATGCCCCTTTAACAGAAGCACGAAACTGATTCCGGGTCTCATGATCCATTTCGGTCACCGGAGTTGACGTAACCGGGACAAAAGTGATTGTATCCATAATAACACTGAACGGCGCAATCAGGTTATACTCACCCCAGAATGCCGCATTTTGATCTAAAGAGCCCACCCCCTGAATACCGGCAGTCGCATCCACGATCATCTGACTTGGATTCAGCGCCATGAGATCTACAATCGTGTTAGTCTCACCTTCTAAAGCAGATATAGTATCTGCAGAAGACGGCAGAGAATCATTGATGCTGTCGTAAATCTGAACAACAGTGCCGATGCTGCTGAGCCTCAGGATTGTCTTAGCGGTGTCACCTACAACAGCAGGGATACCCAAATCAGCATCAACTATTACCTGAACAGAGTCACCGGTATTCCCTATTCCAATTAAATCCAGATTTAGACTCAGAGGTAACCTAATCTGATTGTACATGGTGAACTCCAGAATAACCTCGCCAAATGACATTCCCGTGAATCCTTGCGGAATGTCGTCAATTTCCTGCGTCTGAGGTGGAAAAGCACAATCGAGATCTGCCATGAGACTGCCAAACTCCAGAGGATAGACATCAACTCCCAAAGAGAAAATCCATTCGGATCCGTCCAGATTCACATCCACAGTATCGGCAGTCGTTGTTACAGTTGGGACAATTATGAGAGAATCCAATGGAATGGTTGGATTCTGAGGATCTGGATCATCTGGATTGACAAACGACCAGCCGTCAAGCTTCTGTTCATCTTCCCAAGCTGTGGAATCCAGAATATGCGAAAAAGTCAGTGAACTATCATCAGTGTCAACGAAATTCTCGAATTCGATACCAAAATTGATACCGAATGGAAACGTGCTGAAAACATCGGACACACCAATAATATTCACTTTTGGTACATTGCTGGTACCTTCCGCGAAGCTTCCACCATAAACTCCACTAACAGTACAATCCTCCGCTTCTATACTTGCCTGATCAAAAGATATGGGTTCCATATCATCAGGATCCATGAGGGATGCTTCTGTTACAACCACTCGGGCATAATCTAAATCTTGTATTCCCATGCTAATTCCCATGAGCATATCCAGTTCATCTCCGGCAGGAATAGTGAGCGTATCATCATCTGCCTTTCTTTGCAGAGTAAAACCGAAATTGAAGCCGATAGTTTCCCCTAGTGCTTGATCAACAAGAGAGGTTGTAGAATCAATTGACTCAGTAATTGCAAGAGTATTCGTTTCGTGATCTGCCAAAGTATCAACACCGGAAAGCAGTAGCGCCCAAGTACTGTCGATATCAACTGGGAGATCTATATTTTCAAAAACAGACTGATAGTAGTTTTCACCTGCATCGCCGCCGATAAAAATACCTATTATCTCTGAAATAAAAGGAATCTCGGCAAACAACTCTTCAGAATCGAAGAGAGTTGTATCTAACTCTGTCTGCCCCAGCGTCTGCTCGATGGCATCCGCCACCAAATTCCACGACTGTCCATCAATTTTCTGTATTGAGACAGAAGGAAACTGAACCGTCACTGGTGGATTGGCTGCCCAGTTTATGACACTCATAGATTCCATGGTTTCTCCGATAGGAATCGTATCTGTGAGAGTAAACGTGTAACCGCTGAAAATATCATCTGCAGACGGTCCAACTGTTGTATCTGCAAAACCGACACTCAT
>DKQU01000019.1:1409-17143 GCA_002471865.1 Fidelibacterota bacterium UBA7300 | reverse complement strand
CGAATTCGATGAAAATGCTGTCACCGCTTGACTGAATAACAGAATCATCCACTATATTCGATAGAGGATACCATTCGTGCATTAAGGGTATTGTTAAAGTGACGTTCCAGGTAGGGATTTCAAATTCGGAGACGTCTTGGAAATCGCATCCGGCGTTTAGCCAGAGGAGAAGAAGTGTGAGAAGAGTGACTCTCCGCTTCATAATGTTTTCAGAGCTGTTTTAGGTACCTTCTTCCCACGAATTTAAATACGTCTCCTGTTCATCTGATAATGCATCAATCTCTATCCCCATAGTCTGTAGTTTGAGGCTGGCAACAAGCTTGTCAACCTCCCGAGGTACTGAATGAACTGCAGGCGTAAGATCATTTTTCATACTGTATTCTGCCATGAGTGCCTGAAGTGCAAAACTCATATCCATGACATCGGCAGGATGGCCTTCCGCAGCCACCAGATTGATGAGGCGTCCTTCACCTAACAGATAGACACTACGGCCATCAGAAAACAGATATTCATCCACATAATTACGAACATTTCTGTTGACTTTATTGGCGAGCATCTCTAACCCTTCAATATTGATTTCCACATTGAAATGACCAGAGTTCGCAATTAGTGCACCATCTTTCATTTTTTCGAAATGCTGAGTGGTCAAAACTGTGGTATTTCCTGTGACAGTACAGAAAATATCACCAATAATAGCTGCATCATCCATTGACATGACCTTAAATCCGTCCATGACAGCCTGAAGAGCTCTCACCGGTTCAACTTCCGTCACGACCACATGAGCACCCATGCCTCGGGCTCGATTGGCAAGACCGCGTCCGCACATACCGTAACCTCCAACCACAAAGGTTTTCCCAGCAAGCAGAACATCTGTGGCACGAATAATCCCATCTACTGTAGATTGTCCTGTTCCGTACTGATTGTCGAAAAGATGTTTTGTATCAGCATCGTTCACCGCAACAACAGGTATTTTCAGCGCTCCATCTTGTGCCATCGCTTCAAGTCGGATGACGCCGGTGGTAGTCTCTTCCATACTGCAGCGTACCCCTGAAATATCTTCAGGATAGTCCGAGTGGAGTGTGCTGACCAAATCGGCACCATCATCAAGAGTAATCTTCGGTTTAAAGTCCAGTGCAGCTCGTATGTGATCGTAATAGGTTTCTCTGTCTTCGCCGTTAACTGCATAAGTCTTGATGCCAAAATCCTCTACGAGAGAGGCCGCCACATCATTCTGTGTGGAAAGAGGATTAGATGCACAAAGAAGCACATCAGCCCCACCGGCTTTGAGGGTCCGCATCAGATTGGCTGTCTCTGCAGTTACATGTAGGCAAGCTGAAAGACGAACATCTTTTAACGGTTCTTCATCAGAAAATCGTTCACGTATAGAAGTAAGAACAGGCATATTTCTATCTGCCCACAAAATCCGCCGTTTCCCTTCAGCGGCTAATTCTACATCAGCTATATGATAATCAGTCAATTATATCTCCATTCATTTACTAACGTTTTAATGATTCGGCTTTATCCGTTTTTTCCCATGTGAAAAAATTATGTTCTGAAGAGTGCACTTCACCATTCTCCTTCCACTCAACAATTTCCCTCTTTGGCTCACGTCCAAAATGACCGTATGCTGCTGTCGGCTGATAGATTGGATTTTTCAGGTCAAGATAGTCTATGATTTCTCTCGGTTTAAGTGGGAAATTGTCCCTAATTATCTTCTCCAGATCCTCATCCTGCATTGAGCCAGTACCGAATGAGTTCACATTCAGCGATACTGGATTTGCTTCTCCGATGGAGTAAGCAAACTGAATTTCGCATCGTTCAGCTAAACCAGCTGCAACAAGATTCTTAGCGATGTGGCGGGCCATATAAGTCGCCGATCTGTCCACTTTACTAGGGTCCTTTCCTGAAAAAGCTCCACCACCATGACGACCGGTCCCACCGTAAGTATCGACGATAATTTTTCTACCGGTTAGACCTGTGTCAGCTTCGGGACCGCCTTTTTCAAAAATACCAGTGGAGTTAATTAGAAACTCAGTGCCGTCATGAAGCCAATCCTCACAAACCGGCAGGATAACCTCTTGCTGTATTTCTTTATGGATTTTCTCGTTAGGCACACCGTGATCATGTTGAATTGCAATAACAACCTTTTCAACACGTACGGGTTTGTTATCCTCATAAAGAACTGAGACTTGAGATTTACCATCAGGACGAGTCCACGGTAAAATTCCTTCTTTCCGTACAGCTGCAAGTTTCTCGGACAATCTATGCGCAAGTGTTATTGGAAGCGGCATCAGCACATCAGTTTCATTACTGGCATATCCAAACATCAAACCCTGATCACCGGCACCCTGCTCTCGATCTTCCGTCTCTGTTACGCCTACTGATATGTTAGCACTTTGTTCGTGGACAGAAATAAGTACGGAGCAATCCTGATAGTCAAGACCATATTCCGGATTAGTATAACCGATTTCTCCAAGAGTTTTTCTTACAACAGAAGGAATATCAGAGTAACAGTCTGTACTAATTTCGCCAGCCACAAGTACTAATCCTGTAGATGTCAACACTTCACAGGCTACTCTTGATTCTGTATCTTTACAAAGCAGATCATCAAGGATAGCATCAGATATCTGGTCACAAACCTTATCAGGGTGACCTTCAGTAACCGATTCAGACGTAAATATTTTCGAGCTCATTTTCTTTCTCAACCTATTATTTTGTTAAACAGAAGTAAAAATAAAGTTAATCCACTTCCCCTCGGAAAACCAACTGATTTATGCTGTTATTATCCGCTAATTGTGACTGGTGCGGATTTCCTTGAACTTCTTCACTCGTCCCACGAGCTTATTAAATGCACTGTCGAAAGACTTGAGAAGGTTTTCGGAAGAGTCCTTTACAAAGATGTTCTTGCCTGACAGTGCAAGCGATATTTCGGCAGCATGGGTATTGTTCTCGTGTTCTAAAATCACTTTACAGCCTATGGGATTATGAATGTATCGATCTATTCGTTCAAGTCTCGATTCAATGTGTTCTTTAGCATTGTCGGGTAGATTAAAATGTCGGGCTGTTATTTCAACTTTCATACCACCTCCTCTATTTCAGTTTTATACTAAGGGCCTGCTTTTTGCAGTTCACCAGTATCATCACTATATTGTTTGAAATTATTACGAAACTTCTCCACCAATATTTTTGCTGTTCGGTCATATTCTTCCTTGTTCTGCCAAGTCTCTCTAGGGTTGAGTATAGACGAATCAACACCTTGTAGTTGAGTAGGAATCTCAAGCCCGAAAACCGGTTCCTCAATACATTGTGATTTCTCAATGCTACCATCGAGAATAGCTGTCACCATGGCTCTTGTAGCGGGGAGAGACATACGGGAAGCGCCTGACATGGCAGACCCACCGCTCCAACCGGTATTAACAAGATAGACTTTAGCCCCATGATGGTTCATCTTTTCCTTTAGAAGTTCACCATAAACCAAAGGATTGAGAGTCAGGAAGGGGCCCCCGAAGCATGGGGAAAACGTCGCCTGCGGTTCAGTGATGCCTCGCTCTGTTCCCGCTACTTTAGCCGTGTACCCGCTTATGAAATGATACATAGCCTGTTCGGGTGTCAGTTTTGAGACAGGCGGTAAAATTCCGTACGCGTCGCAGGAAAGGAACAGAATAGTATTAGGATGACCGGAAATGCTGGGCTTTCCTTGAGCATAAAGAGATTCCTCAATATGGTTCAGTGGATAACAAATACGGGTATTTTCCGTCTTGGAAGAATCATTGAAGTCCACAACCAGAGTTTTCTCATCATAGACTAGATTTTCCAAGAGGGCTCCGGGTCTGATGGCTCCCCAGATTCCAGGTTCATGTTCCTTGCTTAGATTAATCGCCTTAGCGTAGCAGCCCCCTTCGAGATTGAAAATTCCGCTGTCAGACCAGCCGTGTTCATCGTCACCTATCAGCAATCGCTTTGGATCGGTGGAAAGTGTCGTTTTACCAGTTCCGGAGAGACCAAAAAAGAGCGCGGGATTATCGCTATTTAAATCGACATTAGCCGCGCAATGCATGGTAAGAATTCCCTTAAGTGGAAGGTAGTAATGCATGACGGAAAAGATTCCTTTCTTCATCTCGCCGCCGTATTCGGATCCACCAATAATAGCGATACCTTTTTCCAAGTTGAAAAGGATAAATGTCTCTGAATGAAGACCATGCTTTTCCCATTCGTCATCTAAAACCGGAGAGGCGTTTATGATTGTAAATTTCGGCTTAAAATCAATCAACTGTTCCGACTCAGGTTGGATGAACATGTTGTTTACGAAAAGTGCCTGCCACGCTTTCTTGGCGATCATCCGAATGGGTAAAGCCACTTCCGCTTCCGCTCCGGAGTAACCGTCAAAAACAAATGCTCCTAAACCGTCTTCGTTGGTATTGTAATAATCTATCACTTTTTGATATAACTCATCAAAAACAGCTTCAGAAACGGGCTGATTCACCGAGCCCCACCAGACGTTGTCTTTTGTAGATATCTCCTCTACAATAAATTTATCCTTTGGTGATCTTCCCGTGTATTTTCCTGTGTCAACCATCAGGGCACCATTCATTCCAAGAACACCTTCGTTTCTTTTCAATGCTGTCTTGACAAGTTTTTCCGGCGAAACATTTCGATGAATATCTCCGACAGTTTTCAGACCTAAACTATGCAAATTCATAAGAGCAAAAACTCCTTACGCATGAGGGTGAGATTGAACAAAAACCTTCTTCATCTGTTCGACTTGCAGATGAGTATAAACCTGAGTTGAGGACAGACTGGCATGTCCTAACAGTTCTTTGATTGCGCGGATATCAGCACCTCTATCCAGCATGTGGGTAGCAAACGCATGACGCAACGTATGAGGGCTCCACTTTATCCCCCTGTATTTCTCACCATCTTCTGACCGTTCAAATTTATTAAGATAAAAAGCTAGACGATCACGGACCGTTCTGGCAGCTATCTGTTTCTTTTGAGTAGAAATAAACAGAGGATCACTTTTCTCAAGGGAACCCAAACGGTTTTCCCGCTCTTTTATGTATTTGCTCAATGCATGATGCGCGCGATTTCCAAACGGTACTATCCTCTCCTTGTTCCTCTTACCCATTACACGGATAAGCATGGCATCAAAGTCTACATCCCCGATGGAAAGATTTACCAGTTCACTGATACGGATGCCGGTGCTGTAAAAAAGTTCAAGTATGGCGCTGTCTCTTCTCCCGAGCCATGACTTTTCCTTATCAGGCATTTCCAGTAATTTTGCCACAACAGCTTCTTCCAGGAAGGTAGGCAGACGCTTTTTTAATTTTGGGCTTTTTATGTTTGCGGCCGGATTTATTGAAATTTCTTCAGCTCTCATCAGATATTTAAAAAATGACTTTAAAGAAGCTAGATGACGAGCCACAGTTGAACCGGCGAGCCCCTGTTCCATCAATTGACCAAGATAATTTCGGATAAGGGTCTTTTTTACACGTCGAAAATCGTTCATTTCACTGTGATTATGTTCCATGTATTCACAGAATGAATAGAGATCAGTTCGATAATTCCTGATAGAGTGGTGAGAATAGCCACGTTCTTTTTCAAGATATTCTAGGAATGCATCTACCGAGTTGACTTTTATATCAGACACCGACTGGCTCCATTTGAGCAAGAACGTTTCGAAAATCACCGGGAAGTGGCGCTGTAATTTCCATCTCTTGCCCGGTTCCGGGATGAACAAATCCGATAGAAAGTGCGTGCAAAGCCTGTCTGGGCATCAGCTTATGAAGTACGGCAACTTTCTTCCGTATATGAGGAGAAAAACCTCGGCTGCGCGACAAACCGCCACCGTAAATATCATCGGAAAAAATAGGATTACCGAGATGCTGCATATGAACACGCAGTTGATGAGTTCGACCTGTCTTGGGACGCAATTCAATTAAAGAGAAGTCTTCAAGAGATTCCAACAGTCGATAATGAGTCTCTGCATTTCGACCTTCTTCGCTGACAATGAACTTTTTACGGTCATTAGGGTGCCTCTTCAAAGAGCCGGCTATCACTCCTTTTTCTTCAGCAGGATTTCCCCAAACTATAGCGATATAGACTTTGGAGATATCACGGTCGGCGAATTGTTTAGAAAGCTTCATGTGAACAGTATCATTTTTTGCGATGAGCAATACGCCAGAAGTATCCTTATCCAATCGATGAACAATCCCGGGTCGTTGAGAACCGTACACTTCTGACAGTTTATCAAAGTGATATATAAGTCCATTTACGAGAGTACCGTTATAATTCCCCGCACCTGGGTGGACCACTATTCCGGCAGATTTATTGATGGCAACTAAATCTTCATCTTCATAGAGTATTTCGAGATCCATCTCCTCAGACTCCAAGTACATTTCTCCTGCATCCTGTAATTCGATCTGAATGAGTTCACCACCGCTAAGGAGAAGACTCGGTTTTGCAGGAATTCCATCTACCAAAATATTATGGGTTTTAATGTTAGACTGGGCTTTAGACCGTGACAGGATTTCCACCTCATCTGCAATATACTTATCAAGTCTTACGTTAGAACGGTCTGCAGTGAGCTTGAGAACTGTCATTGTCAGGCCAGCTCAGGCGCGTCTCTATTTTGTCTGAAAAAGGACAAATAAAGGAAGAGGATCATACCGATAGTCACTGCTGAATCTGCCACGTTAAAAACAGGCCAGTACCAGCCACCCGCACCTATCTGAATAAAATCAACTACTTTTCCGAAAATAAATCTATCAGTAAGATTACCAAAAGCTCCACCAAGGATAAGAGCTAGCGAAACTCTAATTAGAAGAGACGCATTACGCCATCGCCAGAGATATAGAAAAATTAAAGCAGTAGCTAATAAGGAAGCTATCATAAATAGAAGTGAACCGCCTTGAATATTTATACCAAACGCTATCCCGGGGTTTTCTATATGGGTAATTAGAATGTTGTCTCCGATGACTCGGATAGATTCATATAGATCAAGATTGACACGGATAATTTGCTTGGTTAACTGATCGAGGATCAGCACCAAGCCTGACCAGACCAAAACTCTCATTAAATTAGATGTGGTTGTCTTTGTTTTTACACTCTACGCAGTGCTGAGTATGGGGCACTTCTTTTAATCTTGCCGCCGGAATCAGTTCTTCACAGACGATACAGCTACCGTAAGTACCATTGGCAATGCGATCGAGTGCTTCATCCAAAAAACGAATAAAATTATTTTCCCGCGTGAGCCATAGAAATGCTTTCTCTCTTTCCTGAGCATCCGTACCTACGTCTGCCATATGGTAAGCATAGTTCGAGTCTCGTGCCATAGAATCTAAATTAGCAGCATCGTCGATGGAATTGTCACGTATGACCCCCATTTCTTCTAATGCTTTCTGCCTCAATTTGAGAATTAATTTTTCAAATTCAGACAGCTTCTTCTTAGTATATTTTTTCTTTGTCATTTTTTCTACTCCTCTTTAGAAATTCTTGAAATATCATATTTTACTTTTTGACCTCTTATATCCACTTCTTTGCTGAATTCCCCTTCAGCGCTTTCGTAACTTAAATTTACTGCAAGAACTTCATTACAAAAATAGTTCTCGTAAGATTGGAGTGCTTTTTTTAAATCATCTTCGGCATCACAATTCACCGTAATACGATCCTCCACATTGAATTCTGCTTCTTTCCGCATGTTCTGAACCTGACGAATCATGTCTCGGACAATACCCTCCTGAATCAATTCATCCGTCAGTTCAGTAATCACAGCTACTGTCAACAGTTTCTCAGAAACAGCAGATTTACCATCTAAGGCATCTTCTTGGATTATCACATCTTCAGCAGAAAGTTCATATACAGAACCGTTATTCGACAGATTGAAAACTCCTTCATCTCTTAAGTTGTCAGCTGCTTCAGAAAAGTCAGTTTCCGCCAAAAGATCCTTAATCTGATTGAGTTCGTTTCCATATTTTTCGCCCAACGATTTAAAATTAGGTTTCAGAGTAAATCTCATAATCTCTTCAGGAGATGAAACTCGCTCAATTTCCTTGATATTCAGCTCATCCATGATCTCACCGGCATTTTGATCAAAGGCTTTTGCCAGTGCGTCATCGGAGACAGCATATTGCAGCTTGGATAGGGGCTGCCTGATTTTCAGATTAACCTTATTTCTCGCATGCCGGCCCATTTCTACAAGTTTTACGACAGCATCGATATCACGAATAACCTCTTCATTAATGTCAGAAGGTTTTACCTCAGGAAAACTGCAGAGATGGATACTTTCCGGTGCGTCCGGTTCCAAGCCGCGAACCAGATTCTGATACATGGCTTCTGAAACAAACGGAATTATGGGAGCAAGCACTTTCAAAGCTCCCTTGAGAGCCGTATAAAGAGTGTAATAGGCAGCATTTTTGTCACTGTCGTTCTCGCTCTTCCAGAATCGCCTGCGATTGCGCCGGACGTACCAATTAGAAAGATCATCCATGAAACGGACAACCTGCTTCATCAGACGATTAACATGGTACGTTTCGAAAGCATCTTCCGCAATCATCGTAAGCTGGCCTAACCGAGCCGAAACCCAGCGATCGAGTTTGGTAAAGTCCTTATCCTCCGGCTTAGTGGATGGATCAAAGTCATCCAGACGAGCGTACGTAACAAAAAAAGAATAGACGTTCCAAAGAGTTATCAACTGTTTCCTGATCTCTCGGGCTGAAGTGTAACCAAAAAGAAGATTATGCTCAGGATTCTGAGCCGAAAACATCCACCGCAGTACATCTACACCGATCTCCTCGGCAGCATCCTCGAACCAGATTGCATTCCCTGCACTCTTGTGCATATCGTCGCCTTTCTCATCCTTCACTAAGGCGTGACCCAGAACGGTCTTGAACGGTGGTTTCTTCTCCAGTGCTGCGCTCATGGCGAGGAGTGAATAAAACCAATTACGGAATTGTCCCGGGAAGCTCTCTGTAATGAAATCGGCAGGAAACCATTCTTTCCAGTAGTCAGGTTTATCCAGATAACCCATAGTTGAGAAAGGTACAATTCCCGCGTCGAGCCAGGGATTGCCTACATCGGGAATCCGCGAAACGACTGTACCGCATTCGTCGCATTTGATCTTCACTGCATCCACCCACGGGCGGTGAGGAGAGTGATCCCCATATTCAGTCCACCCTTCCACGGCTCGCTGCTTCAGCTCATCTCGACTTCCTATTACGTCGAAGTGTCCGCAGTCATCGCATTCAAAGATAGGCAGAGCCAATCCCCAGTATCGCTTCTTGGAGATCATCCAGTCGTGCATGTTCTTCAGCCAGTCCATTTCACGATCCTTACCCCATGACGGAAGCCATTGAATCTGTTCAGTAATCTCCATAATGTCGTGACGGAACTCATCCATAGAGATAAACCACTCATCCACCAGGCGGAATGCCAGATCCGACTTATGCCGCCAGCAGATAGGATAGCGGTGACTGTACTGTTCGCGTTTGTAGAGTTTTCCTCGACTCTTCAGATCGTCGAAAATCTCCTGGTTAACATCTCGAATGTTTTTTCCTGAGAGCCAGCCGAACCCTTCCAGATACGTTCCGAATTCATCCAGCGGAGCGATAACGGCTAAGTCGAGATCCTTGGCTAAAACATAATCTTCGTGACCGCATCCTGGCGCGATGTGGACTATTCCGGTCCCTTCTTCATCGTTTACATCTTCCCACTCGATGACTTTGTGTTCTACTCCCTGTTGAACCTCGAATGAGTCGAATGGACCTTCATAAGCGCGATTCAACAGTTCCTTACCTTTCAGCTTTTTGACAATCTCAAAGGGACCCTTTTCTTTGAGGATATCAACTCGATTCTCTGCCAGAAAAAGAAATTCATCTCCCTGCTTGACCTTTACATAATCCATATCTGACTTGATTGCGGCAGAGACATTGGATGTGAGTGTCCACGGAGTGGTGGTCCAGACGAGTAACGATTCGTTTTCCGCGTCTAACAGAGGAAACCGGAGGTAGATGGACGTATGTGTTCTTTCGACATATCCTTCGGTGGCAATTTCGTGTTCGCTGAGGGCAGCGCCGCAGTCGATGCACCACGGCAGGACGTCGTGCCCTTTGTAGATCCATCCGCGGTCGTGACAGGTTTTGAGGAAGTGCCAGATGGTGTAGTTATTCTCATCTGACATGGTAAAATAGGAATTATCCCAGTTCATCCAGTAGCCGAGACGAATAGATTGATCCGTTTGGATCTTGGAATACTTTCGGACCCGTTCCTTACACGCTTCTACAAATTTTTCAATGCCGTACTCTTCTATATCAGTCTTTGACTTAAAGCCCAGCTCTTTTTCCACCTCGACCTCTACCCACAAACCCTGACAGTCGAATCCGTTCTGATAGCGCTGATCGAACCCTTTCATAGCTTTGTAGCGCTGGAAAAGATCTTTATACGTTCTGCCCCAGGCGTGATGCACACCCATGGGATTGTTAGCAGTTATTGGACCATCGAGAAACGACCATTTGGGATTGTCGCGGTTGGCATCCACCCTTTTCGTAAAGATGTCGTTCTTCTCCCAGAATTCGAGCATTTCATGCTCAAGGGCGATGAAATCTACTTTTGATTCTACTGGTTTAAGCATTGGCTTTTCTATTCTTTATGGACCTTGAAGAATGTAACGTTTTACAGTCGAGAAAGTTAGGGACAGGCAGGGTGAAAATCAATTAAATCCACTGTCGGGTTATTTAAATAATAAAGGGGCCTCTACGGCCCCTCTTGCACTTCTTTTATCCAGATAAGTTTAGTTGTTTTCCACAGTAATGAATCGCGCGTATCCCTGTCTGAGGATCAGAAACAAAACTGCTTCCCCTTCCTCTATTACAGAGACAGCAGACCTAAAATCATTCATGTCCCTGATTTCAGTGTCACCGATTCTCTTGATCAAATCGCCGGCTTTGATTTCCGCCTTCCCGGCGGCACTCCTGCTGCTTACATCAGTAACTACCACACCTTGTACATCTTCGTCTAAACGGAGGCGCCGTCGCCATTCTGCCGTTAACTCCTGGGCTTCGATGCCGAGAGAACGTCCGCTCGATTGGGAAGAGGCAAAAACTGTCACATCCTGAGGAAGCTCCACAAGATTCACTCGAAGCGTCTTTTTCCTCTTCTTCCGGATGACCTTCACAACAGACTTGGAGCCGGGGGAAGTGGATGAGACGGTATTCTTGAGGTGAGCAGCGTCTCGAATTTTGGTACCGTCAAATTCTACGATAATATCCTCAACCTCCACACCACCACCTTCTGCCGGACTGCCTTCAACAATGCGAGTTACAATAACGCCCTGTCTGTCTTCCAATCCTAGAGCACGGGCAATCCCATCATCCACATCCTGAATGTAGACGCCCAGCCAGGATCGTATGACTTTTCCGTCAGCGATGAGAGCATTCATTATACGACTTGCAAGATTGATGGGAATGGTGAAACCGACACCTACATTACCGCGGGAAAAACCTCCCGTGGCGATGGCGGTATTAATGCCCACAAGTTTACCGTCGAGATCGACCAAGGCACCACCGCTGTTCCCCGGATTGATAGCCGCATCGGTCTGGATAAAATCTTCGTAGCTGGTCCCATCAATAATACGGCTGCGGCCTTTGGCACTCACAATTCCTGCCGTTACCGTGTGGCTCAGTTCCTCCGAGAAGGGGCTGCCGATAGCCAGTACCCACTCCCCCACATCAAGTTCATCAGAGTCTCCCAGCTCAGCAGCAACAAGATCTTCGGCATCAATCTTCAACACTGCTAAGTCACTCTGGGGATCTCTCCCAATCACATCTGCTTCATACTCTCTTTCATCAATTAGCAGAATAATGATCTCATCTGCCTCTGCGACGACATGATTATTGGTAAGGATATACCCATTAACGGCGTCAACGATCACACCTGAACCAAGTATTTGACTCCGGTATTCTCTATTTGGATCTCGATACTGATATGGAAAATAGTTGTCGCCAAAATATTCATCAAATGGATGACGGAAATTCGAATCACCCTGGGTAAACACTTTCTCGCTGGTAATGGTAACCACAGCCGCGTTAACCTTTTCCACTACGGATACAAAGGTGTCGCTCAACTCCTTGGCAGCAGGCAGCTTGGCACTCAGAGTAGAGAGAAAGACCAAAACCATTACGGGTAACATTATACGTTTCATACGTGCTCCTTTCATTAGAATTTACATCTTCTATGAGGAAGATCGATAAAAGTTTCAGATAAAAAAAAGCCCTTCTACAAAAGAAGGGCTTTTTCTAAAAAATTACGTCTGTTAGTCTCTACTTCAGGAGTATCATCTTCCTTGTTTGATTGAAGTACTCACTTGAGAGAGAATAGATGTAAACACCTGCACTAACAGTAACACCATGATTGTCTGTTCCATCCCAAACAACCTCATGATAGCCGGCAGTCAAATCTCCAGTTGTCAGAGTCTTTACTTTCTGACCCAGCAGATTGTACACAGCTATATTCACTTCACCTGCATCTTTCAAATCGAAGCGAATGTTGGTAGTCGGGTTGAAAGGATTCGGGAAGTTCTGGTGTAGAGCATACGCCTCAGGCACGGCATTGAGATCAATGCTTGCCGACCGAGAGGAGGCTGAAATATCCTGACCAAACGGCCCAGCTGCAATTGCAGAAATAAAATCAATTTGCATCTGTCCAGTCGCCCGATCATTCGACAACTCCACAGGGAAGCTGACGAAACTTTCATCCGGCAGATCCAGATAATCACCACTCAGGTTGAAGACCAATACGGTCATCTCACCCGGTGCAGTTTCCTTGGCAAACACGGTAGCACCGTCTGAAGCCAGAACAGGAGCACCCAGAACAATCCGGGATTCATCATAGCTTAGAGTAAACTGAGCTCCGGCCAAATCGCCATCATATCTCAGTGCTACATCGAGGCTAGGATTACTTCCTGCGAAAGATGTAGTCAGAATCTCATACAGTGCTTCGGCACCTGGAGCTGCTATACGGGAATTGCCGGCAGCCCGACCGATTATGATATCCACTATCTGTACTACATCAAGGATGTTGATCGCACCGTCTACGTTGACATCAGCCATCATGAATTCAAGTTCATCTGGTGTATCCAGTTCGAGAATGAAGTTAATGACTATTACAATGTCGTCAACCGTTATGTAACCATCGCCGTCCACATCACCCAGTAGGCGCGGAATGGCGCAAGCCTCGTTGGAATTACTGCCGTAAACATACGCATCGTATTCGCTGATATACCACTGAGTCCTTACGAAGTAGCAGTATTCCTGATCATATACAAGATCGGGATCATCATCGAGATAAGACAGCTCATCACCACCTAAAGATGCAATGAGAGCATCATCCCGGTATATTTCAAGAGCTGTGATGGTAGAATCACGATTAGGTGTATCTAGACCATAATTCGCCCAAGTCTCAGGATCCGTGAAATACTCATCAATGTTTTCCAGAACGAAAGCTGGATTATGTTCAGCGTCCACTTCCTCGATCTGCGATTTATTCTGGATAGTGATATCCACAGAATTCAGCATCTGCTTGTGCCGCTGAGGTGTCGCCATCCTGATATTGTTCGAAGATCTTTCAGCCAGAGCCGGACCTTGAATACCCGGAGGAGTACCAACCATATAAGCAGTCTGGAAATAGTTGAACGGAAAGCCAGCATCGGCGATGTTATACCATCCATCAGTGTTAGCGTAGAACATCCGATCTGGGTAACCGCCACTTTCATCCATACCAAGACCTGAGAATCCGGAGTTTTGCTCATTATGCATCAGATAAAAATCACCTGATGCTATCTCGATGCCAGGAATCTCAATGTAGTACTCACCAGGAGGAGCAGCAAAAAAGTCGCTTTCCCAAACAAGCTCAGTATTGCCCATGGGGTTTCCACTGCCAGATGGATCGACGTACACCTGTACGTTTCCGGCGGTAGTAGCAGCATCACCTTGGAAAGCCATAAAAGCGCCGACCAGAGTCGCCGGATAGGCAGGAGGTGTCATCCTTGTACCGAGCCAACATCCTCCTCCGCAACCAAGCTGAGATTCATAGTCATCGTCGTGGTAGAAGAGCTCATACTCGGAAACAGATCCGGTTTCCAACCAGTCGAGTTGGATGCTCTTGCTGCCAGCATCATGAGCAGAGAGACCCGCCACACCGGGTAGAGCTGGTTCGAGAACAAAGTCTACCACGGCACCATCGCTGGCATCCACACCTTCTTCTGTTGCGTCTTGGTGTCCATCGGCACGGGCGGTGATGGTGTAGGTTCCACTCAACCCAGTGATGTCATAATCACCATTAGCATCCGTGACTGTAACATACTCAAATCCAAAATCAGCTTCTTCAGCTGTAATCTCTGCACCCTCAAGCGGTCCACCAGTAAGCGATGAAGAGACGTTACCACTAATAGATACTTCTGTCATAGAGCCCACGGCGACATTATCCAAGGCAACCCACCAAGCCCAGGATGAGGCATCATCATACATAAACCCAATCTGTGCAGCACCCATGCCACCGACTAATTCGGTTACGTCAATAGTCACGTTTGTCCAACTCAGCGCCGCCCCCAAAGGCATCAGCAACTCCCAATTTCCTCCGGGAAGTCGCCATACAACATCGAAGAAGTCACCTAACGGATTGTAGGCATAGTCGAAAGATAGGAGTATTATGCCACCATCAGAAGCATCGAACATTGGTGTGTGTAAAGTGGCAATGTAACCCGGAGTTCCACTTCCCACATCATCGTCGTGAATCCAGGCGAAAATAGTGCCATTCTCAGGGATAGGCGGCTCACCTGCGCTGCTAGAAAATTGCCACTCTGTAGGAGCACCATCTGTCACTTCCTGACCCCAACCTTCACCGAGATCTCCTTCGAAGTCCTCACTGATAGGCAAGGTAGCTATATACATCTCAGATGGTGTAGCACACGCTTCGTTAGTAGAAGAAGAAACGCCTTCCACATAATGGGCAGCCACTGAGTAACAGTACTCGGTATCGTTAGTTACGTCTGTATCCGTATAGTTCGGTTCCGTTGTAGTACCTATTTCGGAGCCGTCACGAGTAACAGCATAATGGGAGAACGTACCGCAGTCAGATGCTTCAATAACTTTCACTTCTACAGTTAATACACCTCCATATTGGCCAGAATGCCAATAGGCAAGATCGAGTGCTATAGAGCTGTTGCCGGACAAATCGAGCGTCGGCGTAATCAGATAGTCATCTGAAGAATTACCTGATCCATTTCCATCGTCATCACAACCTGCGAAAACACCGTGTTCAGGATAGGTAATGAAATTATCTGCATTGCTGTTAAAATAGGTGGCATCTGCAAACTCCCAGCCAACACCAGGAGTTTCTATTGACCAACCATCTGGCAGTTGACCATCGTCAAAGTTAGCGGAAACGATTTCGCTTCCGTCAGCGGTGATTACCACATCATCCACACCGGAACCATCCGCCCATGCTCCGCCATCATCGTAATGGAAAGCAACTTGGATTATAGACCCAGCATAGGAACTTAGATCGACGTTACTTGCTCCCCAGTCAGCATTAGCTGCCAGATCAGCGAGTGGAGTCCATTGATCACCGCCGCCTTCAAATTCGGGTTCAGTCCATGCAAGATAGACTTCGCTATCCCCTCCTCCTGCTACAAGATTAGACGGAGGACAAAAACTACTGGGAGTAGCACAAGCTTCGTTAGTAGG
>DKQU01000019.1:0-1018 GCA_002471865.1 Fidelibacterota bacterium UBA7300 | reverse complement strand
CCGGTTACGCTGTAATTGGTAGAGGCGGAAGTGGCAATTTGCACTCCATCCTGATAAATTATGTACTCGATAAATTCACCACATTCCCTACTATTAGTAACCGTATTATTTTCGGTATTTTCAGACTTTCTGTAATCGGTGAGATTCAGATCATCCCCATTACTAAAAACCGGGGGTTCGCTGATTCCATTTTGATAATCAATTATTGTAGCGCTTCTTCCAGTCTGAACTATGTTTTTCCCAATGGAGGTTTCTGTCACATCAAACGTGACAGTAAAACCCTGCGGCTCAACAATATATAATGGGAATAAAATTGTCCCATCATTGGCGGGACCAGCAACACCGTCAAACCAGACGTTTAACCAACCACCTGCAGGATCCCAATCAAAACCAGTGCTACCGATGTAATCATCACAGGCACAATCGTCCATGAGGATAATTCCACCATTGCTTATTGGGCCATCGGCCTGGACAAACACATCTACATTATTACTGGCATAGGGAAGTTCAAGCTCATACCAGACGGCGATCCAATTAAGTAAAGCCGGACAGTCTTCGGTAGCTTCCGCACTTGTCCCTGTAACCTCAACCGGGTAGGGACTCGAAATAGGCTGAGCATCCTCGCACAAATCATTATTACCACCATACAGACCTTCAGGGGCTGTCCAACTCAAGTCTACAGTTCCATTACCCCCAATGGCTGAAAGATCTGTGGGTGGGCAAATGTCCCCAGGTATCCCTTCTTCTGGTATTGCACACGCTTCATTTGAGTGACTGGATTCTGTGTCATCCGGCATTATTTGTGTCACCGTGTAACAATATTCAGTACCAGCAACAACATCGCCATCATCGTAGCTGTTTCCAACGACTTCAGACATTAATAAGTCTGAATCGCGATAGATGTTGAAGGTCTCGAGATAGTTTCCTGTCACATCAAATGTGACAGTATAGCCCTGCGGAGAATCAATCATCAATGGGAATAAGATTGTCCCATCATTGTCAGGGCCAGAAACATCGT
>DKQU01000071.1:9622-31760 GCA_002471865.1 Fidelibacterota bacterium UBA7300 | reverse complement strand
CATTCTGTAAACATCTCGTTAAATTTGCGAAAGATAGGATAACAGGGGACCCCAATGAAACTCAGACGGTATTTCTCATCTGTGAGTGTCCCTATACCATTTGCAGACATGTACTCCATTTCTTCTACCAGTCTATCAAAAAATAAAGCCCCTTCCGGCGTTCCCTTGAATACATTAGACATACCCAAGTACACTGTACCGTCAGTCAATGCGTTAAAAAGGGAGGGCCTGCTCTGATTGAGTTCCAACGCCCGTTTCCATCCACGACTCATGGTGTTTGCATGCCCCATAACTTCCCGGAGACGATCAATATCAAATTTCTTCCCGGTTATTTTTTCACAAATTTCGATAAGTTCCTTTAATTGAACTTTTACATATTTCTTCTCACGTTCAAATTGTTCATCACCAGGCCAGGTCCTTGTACCTGCTTCCCTGGTTGCAGGAACATCTATTGAGACCATGGGGATTTCGTGAACCCGCTCCCATATTTCTCCCCATTTTAAGTATGTATTGCAAGCATTGGTCAATACAGCTATCCCTGGTTTGGGTATGCGTCCCATAGGATGCTTTCCATTTTGCATTTGCATGGCAAAATCCGCTTTTACATATCCGCAGATATCCGGAGAATATCCATAATCCTCTGCTGTGTTTAGATAATCGTCTGCTACATGACGCACTGCAGTTTGCAGGGAATTTATTTCCGGAAACACCATGGGCAAATCAAATACACGCAGTATTTCCGCTAGGCTACCCATAACAAAAACATAAGCAGCAGTTTCGCCGTTTTCGGCTTTTTGTGTCAGATCCTGAAACCAGTCTCTGAATAAAGCCGCGCCTTCACGAGTTCCCCTGCCGACTATCTCTTTTTTCATTGAATCATTCATCGCTTACCTCAATCGAATATTAAGTTTTCTACAAACGTTTCCAGTTGCATTTCTAAATGATCGAAACTGGTCATATTTTCTTCAAATTCGCTAACGAAATAGGGGGTATCGTCCTTGTCCAACTCCTGTGTATATGTTACCTGTTCTTCCAGTCCGGGTTCACACATTTTCGCAGCAGTGATGATTACTGCTTCAGCATCAGCATTGATTACTCGTTCCCTTAGCATTTTCTCTTTCGGTTTACGTAAATCGTGCTGTACAGGACTATAGGATGACTTATTGATGTAGGCTTCTGCCATTGCTTTTAAAGGATCATCCTCCGGAATAATATCCTCTAGTAAATACCGCATTCCAATTAACAAATCATCATCAACCACATAACAGGAACGGCCTACGGTCCGGAGCATGTCCAAAGGTGGCTGTTCACAAAACCCACCTTCGAATACTACCCTAATGCGGTCTTGCTTTCGGATATTTCTTTTTTCGATCATGGGCAGCACTTCCTCGAGTATTTCATTATGTTCTTCTCGTGGAATTAAACCGCCAATTGCTAAGAGGGTATATGCCTCGTTTATAGTGATAAGCCAAGGCTTATCCCTTTTTATATCATATAATTTTCGGATTAAAGAACGGTTCTTATTAAAAACAGAAATGGAATTGCATAGATCTTCATCAGATATTTTTCTGTTGGCAACTTTTTCTATCACACCTTGGATACGCTCATATTCTTCTTTTAAATATTGAATAGAATAACTTGAGTTAGGGTTTTGGGGCAGATACAGAATCTGGCAGGGATAATCAAAATTCCGACCCCAGATAGGAGCCAGATTTCTGGCGGCATCGCAAATAGGATGGGTTACGAACATATCCAGTTCAACCCTGCCGGAAAGTGCCTGTTCGAGGCAGGTTTTCAGAATTGAGCAAAGATAAGAGCCAAACCTGCTGTCTGCGATACGTGGCTCAACAGATGCACCAAACATTTTCATGGGCAGCATACCGGCGGCATGGGCAATTTCTTCCGGGAAATATACTTGAAAATGTCCCAATACTTTTCCGCCTGCTTTCCGCCACCGTTTAACCGTCATAACCTCTGAATCTTCCACCGTTTCCTGGCAAAGCCAGAGAATGTCATCCAGCGATTTGCCTTGCCATTCTTCCATTACTTTTACAGTCATACTTGCTATCTCTTTTTTGTCAATTGGAATTATTAGCACCTTCCCAAATACAATTAAGCAAATTGCGAAATTCGGTTAATTCTTTAGGAGCTAAAACACTCACAAGCTGCTGATCCACCTTTGTGGCAATCTCATCCAGTTCCTGAAGAAGGTTCGACCCCTTATTCGTGAGAAAGAGCTGGATAACTCGCCGGTCTGTAGAAGTTCTTCTCCGTTCCACAAAATTATCTTTTTCCAGCCGGTCGGCCAGTCCGGTAATAGCCGGTTTATCAAGATAGACTCTCTTGCCTACCACCGACAGAGACAGCCCGTCTTCTTTTGCCAGTGCATTTAGCACAGTAAGTTGAGATGTAGTGAGTCCGTACTCAGATAGTTTGGCGTCCAGCGCTTTTTTCATTGTTCGAGCGGTACGGACCACAAGGAAACCAGTACTTTCTTCAAGTGAGGTCATAAGGTTTTAGTGTAGATTGTTTGATAATTGTTCATTTCAGATGACTCATAAGAGCACTTGCCGATCATTACGAAACAAATTTAGTTAACATATTAACTATTTGCAAGTTAACTTTATTATTACAAAGTTATAGGTGTGCGAAAAAATGATATTTCAATTAAAACAGAATAGTACTAACCATCGCCAACAGTTCTTCTCCATGAGAAGGTATTTTCGTAAATTGTATACGGTATCTTTTTCTATTAAACCTGTATTAGACTTTGGAAATGGACTGGATAATTTTCATTAAATTCCTGCAAATGCGATGAGTGATTTCTTAGGAACAGATTATTACAACCTGGACACTTTGCTTTCCGAAGAGGAACTGGCTGTCCAGAAGATGACACGGGAGTTCGTAGAGAGCGAGTTTATGCCTGTTGTTACAGCTCACCACCGCGACGGTACGTTTCCCACGGATCTGATCCCCATGATCGGTGAACTCGGCTTTTTTGGAGCGAATCTACCGGAGGAGTACGGTTGTGCCGGTCTCAATAATGTTGCTTACGGTCTGGTAATGTATGAGTTAGAGCGGGGAGATTCCGGCTTACGCAGCATGGCGTCTGTCCAGGGCGGACTGGTGATGTATCCTATTTATAGCTACGGCAGTGAAGAGCAGAAGCAGCAGTGGCTGCCGCGGCTGGCTAAAGGAGAGGCAATTGGTTGTTTCGGATTGACGGAGCCGGACTTTGGCTCGGACCCTTCAGGAATGATAACTCGCGCTCAGAAAACTGATGACGGCTACGCGCTCAACGGAAGCAAAATGTGGATTACCAACGGCACGATTGCTGATGTGGCCGTGGTGTGGGCCAAGGATGACGAAGGTGTGATCCGCGGCTTCCTGGTGGAACAGGGGACACCCGGCTTTACGACACAGAAAATGCACGGGAAGTTCTCACTGCGGGCCTCAGACACGGCTGAGCTGATATTTGATGATTGTCATATTCCGGAAGAGAATGTCTTCCCCGGAGTGCAAGGGATGAAAGGTCCTCTCTCATGCCTAACTCAGGCCCGGTACGGTATCGCCTGGGGAACTGTAGGAGCTGCTGCCGCATGCTACGAGATCGCCTTGAAGTATGCCCAGGAGAGAATCCAGTTCGAGAAACCCATCGCCTCTTTTCAACTGATCCAGAAGAATCTCGTGGACATGGTCGCGGAAATCACAAAAGCACAGCTACTGGTATTGCAATTGGGGCGGTTGAAGGATCAGGACAGGATGCGCCATCAGCAAGTATCCATGGCAAAAATGAACAACGTCGCTATGGCAAGGGACATCGCCCGGACAGCACGGGAAACCTTGGGAGCTAACGGCATCATGGACGACTATCATATTATCCGTCACATGATGAACCTGGAATCTGTATATACTTATGAAGGGACACATGAGATTCACACCCTTGTAGTGGGTGCTGACATTACGGGGATTGACGCCTTCAGGTAAGAACTGTTCAGCCATGACTTCTAACCCATCCACTTTCCCTCTCGAATTTACTATACTAGACAAACTGCTTTAGCCGTCTGATCCTTAATATTTTCTCTTTTGTTCCAGTTCATAACTCTATTTAATGCCAAGGTTTTATCTAGGTAAAACTTAGTGTCCTTGGCGGCTCATCTTCTTTCCATTTCTCCTTGAATTCCTTCTCCAGCTTCGTAAATTTCGTCCACTCCCATGTCGTTCATCTCACATTACACTCACTACTAACAGATGTCTCTCATGACTATCATTTTGATAGCTGTTGTTTTTGTCATGCTGGCCGTTGCGGCCCGGCAGATGAAGCTCCCTTATGCTATCCCTGTTCTGGTGGCTGTATTCGTAATCTATCTCGCCTTTGAGATAACGGATTTTATGTTCTTCAACGGCACCGAATCAAAAGGAGAAGAGCAGGTAACTCCCGGGGCAATTTTACCACCGGAACCCGAGCCCAAGCCAACTCCAGAACCTGTGCCTGAACCAGAAATTGAAGCAGAGGTTGTCCCCCCGGCGGAAGAGACAGCAGAGGTTCTTGAAGTGGCGCCGGCTGTACTGATACCAGCTGAGGAATCAGTCGTAGAAGAGGAACCAGAACCGCCCATTGTGGTACGGAAGTTCCTTATCTGCAGGGATGTGAATGAGAAGGCCCGGGAAGTGATCCGTCCGGCGGATGAATTCCCCGGAGATGTGGGCAAACTTTTCTGCTTCACCGCTGTAAAATCAGAGGCACTGCGAGATACCATTACTCATGTCTGGTACTACAACAGCCGAGAGATTAACCGTGTTTCCATAGAGGTGCTCCGTGGAAATTTCTATCGAGTGTGGAGCTGGAAGACCATCCTTCCTCAATGGACAGGGGAGTGGTATGTCTCCGTAGTCAGCTCCGATGGAGAGGAGCTGGGCCGCAAGGAGTTCCGGATTATCCCCGTACCGGGAGAGGAGCCGGCAGTGACAGACACGCTGACCATCGACAGCCTGTGACCGTCCTCATCACAGGTTCCTCCGGCTACATCGGCACCGAGCTGTGCCGCCGCTACTCCGCCGCTGACAATCCTCCTGAGATTATAGGTATAGATCTTGCGCCGCCCCGGGAACAGTTCCCCAATCTCACCTACTACCAACTCGACTGCAACGGTGATCTGTCACCGGTATTCCAGCGTCACAGCGTAAATACTATCATCCATTTGGTATACGTGCTGAACATGACCCACGACTCAGAACGGATGTATAAGATTAACGTAGGGAGCATGGAGAATATTTTAAAGTTTGCTGATGAAAATGGTGTGGCGAGGATAGTTGTCACCAGTTCCGCCACTGCCTACGGCGCACACCCGGACAATCCGCCCCTTCTCACCGAAGATGACCCCCTCCGCGGCAACTACGATTATCAGTACGCCTTCGATAAGACCATTGTAGAAGAGAGATTAAACTCGTTTGCTTCCGAGAACCCGGAGGTAGATATTGTCATCGCTCGCCCGGCTATCATCTCCGGCGTCCATATCGGTAACTTCATCTCCCGATATATTGATAAACCGTTGGTTCCCCTGGTGAAAGATAGCGACACCGAGATGCAGTTTCTACATGAGGAGGATGCCGCTGATGCCCTTTACACTCTCGCTTTCCAGGCGCCGGCAGGGATTTACAACCTTGGTCCGCCTGACACTATCCATCCTGAAAAAGCAGTAAGAATGCTGGGCGGACGGCCATTGGGCATCAGACCCGGACTCCTGCGGTTCATGACCGCAATGGCGTGGACTCTCCGGCTGAAGTTCCTGGCGGAAGCGCCGGCGTCTATGATCCACTTCATCCAATACCCGTGGGTGGCGGATGGAAGCAAGATAGAGGAGTTGACAGACTTCCGCTATCGGTATTCGTCTGAGGATGCCATCCGCGAATTTGCAGAATCCCAGAAGTAGAGTCTATGAGAGAAGAAAACAAATACATACCGGAAGCAGAACCAAGGAGAGTTTAATGCAGTTGGCTGAGCTTCATCCTGCTCTGACACATTTTCCCATCGCTCTTCTCATGGCAGCATTTTTCTTTCAGATGATCGTTTTTTTGAAGCCGAAGTGGATGGCTCCTACGGTTCCACTTTGGATTCTGGGACTTTCTGTAACCATCACACTTTTTGCCATTCTGTCCGGTGAAGCAGCCGCTGACCTGGCCGCATCAAATGCCGGCGTTTCACAGGAAGTGGCTGATCTCATCGCCAGTCATGAGCAATTTGGCAATATTACCATCTGGGGATCCCTGATACTCTTTGGCGGATGGTTCTGGCTCCGGCTGAGATATGGAGATTCCCGACGTCTTGGAATCGTGACATTAGTCTGTCTGCTTTTCCTGATGCTGGTTGTGTTCTACTCCGGTAACCTGGGAGGTTCTCTTGTTTTCGATCACGGCGTGGGCGTAAAGCTTCCCTGAAAAGCGGTGCTTAGACGGTTGATTTCTCAGGTGTAAAATAGACAGTATGATAGAGAGGTCATGAGTTACTCACCGTTTTCCCGCCGCGAATTTCTAAAATCCACCGCTGCACTCAGCTTCATGTTTCTCCCAGGTGTGGGACGGGTAAAAGCCATGCCGTTTCATATCGACGATCCTGATGACTACACCGGACGGCTCTCCCACAATGAAAACCCCCTGGGCCCGTCACCTCTCGCTCAGAAAGCTCTTGCGAAAGAATCCATTCTGGCAAATCGTTATCCGGACTCGTTCAATTCTACACTGGAAGCCGGCCTGGCGAAGATGCACGAACTTCCTGCCAATCACTTCTGCGCGGGTGCTGGAGCCACGGAGATGATACGGCTGGTGGCGGATGCTTTTCTGGGTGCAGGCGATGAAATCGTCACAGCTACGCCTACTTATACACAGATGGCATGGGAAGGGACCACCAACGGTGCCGCCGTAGTGTACGTCCCAGTAGATAAGAACTACGTGATTGATCTTCAGGGAATCCTCGATGCTGTCACGCCGAAGACGAAACTGATCTCACTGGTGAACCCTAACAACCCCCTGGGGACGATCATCCATAAGGATGAAATGGCGTCTTTCCTTGCCAAGGTTCCGAAGGGTGTCGTTGTGGCGGTGGACGAGGCGTACCATCACTACATACAGACAGAGGATTATGAGAGTTGCATCCACTATGTTGAGGAGGGCTTGCCGGTAATTGTCATCCGTACGCTTTCCAAGGCCTACGGTCTTGCCGGCGCCCGGACAGGCTACACAATTGCTTCGCCGGATCTTACCCCTCAGATCGGTTCCGGCCAGCTATGGTCGACTATCAGTCGGCCGTCCCAAGCGGCTGCCATAGCAGCTCTAGATGATACATCCCATCTGGAGGAAACCATTAGTCTCAACATCCAGGCTAAAGAGATGCTCTATAGCGGCTTTACCGATATGAAGCTTGAATACATCCAGGCGGAAGCCAACTTTGTGATGGTGGATGTAGGTACAGATGCCTCAGCTGTCCGGACGGCTCTCAGTGAGTTGGGCTTCCAGGTCCGCTCCGGTTGGGGTATGCCTAAACACTTGCGTGTCTCCACGGGGACTTTGGATGAGATGGCGGGATTCCTCGAGGCTCTGGCCTCGGTGCTGGAGATGGGTATTCCCGGCAGTTTTCCCATTGCCCATACTTTTGTTCTTCAATCCATCTATCCCAATCCGTTCAACTCCCGCTGCACCGTTCGCTTCAATGTGATGGGAGACGAGAAGGTGACCCTGGTGATTTACGACCTGCTGGGCCGGAAAGTCAGGACGCTGGTCCACGATTTTCTCCCTGCTGGTGAGCAGACAGTGATCTGGGATGGGAAAGACACCTTCGGAGTGCCCGCGGCGTCGGGCATTTACGCAGTTAATCTCCTTCAGGGAGAATTCGCGGCCGGTAAGCGAGTCCAGCTGTTAAAGTAGCGAGGAAATCTTGTTTAGGCGTCAGTTTTTAAAATCGCTCCCGGCGCTAGCGGCTCTCACCGCTGTTCCATGGCGATTTGATTTTTCTGGTAGTAAGGTCGCTATAGAAGACCTGGAAGTCTGTGACATCCACCTGCACCTCCTGGCACTGAGTGAATCAAACGGCTGTTACGTCAATCCGAAGTTTCGTCGTTCACTGGTTTACTACCTGGTGAATCTCTTCACCGATCTCCCTTCATCGGGTACAGATGAAGAGCGGGACAGACAGTACGTGGAGAATCTGGACGGACTTTTGGATACCCCTTTCAAGCGCCACTGTGCAGTTCTCCTCGCCATGGATGGAGTGTATGACAGATCAGGTAAACTCGATCTGAACAAGACTCCCTTTCTGATATCCAACGATTATCTCTTTCAGATCTGCTCCAAGAATCAGCAGATGTATCCCGGCGCATCTGTAAATCCCTACCGGCGAGATGCACTGGATGAACTGGAACGGGTAAAAGAGCTGGGTGCAGTACTCATTAAGTGGATTCCCAACAGTCAGGGGATAGATCCTGCAGATAAGAGGATCATTCCGTTCTACCGCAGGATGTCGGAGCTGGGACTGCCTCTCCTCACTCACGCCGCAGAAGAGCACGCTGTTCCGGTGGTGGATCAGTCTTTTGGTGATCCCAACCGTCTGTATCTCCCATTGGAAGAGGGAGTGAAGGTGATCGCGGCTCACTCCGCAGGAGACGGCGTCAGCCTTAAGTACCCTTTCTTCGCCCGCTTTCTCGAGATGCTCGAATTGTACTCGAACCTGTTCGGAGATATATCCGCCCTGACGCTGGGCCATATGACCGGTTATCTTAGACACTTCTTAGAACATCCTCATCTATTTGAACGGCTCTATTACGGCAGTGATTTCCCTCTTCAGTTTTTCCCTGCTGTCAGCCCGTTTTATTTCCTTGGTGAGCTGTCCACAAAGGAAGCGTGGCACATTCAACAGATTGAAAATGCATTGGAGCAGAATGTGATAACTCTGCACGAACTTGGAGTTCCCGAAGCCTGTCTATCAAGGGGATTTGATCTCATTCCAAAAGAGTGACCGATGGATATTCTCCTTATCCCGGCTCTCCTTATAATGTTAATGGTATTCACTTGGCGACCGCTCAGGTCTGTTTTCAGGTTCATTGTGCTGTTGACTAGTGCCGTTCCCGGCAGGACCTCATCTATCGTTAATGCACTCACTCCTAAGGTGACTGTTGAGGTGGCCAGCTATACCACTGGGAATGGTGACGAAGTGCCTATGAGGATTTGGCACCCACGTTCTTCCGGTCCGGCTCCCGCTATAATATTATTTCAGGGTGCGTCACCTGCGGGAGAAAACCACGAGATTCTCAACCGGCTCGCTCGAGGACTAGCGAAAGTAGGCTTTAAGGTTTACATACCCGGCCTCCCTCGGCTAAAAGAGGTATTGATTCGAGAGGAGACAGTAGAGCAGATGGTTGAGATTTTTCTTCAGGTACATCAGCGTCCAGATGTCCTTTCTGATAGAATTACTACTATCGGGTTCAGCTTCGGTGGTTCACAACTGGTTAAGGCTTGTCTTGATCTCAGAATGAACGGGCTTCCCGCCAAAGTTCTTTCATTCGGGAGCTATTTTGATTTGGAACGTACTCTGAAGTTTGTTTTGACCGGAGAGTGTTCCCATGCCGGGAAAGATTACAGCTTTGATCCTCACGAGTGGGGGAATATCGTTTTCTTTCATAACTACATAGACTATTTTGATGGTGATTTTAATATAGAAGAGATTCGTAGATACTTTCTAGCTTTAGTAGAAGAAGATGGTGTCATGGAAGATCATCTTGCTGCGCTATCAGAGAAAGACAGATCGTTCATCGATCTTATTACAACGGATCGAAAGAAAAGTTTAGAATTGGCACTGAGTGTTCTTCCTAAACTCATGTCAACTGTCGAATCTCTTTCCCCTCGCTATTTCATTAAGCAGATCAACTTTTCTCTTTACCTTGTCCACGGCGTTAAGGATAATATGATTCCGTTTACAGAAACGGTAGCCTTCAGTGAAGCTTTAGAATCACATGGTGGGGATGTACATACTTTTATCAGCGGTCTTTATAGTCATAATGAAGCCGAATCAGGTGAGAGTGGTTTATTCAGTCGAATTAAAGAACTCTGGCGCTTGGGTAGTTTTATAAATGATTTTATTTTTCGCTAAAAGGTGAAAATAGCTGTTTTTTTCTCGTCGGTGCCCCGACGGAAAAAGCTTGACTTTCTCGTCGAGAGCCACTAAACTCACCGACGAGAAGCATAAAACGCACTTTTCTTAACCTAATACAAGGAGATTAATCATGGCTGAGAAAGTAAAAACAGTAGGTGTTAGCAAGCAATCCGGATTTCTTTACTACCTCGGTAAAGACGGGAATGTATGGCGTTCAAAAATGGCTCGTGCCGGTAAGGGCGGCGGGAACGCAGAAAAAGTAGCCAATGCAGGTGTTTCCAGGCAGTCGGGATACCTCTACTTCATCGATAAGGATGGAGATGTTTCCCGTGCCAAGATGGCTCGAGGTCGCTAAACACCTCATAAATGAATGAACTTGAAAGCCCCCGACAGGGGGCTTTTTTGTTTCCAGCAAGATTTACTTCTATCACTAAAGAAATTGTGTATAGATTGTTAAAGATGTCTCAGCTAAATTGGCTCTTTCTTAATTCAAAAGAGGGATAATGGTGACAAAACTATTTATATTCCGTGCAGGAGTTATTTTACCGTCATTATTAACATCACAAATAGATTGCAACAGCGAAATTCATCCAATCTTTAATTCAGTTTCCATTAATTGTCACCGATCATTTGGTGGAAACATTGGTGAATAGTAGGTTTGAGCGAGGCGAGTACGAGGTAGAATGGAACGCCTCAGCACATCCCATCGGGCTCTATGTTGCCAGGTTGCTCGCCGATGGAATTTTGTCTACCGCCAAGTTACTCCTGCTTAAATGAAGTGTCGAAGTGGCTGGATTACCGGGAGTATAATAATCGTCGTCTTGACCGGTTGTACCGACATGGGCAATGAGCCGGAGGCCGACGAAATCACTTTCTCGAATCACATTCAAACCATCTTAAATCACAATTGTACCACCAATAATCCTCCTTGTCATGAGGGTGTGAATGCTTCAGATGGTCTTAATTTATCAGAAGGAGAGAGTTATACTAATCTCGTGAATGTTGCCTCTTCATATGCTGGGTTGCTTCTCGTTCAATCGGGTAACGCCGACAGTTCAGTTCTTTATTTGAAGGTGACCGGCGATTCTCAAACAGGGGAAAGAATGCCGCCGTCGGGTTATTCGCGACTCTCCGACGGACAGATCACAGAAATCAGGACATGGATCGATGAAGGCGCAGAGAACAATTAAAAGCATCTATTTCTTGCTGTCTATAATGTTTCTTGTATTTACCGAAACTGTTTGGGCCATTCCCCGGTTGGCAGTTCAGAATGGAGTCTCGTGTGTGACCTGTCATGTGAATCCAACGGGCAGTGGTCTAAGAAATGAATACGGCTCATCTATCGTATCAATGGATGAGTTGTCTTGGAAGCCGTTATCAAAGCAACCAAAATTCACAGGAGCTCTGTCCGATCACCTTCGCATTGGTACCGATCTTCGTATGCAGACCTATGTTCACAGTGATGAGGAAGCCCAGTGGGAGAGAGTCTCTTTTCCCATGCAGCTGGAGATCTACGGCCACTGGCTAATCACCCCCGGTATTCAGGCTTATGCTGCCATGGATGCTCTGGGAGGTAATTCGGAAGGGTGGATCAGCAAGGAATTCAGCAGCTTCAGCGGCTATCTCCGCGCCGGCAGAATGATACCCCACTTTGGATGGGCTCTTGATGATCATTCCACCTTCGTCCGAGGAGGTAACATTAAGTTGAAGAATGGACTGAATGCAGAAGGGATGCTCTTTTCGCCTATGCGTTCAACAGTCTCTACATTGGAAGGGGGCCTGAACGCTGGAGATTTCTTCATCACCGCTAGTGTTTCAGACGGTTTCGTTAGCGGAAACACTGGAAGTAAAACCTTCACCGGACGTGTGGAGTATTCCGGGATGCTAAGGGGGAACACCGTGCTGGCGGGTGGTTCTGCAATACAGGAGGACGACTTTTTGCTGGTGGGCATCTTTGGCGGAGCTGCCATGGGACCGTTTACCTGGATGGGGGAGGTGGACTTAGCGAATGACTGGGTAGGAGACGGCACTTCCCTGGCGTCGTTCAGTGAGTTAAGTTACAGCTTGGTACAAGGCGTTACATTGACAGCCCAATATGATTTTTTCGATGAAGATATTGGATACTTGAGGAATGCGCTCAGTAGAATTTCCGCCGGTATCGAATTTTTTCCGTTTCCGTATGTGGAAATCCGAAGTCAGGTTCGAGTAACTAAAGTGGCGAGTGAAAATGAAAGTAAAAATCCAGAGTTATTGTTTCAACTGCATCTCTGGTATTAAAAGGGAGGGATAAATGAAATTTTCACTATTGAGTATTTTTGTGGTGCTACTATTTTCAGGAGCTGTTCAGGCACAGGATCTGAAAAACGTGCAGGTGTTGCCGTTTAAGAATGCCCGCGAAATAGTACCTTATATGAAAGAGATGGCGAAGGATTTGGGAGTAAAGTGCAATTACTGTCATAATATGAAAGACAAGTCATTGGATGAGATTAAGCACAAGATTATCACCCGGGACATGATGAAGATGGTTAAAGGGATAAATGAGAATTTTATGACTCCACTGAAAATGGATGCTATCACCTGTTGGACTTGCCATCGCGGGTCTACATCACCTCCGTATAACATAAATGAAAAGCCGTAGCCAGATAAATATTGGCTGTATCTGAAAACATTATGGAAATAAAGTCGGTTATTTCTTTCGCTGAAAAGCACAGTCAGCGATTTATAGATGATCTGGTAGAGTTTGTAGAAATCCCTAGTGTCTCAAGCAGTTCAGAGCATATAGATGATGTCCGCCGTTGTGCGGAATTTCTAAAAGATAAAATGCTTCAATCTGGGTTGCAACGGGCAGAGATTTTTGAGACAGCTGGTCACCCTGTAGTTTATGGTGAATGGCTTGCAGCCGAGGGAAAGCCCACTGTACTGATTTATGGACATTACGATGTGCAGCCCGTCGATCCGCTTGAATTATGGGAGTCGCCGCCGTTCGAACCGGCTATCCGTAACGGTAGGATGTACGGCCGAGGGACAGTGGACGATAAAGGTCAGATTTACGTTCATCTAAAAGCCATCGAATCGTGGCTTAGCGAACACGGCCAGCTTCCACTGAATGTCAAGTTTATCGCCGAAGGGGAAGAGGAAATTGGGAGTGAACATCTCGAAGAATTTCTTGAAAATAATCGTGAATTACTGAAAGCAGATTCTGCTGTAATCTCTGATACGCCCATGTTTAAAAAGGGAATGCCTTCTATCTGCTATGGTCTTCGGGGGTTGGCGTACTTTCAACTGAATCTTCGTGGATCGAAGCAAGACCTCCACTCCGGGTCCTTTGGTGGTGCAGTGAAAAATCCCATTCATGCGTTAGCAGAAATAATTTCACAACTCAAGGATGAAAGCGGTCAGATTTCCATACCCGGATTCTATGATGATGTTATTCCTATCAGCAAGAAGGAGCATGCTGATCTCTCAGCTCTCCCGTTTGATAAGGAAGAGTATCGCGAGGATGTAGGCGCTCCGGCTCTCTTTGGCGAAAAAGGTTACTCAGTTTTGGAAAATCTTTGGGCCCGACCTACACTGGATGTCTGTGGTATCTGGGGCGGATTTCAAGGCGAAGGAGCAAAAACTATCATTCCGGCAGAGGCACACGCTAAAGTGAGTATGCGGTTGGTACCGAATCAGAATCCGGAACGAGTGGGTGATCTTTTCGAAGCATTCATTAAAGAAATAGCTCCTCCTGAAGTAGAAGTTTCCGTGGAAAGGTTACATGGCGGTGACGGGTTCGTTGCGGATGTATCCCATCCCGCTTTTAATGCGGCAAAAAGGGCTCTCCAAAAGGGATTCGGCAAGAAGGCGGTGTTCATTAGAGAAGGGGGATCAATCCCTTTCGTCCAGACCATGGTTGATACTCTCAAAATTCCGTGCCTATTGATTGGTTTTGGATTGCCAAATGAAAATGCTCATGCACCCAATGAATGGCTCGATCTCGAAAATTATCAATTGGGTATTATCAGCTCAATCTATCTATATGAAGAACTTGCACAAAACTAAGCTCCACGTCATTTTTTTTATTTTCTGTCTCTTCATCGCCTCGTTACCGACAACCATTAAAGCTGAAGAACAAAATTTTCCCATCATTTCAGATATTGTAGTTGAAGGTCATAAAATAACTAAGGAATACGTTATTCGGCGTGAGATTCATCATCCCGTGAATGTTCCTTATGATTCTGTTCTAGCAGAAGAAGACAGGAACAGGATTGATAATCTCGGAATATTTTCTACTGTGAAGGTAATGCTCCTGCCTGATAAAGAAGGAGCCCAAATATTGTCATACAAAGTGGTAGAGTCATGGCGGATCTTCCCCGGTCCCATAATAATGTATGAAGAAGAGTCCGGTTGGTCTTTCGGCGGAATACTGGTTCTAAAAAATTTTAGGGGCAGAAATGAAGATCTGTCCGTTTATGCAACATTTGGACGCAAGGAAGTTGGCGGATTCGGATTTAATGATCCTTGGATTATGGGTGATCATGTTTCATTCCGTGGACATATGTTTTACAACCTATCTGATCACCTATTTCTCCCCCACGAATATCGAGAACTTGACCTGGAGACAACCATTGGCCGGTACTTCGGATATCAGTGGAAAGTCTGGGGGACGGTAAGTGTTGAAAAAAGGTGGATTGATTTCTTTCCGGAAGAAAGACAAGATGTTGAACATCAGTATTTTCAGACGAAATTTCAGTTGATTTACGATACACGGAATATCTATCAGGATCCTTCAGAAGGAATTTATATTGATACTCAACTTCGTCCGGAATTTGGGCTTAATGATGATTCGCCGAATATTACTGAATTGTATTTTACTGCCAGAACTTACAAATTGCTGATTCCAGGAAAAAAGAAATGGGTGGCAGGTTTATCTTTGTCTTTCCGCAAATATTTTGGTGATAGCATCCCATACAAAACTGTTTCCGTGGGGGGCGCAGAGTCCATCCGCGGATGGGAAGTACTCGATTCGACTCTCTATGTGGAAGAATCGTTCCGCTCAGGATTAAATACTTATTTTTTCTCAGCGGAGCTGCGTCAGACTTTGATCCCCAAGCGGTTGACACGCATTGGCACTGAGTTCGGCTTGATTCTGGCTGAGTTCTTTGATCTTGGCGCTGCCGACGATAACTTTTCCCATATGATTAGTGAATATCCCATAATAGGTACCGGTATCGGGTTACGTTTCTTTGTACCGGGAAATATGTTGTTTAGAGTAGATTACGGCATCGGTTATCATGACAATGAATGGCGAATTCCTCAATGGCACATTTCAGTTGGGCATAAATTCTAAAAAGTGACAGCAAAGGAGAATAACGATGTCCGCGCAGGAACAGCTTAACGATCTTGTCAATCGCTTCTATGACGATTATTTCAGTTATAATCCAACTGAAGGACGTTATGCTGGATTCCATCGCTATCTTGGCAAGATACCTGATTTTTCATATGAAAACATTATGGGTTTTCTCAAGCGGTTGCGCTTTTATGAACTAGAAGCTGAAAGGTTAGGGGAGGAAAATCTCAGTCTGCAGGATTCTGCAGATCTTGCTCAATTAGATCAATCCATCAAGTATGAACGATTCGGACTCCTTCAGTTAAGATGGTGGGCCGAAGATCCCATGGCGTACGAATTTCATCTTGATGTCAGCACTTATCTAAAACGGAATTACGATACGATTACTGTTCGGGCTCAACACACAGCAGATCATTTAAAAGCGATCCCCCATTTTCTTGATCAGCAAAAATTTAATCTTCAATCTCCTCTCCCCAAAATTAATCTAACTACTACCATCGAAATGTATAAAGGCTATAGAGATTTTTATCGTGAGGATGTCATACAATATTTTAGTGAGATCGAAGAAGATAGCATCTTGCTTGATTTGGAACAGTCAGTTATTAGAGCCACTAAAGCCCTGGATTTTTTCATTCAGTACATGGAAGAAATTCTTTTGCCTGAAGCTACGGATACCTTTGCCATTGGCCGCTTTAATTATATTGATATGCTTCGTCACGGCGAAAGAGTTGAGATTGAACTGGATAAACTTTTAAGAATTGGTGAAGAGGATCTATCACGAAACAGTTTAATGTTCGAAGAGCTTGCACAAGAATTCATGCCCGGGAAAAGTGTCCAAGAAGTTATGGCAGAAGTTGCAAAAGATCATCCGCAAGCAGACTCTCTGATCTCAGACACTGAAGAGATGCTGGAGGCGATACGAGATTTTATCATAGAAAAAGACCTTGTCACTATTCCCTCTGAAGTTCGTATTAATGTTGAAGAAACCCCCACTTTTTACCGCTGGGCTTTTGCCATGTGTGATACTCCGGGTCCCTATGAAAAGTCAGCGACGGAATCTTTTTATTATGTCACTAATGTTCTGGATGAATGGCCGGATAAAAAGAAAGAAGAGTGGCTTACCAAGTTTGATTATGCAACACTTGATGGTGTTTCAGTTCATGAAGCTTACCCAGGACATTATGTTCATTATCTCCATACACTTTCCGCCCCTTCAAAGGTATCCAAACTTGCCGGAGCTTATTCTTTCTGGGAAGGGTGGGCTCACTATTCCGAAGAGATGATGCTGGACGAAGGTTGGCATGAGGGTGAAGCTCGTTATCGACTGGCACAGCTTTCTGAAGCGCTGCTCCGGGACTGTCGTTTTATCTGTTCCATCAAGATGCATACTCAGAAAATGACAGTTGAAGAGGCAAAGGATTTTCTTATGGAAAATGCACTTATGGCGGAGACTCCAGCCCAAAAGGAAGCAGAACGAGGTACTTTTGATCCGGGATATTTAAACTATACTCTGGGGAAGCTGATGATCCTCAAGTTGAAGGAGGATTGGAAAGCACAAGAGGGAGATGCGTTTTCACTCAAGCGTTTCCACGATACGCTACTCTCTTTTGGAGCTCCCCCTGTTCCGCTTGTCCGGCAGCTCATGCTTGCTGATGATGACGGGAAAATTCTCTAAAGTTTACGCTTCTTAGATTTAAACAGTACAACCTTCTCAAACCTATTTTCTGTCCCCTCTCGCAATCTTCTTATGTTGGTTCGGTGGGTGAATATGATAAAGAGAAAGATGAGTATGGTAAAGATTCTCAGGGAGATTCCTGAAGGTTCAAAACCAAATTCAGGCAGTATCCATACGCCAAATGTCAAGGCAGCAGTGGCAGTCATGGAACTAACAGACACATATCCCCAAGTTATGAGAGTGAGGACAAAAACGGTCAGACAAATTGGAATAACAGTCGGATAAAGTGCAATGATCACCCCCAGTAGTGCTGCGACTCCTTTGCCTCCGCGGAAGCCGGCGAAGAGAGTAAAGGTGTGGCCGAGCACCGCTGCAGAGCCAGTTAAAATTCCTGCAAGATGGATGTCATTGATGAAGAGATCGGGGAAAAAAGATGGAATTAAAGCGACGGCAAGCCACCCTTTCGAGATATCTACAACTGCAACCACCAGTGCAGGGCCGAACCCCAGAACACGATAGACATTTGTCAATCCAGCGTTGCCGCTGCCGTGTTTCCTGATATCTATTCGGCTGTGAATTTTACCTAAAGTAAGACTGGTGGGGATTGATCCTAAAAGATATCCGAGTATGATTACGGAGAAAATTTGGAGCATTATGAAATAGTCGGGAACTTAATAGAACAGGGATGAGTAAACTGTTTTGAAGAAGCCGGCTTGGGGGCCACTTGTCTCACCCTCCTAATAACCCCACTTAAACCCCCGGGCCGGTTTTATTATTCCCTGTAGAACGAATTTGGTTTTTCTCCGGCGCTATCATTCCACCTGAAATGATCGTCTTCATCCCTTCCTCAACTGTCATCTGAGCATCTATCGAGTCGGTTTCTGGGAGAATAAGCATGTAGCCGGATGTGGGATTGGGAGTAGTTGGCAAGAAAATGTGGATATACTTTATTCCATTGTGATCTACTGAATTTCCTGTGACAAAGGCTAGACTCCACATGCCCTTTCGGGGATACTCGATTAGCACTGTCCTTTTGAATGCTCGGTTTCCTGTGCCACCTAAAGTTTGAGTAATCTGTTTGATGGTACCATAAACAGATTTAGCAATAGGAACACGCTGAAGCATGGATTCGCCCCACTGAATGAGTTTCTTCCCTAAAAAATTTGTAACCAGGATGCCTAGAAAGAAGATAGCAATAAAAGAGACGATAAGTCCCAGCCCCGGTATGTGGACACCTAGAACTCTATCCACAAGTGGAGCAGCCATACCGTCGAAAAAGTTGAAAAGAAATTGGAGTACCCAGACTGTTGCTGCTGCCGGTGCCAGTGTAATCAATCCGGTAATAATTTTACTGCGTGCTGTTTTCAAGTAATTGCTCATATCAACGTAGTGAAATTACAGTCAATCCTTGTTTTATCAATCGAAAATCGAAAATAGTATGTAGTACCCTGTGGGTCAATCCTCAATCGAACAGTGAGCCTTCAAGCCTTAAGAGGTACTTCTTCATCTCCAATCCTCCTCCGTAACCACCCAGTGTGCCATCGTATGCAATAACTCTGTGACAAGGGATGATAATTGGAATGGGATTATGAGCGTTGGCTCCGCCTACAGCCCTGACGGCTTTGGGATTTCCGATCCGTTCGGCGATCTCTTTGTAGGAAGCCGTTTTTCCATATTCAATACAATTCACTTCATTCAGAGCCAGTTTCCTAAACTGTGTAGTTTGAAGATCAATAGGGACGGTAAACTTTTTGACCGTGCCGTCAAAGTAGGCGGTGAGTTCATCGCATACCGGTCGGAGGAGCCGTGTATCTTCAATCATATTCAAATCGGTAATAAATAGATCATCTGACTCACTAGGCAGTATAATCCGGCGAACTCCAATTTCTGAATTAACGATTTTCAGAAGACCAATAGGTGCTTTAAGTGTTGTGTGAAAAAGCAAATTAGAGAGTTGTTTCAACTGCCGCCGGTCGGCTTTGTTTGTAGTTTACGAATAATACACCAGTAAGGATTAAAAATGAACCGGCAAGCATCCTCGGTGTGAATTGTTCACCTAAAAACTGCCATCCTATTATTACGGCAATAATAGGCGGAATGAGAGCTATAGTGGATATTTGTGTGACAGATAGATGTTTGTAGAGCCAAAAGTAAATGCTCCAGACAACCGCTGTCCCGGGAATGGCGAGATAGAAGAGAGCTGAAGTGTTACGCAAACTCCACTCGACGCTCATTGGATTTTCGATTAGAAATGAAATGGGTAGTAATGTTACCGCTGCTATGGATTGAGAAGCAATATTGAGATGAAAGTGAGGGATATTCTTCTGGTGTTTTTTGTATAATACATTTGGCCATGCCGCCACCAGTACTGCTGCTGAGACTGCTGCTACAGCCTTCAGATCAAACCCCTCAAAGACTGCCTTATCCTGTACGAAAATCATAGCTGTTCCTATTAGCCCGAATAAAACTCCGACACTTTTCTGAATAGTAATGCGGTCATTACGGAGCATAAAGTGGGCAAATAGGACTACAACAATGGGAAAGGTTGACCAGATGACTGCAGAGAGTCCTGAGTGAATGTATTTGGTTCCCCAATAAGTAAGTGAATACGAGCAGCCAAAACTAATAACACCGAATGCCAGATATACTTTTACGGCATCTTTTGTTAGAACAAGCTGCTCTTTACGAAAAAGAAATATGGCCCAGAGAATAGTGGCAGAAATTGCAAATCGTAAACCAACTGCGAGGATTGGTGGCGTATCTTCCAACCCTATCTTCATGGCGTACCAGGTAGTTCCCCAAACACAGCTCACGAGAATAAAGGTCAACAAAATAGCTGGTTTCATTTTATTATAAGTGTAAGTGTGGGAATATTGTGGAGGCGGAGAGCCAGCGCCTTATCGGCTTTTGCTCTTACCAAAGCGGTTGTGCCACGCCACTACTACAGGACTCGCCACGAACATGGAAGAGTAGGTTCCAATCAGAATGCCCACCATCATAGCGAAAGCGAAATAGCGGATTACTTCACCTCCGGCAAGCCATAAAATAAAGACTACCATGAAAGTGGTCAGAGAGGTGATGACAGTCCTTGAGAGTGATTCGTTAATACTCTTATTGATAATGGTCTCATACCTCTCCTGCTTCAGACGTTTGAGGTTTTCGCGTACTCTATCAAATACTACAATAGTATCGTTAAGTGAATATCCAACAATAGTCAAAAATGCCGCCACGATTACTAGTGAAATCTCGTAATCCATGATAGAGAAGATGCCGAGAGTTATTAGAACATCATGGACCAGGGCGGCTATGGCACCAATAGCAAACTTGAATTGAAACCGAATTGAAACATAAATTAGGATCATCAAGATAGACGAGATAATAGCGAGAATAGCTTTCCCGCGAAGTTCGGATCCAATTTTGGGGCCGATTGTGTCCGTGGATAGCTTGAATTCAATTTTATTTTTGGGAACACTCTCGGGGAATGCGTTGATGAGTTTATTTATAACAGCCTCATCTGCATCATCTACAGTCTCAGGCAGTTTTGGGAGGCGTACACTCACCAGATCACCCAATTCTTTGTCTCGCTCCAGCTTGATTTCTGCCTTGCTGAAGTCAAAGGTCTCGCCCTCTATTTCCACGATGGCAAGTGCATCACGTACAGAGCTGATTTCCACAGATTTATCGAACTTGACCATTACTCTGGTACCGCCTGTGAAGTCAATTCCCAGCTTAGGACCGTTTTGTAAGAACAGTGAAATCATCCCAGTCAGCAGGAGGGCACCGGAAATGACGAAACCAAAACGGCGTGCTCCGAGAAAATCAATTTTAGTTTCTGATAGAAATCTCATATACTTAACGTTTTTAACTGTTTGCGGGATGTGATTATGTTAAAAATAGTTCGAGTGAAGAAAATGGCGGTAAACATACTTATTGCGATTCCAGCGAAAAGTACGACGGCAAATCCCTTTATAGGTCCTGTACCAAACTGCCACAGAATGAGTGCCACAAGAAGAGTTGTCACATTGGCATCAATGATAGTCGTAAGAGCACGAGTATAGCCGCTGTCAATGGCCGCCCTGACTGTTTTCCCTTTTCTCATTTCTTCACGAATTCTCTCGAAAATAATGACATTTGCATCCACCGACATGCCTACCGTCAGAATCAAGCCAGCGATTCCCGGCAGGGTGAGAGTGGCGTCAAGCATAGCCAGTACTGCTAATACCAATAATATATTCCAGATCAGCGCGATATCAGCGATTAAGCCGGAAAATTTATAGTAGATGAGCATGAATAAAAGCACAATCACCAGTCCGACCAAGATAGACGTTGTTCCTTTATCAACTGAATCTTGCCCCAGAGCAGGACCCACTTCGTGACCATATACTTTTCTGATTGGAGCAGGGAGTTTACCTGCCCTGAGGACAATGGCGATATCTTTGGCTTCTTCCATGTCATCTAGGCCTTCCACCTGAGTACGACCGTCAGTAATCTTCGAACGAATGGAAGGAGCCATGTGAACCTTGTTGTCCAGAACAATAGCTACTCTGTCGCCTACCCGGCTGGTGATAACTGACCATGTCTTTGCTCCTTCAGAATTCATCCCTAACCGGACAATAGGCTGACCATTGTAAATATCGGCCACAGCGTCCTCTACTACTTGACCTGTAAGTTCAGGATTATTGGGATCAGCATCGAGATAGTAGAGTATGTAAGTCTCTTCTTGTTCTTCAGAAGATTTTAGAGGATCACTGCTCCAGACAAATCGGCCGTAATCTTTTTGGATGATCTGTTTTACATCTTCTTGTTCAAGAATATTATTTACACGAGAGCGATTTGAAAGAGGAACCCCCATATCACCGGAAGGAGTGGGGATCAGTAAAGATGTGAAGTTATTTATGCTGATAGCTTCAGTTTCCAGTAATGTTTCATCTGCTATTTTTAACAGCGAACTGTCCGTGTCAGCCTCAACAGTGTCCAACTCTGCAAGTGC
>DKQU01000071.1:9054-9285 GCA_002471865.1 Fidelibacterota bacterium UBA7300 | reverse complement strand
GCATCAATTTTGCTGATAATATTCTGCGTGGAGGAACCATCTTTCAAATATATAAATTCCAGCAATGCAGTACGTTCCAGAAGAGCTTCAGCTCGATCAGTGTCGGTCACACCGGCCAGCTCTACGATTATTCGATGGCTCCCCTGTTTTTGAATAGTAGGTTCGGACACACCGAACTCATCCACTCGGTTTTGTAATATTTCAAGCACCTGATTAATAGCGTCATTTGCT
>DKQU01000071.1:7129-8628 GCA_002471865.1 Fidelibacterota bacterium UBA7300 | reverse complement strand
CTTGAACAAAACGGCTGATAAAGGTTTCTTGGCTATCGCCTTTTTTTGCATCGGATATAATGGCTGCAAGGAGAGAGTCAGCTTTAGGTTTTACAGAAACCGCCAGATTCTCTACAAGAGTTGGTATTTCCACTTCAAGTAAGAAAGAGGCTCCGCCTTGGAGATCAAGCCCTAGCTTAATGGACTCTTTTTTGAGTGCCTCAATTTCTGCATTATTGTCTGGAGGGAAAAACTGGAGTTCTATTGAAGGCCAAAGGGCCCAGACGGCTATCAACAGTATCATCAGACTGACAAAAATACGCGGTTTGTTATTTTGAGATATCATTATTTGGTTTGCTGGTCAAAAGATATTTATCTTGATCAAGCGGTGGCGAATTTACCGTAGTGTCTTTAGGGAGGCAATTACTTTTTGGCAAGGTATTAGTCGTTTTCTACCAACTCCAGAAGCTGACGAATCCACCTGACTACCTTTTTCTCATTCAGTTCTTTGCAGAGTGAAATTTCACATGCCGCGTCTTTCTCGCTTATTAATATTAGATAACCCCATATTTCTTCCCAATGTCCTCAAATGCTTCAATCGCCATTTCCAACTGTTCCTTAGAATGTGCCTTGCTGATTTGCACCCGGATTCGAGCGGCTCCTTTGGGAACTACTGGGAAAGAAAAACCGATCACGTAGATTCCCTTGTCCAGCAGATCAGCAGCCATGTCCTGAGCAAGCTGAGCATCGCCCAGCATGATGGGAACGATTGGATGGATACCGGGGCGAATGTCGAAGCCGGCATCGGTCATTTTCTCCCGGAAATAGATCGTACTCTCTTCCAAACGGTCTCGAAGTTCTGTTGTTTCGGACAGCATATCAATGCATGCAATGCCGGCAGCGACGATGGACGGCGCAACACTGTTGCTGAAAAGATACGGCCGTGAACGCTGCCTTAGGATGTCCACAATTTCCTGCCGCCCGGAAGTGAATCCGCCGCTGGCTCCGCCCATAGCTTTTCCTAAAGTTGAAGTGACAATATCCACTCTGCCCATAACTCCGCAGTGGTCAATGGAGCCCCTGCCGGCAGGACCAAAAAATCCGGTGGCGTGGGAATCGTCTACCATGACAAGGGCGTTATACTTCTCCGCCAGATCGCAGATTTCTTCCAGCTTGGCCACATCACCGTCCATGGAAAAGACTCCGTCGGTGGCGATGAGTCTGACCTTGTGCGATTCCGTCTGTTTTAGTATATCCTCCAGTGCTGACATGTCTGCGTGAGGATAGCGGAACCGCTCAGCTTTGCAGAGGCGGATGCCGTCAATGATTGAGGCGTGATTGAGTTGATCGGAGATGACAGCGTCTTCTGGTTCCAACAGCGTTTCAAACAGTCCGCCGTTGGCATCGAAGCAGGAGGTATAAAGGATGGTATCGTCGGTGCGCAGAAATTGGGCGATCTTTTGCTCCAGCTCCTTGTGGATGGTTTGTGTCCCACAGATGAAGCGGACTGAGCTGAGCCC
>DKQU01000071.1:0-6737 GCA_002471865.1 Fidelibacterota bacterium UBA7300 | reverse complement strand
TTGTTGGCACAAAAGTTGAGTACGGTCTTTCCGCTTACAGTTATTTCTGCACTTTGGGGTGATTGTATTACACGCTCGTCTTTGAACAGTCCTCCTTCCCGGATGCTCCGCAATTCTTCTTTCAGCTTAGGTTTAAGTGTATCCATTATTTTTCCATTATTCAGTGATAATATTTCTACTAGGGTTTTAATTCATACCGAACATCCGGTTTCCCAGAATGGGGTTTATAATCTCCCCAGAATTCTTCTGCAAAAGTCAATCCTGCTTTTTCCATTACACGGATAGATGCTTTATTTTCAATCATGGCTTGCGCTACAATCAATCGATTTAATTTTCTACCTGTAGACACAAGCATTTTTGCACCTTCAGTAGCATAACCATTACCCCAATAGTTTTTTTTCAATCTCCATCCGATTTCGATAGCACCAGGTATAAGTTTATCTGCTTCAAACTGAAACCAGCCTATAAAGTCACCATTCAATTTTAAGAAAGCAGAAAAAATTCCATAATGAGAAGTAGAATCATAAGACTTAATTATTTTCGGCAGTATGTTATTCCTGATATCTTTTTTAGTCCTCGGTTTCCCCAATGTGATATATTTCATCACATCCGGATCACTATCCAATTGAAAAAGGAGATATGCATCTTTTTCATCAAATCTCCGGAAAGTTAATCTTTTAGTGTCAGACAAAGTCATATTTCGTATCGTTTCTTAATCTCAGGAATCAAATAGTTTTCGAATGCACTATCAAAATCGTGTTTGGGTTTCCAACTCCAGTCTTTTCGAGCTTTACTGTCATCCACTTGAGCAGGCCAACTGTCTACAATGGACTGACGTTTATCATTGATGATGTAGTCAATTTTAGCTTCGGGGAAATAGGTCAGTGTCTTATCGCGAAATTCACCAGCTGACGGGCTGAAAGATGTCACATTATAAACAGAACGTGATAAAGAATCTTCTTCAGCCTCCATCAGTTTGAGAATAGCATTAATGGCGTCTTCCATAGTCATGAATGGTATGGTTGAGTCATCTCTAACGAAGCAGTGATAAGGTTTATTTTGAGCTGCTCTGTGAATCATCTCTGGAGCAAAATCGCTGGTTCCACCGGCCGGAAGAGTTTGAGTGCTAATCAGTCCTGGAAGACGGATTGACCTGAAATCTACCCGACCATGTGAAGATACAGCAGATAGTCGTTTATAAAAACGAGAGAAATAGATGCCCAGATTTTCACAATAGAGTTTATTGCAGCCGTAGATGGTTTCAGGATGGCGATATTCGTCTTCGCTCACGGGTCCTGCAAGATTTTTTGCGTCCAGGCTGTTCATCCCGTAGACAGCAATGGAGCTTGGGAAGAAGAATTTCACCGGCTGTCCCCGGCTTATGGATTGCTCCATTGCAAGATGGAGTAAATTAATGGTACCCCCTACGTTGACATCATGAGCTGTCATTGGGGAAAATTCTCCTCTTGTACTAAGGATAGCGGCAAGATGGTAAATGGCAGAAACCTCAAACTCAGCGTTAATCCTTTCGAGTAGATTACGATCCAAAATATTACCCTGTAAAGATTCCTGTACGTGCGGACGAATGCTCTTGTCCAAGTTATCCAAATCGAGGCCCATCTTATCCGTTTGAGAAGATTGTGAAAGAGAACGAATAAGACCGTGGCCGATTTCACCATTTGCCCCGGTTATAAGGATAATGGGTTTTCTCATATTATAACCTATTTAATATATTGACTTCGTTTTCTTTTCTCTTTAATTAATTCAAGTATAACAGTTGGATTCAATTTAGTTTCCTGTTGTATCACCTGCAAGCCATTTCCCATGATTTCTCGTCGAGAAATAACTGTGCTCTCGTCGGAAATATCCTTGTATCTCCCTGATGCTGCCGTTAAATTCGAGCTACTATAATTCAGCAAATAGTACTATCCGCATACGTATCAATTAACTGCTTTAGATAGGAAGAGATGGGAAGAGTAATCGCATTTGCAAATCAGAAGGGAGGTGTCGGGAAGACGACCTCTGCCGTAAATTTGGCAGCCGGTATGGCAGTTTCTGAGAAAAAAACTCTATTAATAGACTTGGATCCTCAAGCTAATGCAACAACTGGTCTTTCTCATTTAATAAAGGATAGTTCGACCACCATTTATGATGTACTAATTAACAATAATCCCATTGAGGAAGCCATAACCGAAACCCATCTGGATCATCTTTATATAGTACCAAGTACAAGTGATTTGGTGGGAGCTGAGATCGAGTTGGTAGGACTCATGGCTCGGGAATATCGTTTACGAGATGCATTGAAGTCAGTGCTTAGAAAATTTCACTATATTTTGATAGACTGCCCACCATCTCTTGGTCTTCTGACATTAAATGGGTTGGCAGCAGCAAAATCTATCCTCATTCCAATGCAGTGTGAGTATCTTGCATTGGAGGGTCTTAACCAACTTCTGAAAACTATTAAGCTTGTACAGCGACACTTGAATACACGCTTGGATATTGAAGGTGTGCTGATTACAATGTTCGATAAGAGGCTCAATCTCTCAAAACGTGTGGAGAGGGAAGTGAGGAAACAATTCAAGAAAGATATTTTTAAAACGGTGATAAGAAGGAATGTGCGTCTTGGTGAAGCTCCAAGTCATGGGAAACCGATACTACTCTATGAAGCCAATTCCACTGGCGCACAGGATTACCTCAAATTAGCAGAGGAGATACTTAAACGTGACAGCAAAAAAACTCGGAAGAGGTCTAAGCGCACTAATTAGAGAAACCACCGATGAGACAGCAGGTCCCAATTCAATCCTGCAAATTCCCGTTAGTCTCATTGCCCCTAATCCTCATCAGCCCAGGAAAAAGTTTGATGAAGAAAGTTTGCATGAACTTGCAGAATCCATCAAGGCGAAAGGTATCATTCAGCCTATTTCAGTGCGAGCAGGAGAGGATAACTACGAATTAGTAGCTGGAGAGCGACGATTGAGGGCAGCAAGAATTGCTGGATTAACTGAAGTTCCAGCACTTATACTGAATGTGGAAGAAGGAGCTGAAATGATGGAATATGCCCTAATCGAAAACATCCAGCGTGAGAATTTGAATGTAATGGAAGAGGCAGAAGCGTTTGCGATCTTAGCAAAAAAATACAAGATGTCTCATGCATCTATCGCTCAGGCTGTTGGTAAAGGACGGGTTGCAATTTCCAATACTCTACGTCTCTTAAAACTTCCACCGGAAATCCGAATGAGCCTCAGGACTGAAGAGATTTCAGCTGGTCATGCACGAGCTCTTCTCGCTCTAAAAGATCCTAAAAGCATGATAAAACTTTGGAAACATATTGTTGGTCATGGTGAATCAGTAAGATCGACTGAAGAACTCGTAGGTAAAGTTCTATCAGGAGTAAAAAATGGGAAAAAACGAAAAAGAAAACGAAAAAGTACTGCACTACAGCGGATAGAAGATGATCTAATATCTCTACTTGGTACTAAGGTAATCGTTAAACCTAAGTCAAGAGGAGGCAGTATAGAAATCGATTACTATTCAGATGATGACTTGAGTCGTCTTATGGATATAATTTCTGATAAAAATTCATAAATTCCTCTGTTGATGTTTTAGGAAATGGCCAGAAAACGTTATACTGTTGTCCTTGTTCATGAGGAAGGTGAAGCCAGCCGGAACTTTTCTGTAACTAAATGGCAGTTATGGACTTTGGTAATTACAGGTCTGCTTATTGTAGCTGCTGGATTTATTATCGGATTTCTTGCTATCCCTAAAGCATTGAACTATGATAATTTACAAGCAGAGAATGATTTACTTAAAACTGACCAATCTTGGGTTTTGAATGAACTCGAGCAAGAACTTCTAAATATAAAAACAATGCGGACTTATCTCGAGAATGTTTTAGGCTCAGATGTGGAAATTCCCATTAACCTCAATTCATCTAATTCTCTTGAACCAATCACGCTTTCAGGTGTTCCCATCAGTGTTCTAGAAAATCTTCCAACTACAATGCCTGTTTCAGGTTACATCACCCAAGAATTTATACCCGTTTCCAAAAGTTGGAAAGGGAGTCATACAGGCATTGATGTAGCCGCTTCCAAACTTTCACCTATCTATGCAGCAGCTTCAGGACTCGTAGTTTTTTCTGATTGGACCATGGATTATGGTTATCTTATTATTATTACTCATGGAGATGATTACATTACAATTTATGGCCACAATGAAGAAAATCTGGTTGAAGCTCCTTCGCGGGTTGAAAGGGGACAGCTCATAGCTTTATTGGGCGAAACAGGTGATACAACAGGACCTCATCTGCATTTCGAAATTTGGAAAAATGGTGTACCTGTAGACCCAGTAGGTTTTATCGTTCAGTTTCAGGATATCGATATTAAAGGAGTATCATCAGATGGCTAAAGACAGCTTGAAACATGTTGGTACTATGGTTGGAGCTGATGCGGTAATTAGAGGTGATTTAGTGCTGAAGGGTGGTGCAATCATCTGTGGCCAGGTCCACGGTAATGTGTATACTGAGGGTCCCGTCCGGGTTGCAAGGGATGCTTATGTAAAAGGTGATGTAATGGCGTCAGATGCATTTATCGGGGGTGTGGTTGAAGGAAAATTATCTACTTTTGGGAAAGTTGTACTTCGTGGTCATTCAACAGTTAAAGGCGATATTATTTATCGGAAACTAGTGATAGAAGAGGGAGCTCAGTTTGAAGGGAGATGTGATCTTGCACCAAGTGAAGATTTGGATCAAGATCAAAATATCCATTCCGAGAACAGTGATTCACCAAGTATCGATACAGCTGATGATACTGAGTCATACGAAAAGGTTTAATTTCGGATACTGTGGCTATGAATCAATCTGATAAAAACTACGTAACTCAGCTCTTTGAAGCTTTTAATCGTGTAGTAGTGCAGGCGGGTCCTTACATGAGTGCATCTTATATGTTAATAGGATCTATATTGGGATTGGGTCTTTTAGGTTACTTTCTGGATCAATGGTTTAAAACATCACCATGGCTGTCGGTATGTGGGTTGCTTCTTGGGGTTGCAATTGGAATCTGGGAGCTTGCTAGAGTAAGTTTAAGAAAATAAAATGCCTTCAACATTATTCTCTATCTTCCTTGGCGCTTCCATACCCTTCGTAATTAACTTGGGTTCATTTATCATTACCAGGAAGATAATTATTCAATCACCTGAGAAAGCTATAAGTGCCAACATTGCGGCCTTTATCATCAGGCTGATACTTTACGCAGTGGCATTAATTTTGATTGCATCATTGCTAGAAATAATATTCACTGCTTTTGTTTTATCGTTTTTTGTGGTTTTTATATTTCTTCAAATAGGTGAAGCTTTGTATTTTCAACGATACTTTTCTAGCCAGAAATCAGACATATCAAAATGATAAATCCAGAAGCTGCACCCACATCTGAACCCACTACTGTTCTGGAAGAGGTTGGACATACCATTATTCACCACGTGTCCAATAGCGGCCCCATAGTTGAACTTCCTTCAATATTTGGAATTGATCTTTCTATTTCAAAACATGTGATCATGTTGTGGGTTACAGCTGCTATAGTGTTTGGAGTTGCGTATATTGCCTCGAAACGATACCGAACTGAAAAATTACCGGTCCCTTCAGGATTATCCAATGCATTCGAATTTGTTGTTGAGTTTATTCGCAATCAAATAGTTTTTCCCAATATAGGGAAAGAAAATAGTGGAATCTGGAGCCCTTTAATTTTTACTTTCTTCTTTTTCATTCTTATTGCCAACCTTCTCGGGCTTGTACCTGTTTTTGATCTTATCCCGGGAGGATCTACTTCAACAGGGAATTTTAACGTAACTGCTGGACTTGCAACGGTCACATTCTTTAGTATTATTGTAGGAGGTTCAATACAAAACGGTTTTATAGGCCATTGGAAAAATCTTGCCCCAAAAGGTCAACCACTACCGGTTTATTTCCTACTGATACCAATTGAAATAATTGCCATGATCGTCAAACCTTTTGCTTTAACCATGCGGCTCGCTGCAAATATGACTGGCGGGCACATCGCAATACTTTCCATTATGTCTTTTATTTTTATTTTTGGAGACATGTTCAGTTCAGCAGCAGGTATGGCAGTAGGTGCTTTTGTATCCGTTCCTTTAAGCACTGCTATTTTCGGACTTGAAATTATAGTGTCCCTTATACAAGCCTATGTGTTTGCCCTTTTAACATCCATTTTTATTGGTATGGCAATCCACCCACACCATTGAGAAACAGGAAACAATCAACATGATAATAACAGTAAGTAAGGAGGAAATATCCATGAGACGGTCATCAATTATGGCATTGGTACTGTTTTTAACTTTAGGAATGTCTACCCCTGTATTAGCAGTTGAAGGAGGTGGCTCCACGATTCATTATTTCGGGGCAGCCATCGGGCTGGGCATGGTAGTTATCGGTGCAGGGTTAGGCATTGGCCGATTTACTGCATCTGCCGCAGAATCAATTGCACGCCAGCCTGAAGCAGCTGCACAGATCACTGCTGCGGTAAATCTACCCCTTTTCCTTTTGGAGGGAGTGGCTATCCTGGGCGAAGTGTTCTGTCTGCTAATCGTATTAATGAAATAAGAATAGTTAAGAATCAAAAGAGGTAAATAATGGATAATCCACTCGTACGAATCGAGCCGGGTCTCTTTATCTGGACAATCATCACGTTTTTGGTACTCTTGGCAGTTCTTGCCAAGTTTGTATGGAA
>DKQU01000023.1 GCA_002471865.1 Fidelibacterota bacterium UBA7300 | reverse complement strand
ATCTTATGCCGGTCAGATAGATCAATCTTCCTCCCCTGGATGAATTCCATCTCAACCTGCGTCATTATTTCTAGCGGATCACCGTCAGTAATTATCAGGGTAGCGTCCTTTCCCGGCTCCAGTGAGCCTACACGATCGGCAATGCCGAGAATTTGAGCTGGGTAAAGAGTAATGGACTTCAGCGCTTCGTCTTTCGGAAGTCCGTAAGCAGCGGCTGTGGCGGCGTGGTAGGGGAGGTTACGTATGTGTGCCGCTACGAAGAATCCGCGCGACATGGAAATACAGTATTTAACACCGGCTTGGTGAAGTTTCAGCGGTGTAGTGTACGGTGTGTCGTAGTCTTCCCACCGGCGGGTGGGGAGGGAGTGAACACTTCCGATAATGACGGGGATTTCGTATTTTTTCAGCAGGTCAGCTACGCGCCACGAATCCCGTCCATCGGCGAGGATCATCCTGATATCTTGCTTCCGCGACCACTGCACCGCTGCTTCAATCTGCCGCACCCGGTTGGCGTGGATAATCATGGGTAGTTCACCCTTCAGCACCGGAATCATCGCTTCCCAGCGGAGGTCAATATCCATGGCGAGGTTAGCTGCATCCGCCGTTTCCTTGACTTGGAGATATGCCCGTGCTTCCTGAAAAATACGGTCAATCTCATCCAGTTTTTTATCGCGTTCTTTCTCCCGTTCTTCTCGATTAGCTCCGGAGCCCACATCCATCCCCGGCCAGTTGAGATGCATTCCCACCGGTGCCTTCAATGTGACGTCCTCTGAAGTCCAGCCGTCCATCAGCATGGCCGCTGAGGTGCCGGAAATGAGTCCACCTTTGGGTATCGTATGTGCTACAGTGATGCCGTTGGATCGCGCTACGGGTATGAGTTCGGAGTCTGGATTATAACTTACTTCCGCCCGAACATTGGGATTAAAGTTGCCGGTTTCATTCACGTCAAGTGTAGCCCGAACGGCTCCAACTTCCACGAGCCCCATAGTAGTGTTAGCTGCCACGAATCCCGGATAGACATGCTTCCCCGGCAGACTGATGGTCTCCGTGTTGTCTGGGAGGAGCCCAACGTTCTTGCCAAGAGCTGTGATGATGCCGTTGTCGAAAAGAATCTGTCCGTTGGTGATAACTTTGGAAGAGGCGGGGTGAATGGTTACATCAGTGATTAGAATAGGGTGGGACTGAGCTGGAGCATGAACCTGATCGGAACCGCTCAGCATTATCGAAAATACCACCATGAATGCAGACAGAACTTTATGTTGGTGATTCATTTGTCTGTCTCACTACTGTTCAGAATTTTTTGGATCATCAGGTTGCGTTCCCGCTCCATCTCTTTCCGCCTCTGCCTGTCTTTCACGATATTGAAGTACTCCTTGCCGTCAATCCACGTATGCTCGCAGACTGTGTAGGTGGAAAGAGGATTCCCACTCCAGATGACGAAGTCGGCATCTTTACCTTTTTCCAACGAGCCCACCCATTTGTCAATACCGAGCTGAATGGCTGGATTTATGGTCACCATCTTCAGCGCATCTTCCTGGGAAAGTCCGCCATACTTTACGGCCTTGGCCGCTTCACTGTTCATTCGTCTCGCCATCTCACTGCTGTCTGAGTTATAGGATGTTACCACACCGATCTTTTGCATGAGAGCACCGTTGTATGGGATCGCTTCCATCACTTCATATTTGTATGCCCACCAATCGGTGAAGGTGGATGCTCCGGCGCCGTGCTCGGCAAGAATCTCCGCCACCTTATAGCCCTCCAAGACGTGTTGGAACGTCGCAATCCGAAAGCCAAAATCTTCAGCGATACGCATCATCATAAGGATTTCATCCTGGCGGTAGGAGTGACAATGTAAAAGTCGCTTTCCTTCGAGAATTTCCACCAGCGCTTCCAGTTCTAGGTCACGCCGAGGAGGAATATTTTTGAGTGCGCCGCTTTTCCCGCTCTTATATTCTGCCCACTCCAGTTGGTATTTTCGAGCTGCGATGAATGCATCTCGAATAATCTGATCAACACCCATGCGTGTTTGAGGATAACGGGTGGTGTGGTTATCGCCCCAGTTGGACTGTTTAACATTTTCACCTAGAGCGAACTTGATGCCGGGTGGTGCGTTTTCGAAAAGAAGTTCTTCAGATTCTGAACCCCAGCGCAATTTGATAACGGCATTCTGCCCACCAATGGGGTTAGCAGAGCCGTGGAGAATATTAGCTGTGGTAAGCCCTCCTGCCAGTTCTCGATAGATATTGATATCGTTGGGATTGAGGACATCCTGAATCCGTACTTCTGATGTTACCGCTTGTGAACCTTCGTTGATGGAATTGGCGGCGCTATGGCTGTGGCAGTCGATGAGCCCCGGCGTCACATGTTTCCCTCGGGCGTCTATAATTACAGCATTCTTTGTGCTGCCAGTGATCTCCAAATTTCTGCCAATTTTCCAGATTTTCCCATCACGCACGAGGATGTCGCTCTCTTCCATAATGCCGTCGGGTCCGCAGGTCCACAAAGTGGCATTTTTCACCAGAACCAGCCGCGGCTGCTCGGGTGATGCATCGAGTCCGAAGGCGCCTTCGGGAGAGAGCGGTGTGAGTTTCGATGCTGTTTCAAGAGATATTCCATTCTCTTCTTCTGGTGGATCTTTCGGGGCATGCTTCAACCGGGCATACCACGTTATAACTGTCCCGTCTGCCGACACCGCTCGACCTTCCATGTAACCTTCTTTTACAGTTCCTGAAAAACGGATTTGACCGGGGAAGTCAATAACCTTGCCCTCGAAGCGGAAGTTGACAAATCCATGCTCTAGAACGAGAGAGTCAAAGGAAATTTTGGTAGTGTCAGAAACAAACTGTCCTTCATCTGCCTTATTAGGAGTTTTACCGGAAAAATGGAGGGAATCTATGTGAATTTCGTTGTCTACCTCCCAATGAATCAGCCATTTTCCGCGGATATCTTCTTCCGGCTCCGGTTGAAGTCGAAACTGTTCACCCTGAATCCACACTTCCATTACTTTGGTATTGCTTTCAAAGTAATCGCCATCAGTGATGGTGAGGTTAGCGATTTTGCCCGGTGCGAGCGTTCCCAGTCTATCGACGATTCCCAGTTGTTCTGCAGGGACAGTCGTAAGAGCAGACAGAGCATCGTTTCGAGACAACCCTCGCTCCACACTCCTACGGAGGTTAGGTCGAAAGTGCTTGAGTTCATTCAGATCGACAGAGGTGAACGCGAAAGAGATTCCCGCTTGGCGGAGGCGCTGAGCATTGTCCGGAGCCTGATCCCAGTGGCGGAGTTGGGCATTGGTGTACTGTAGAGCTGATTCCCAACTGCTTACATCCGGTGTCTCGGGATAGTTGACAGGCAAGATAATGAACGGATTGACCTTTTTGATGGCATCTAAACGCCGGTACTCGTACCCGCTCCCTTTCAGCCAGAGTGGCAAGCTGAATTCATCTGAAATCTTGCCGGCTCTTAATGCTGTCAGCTCATTGTTGGTTCGGAAGCAAAAAGGTCTATCGCTATCAAGAAATTTCCCTAGCTTTGCCAGTGATTCATCCAGATTCGGCTGTTCGTTCTCATTAGGAAAACGGCGATAGGTCTCCCAAGATTTTTTATACCACAAAGCGTCAATGAATGTCTGCCGGATTAGGGCTATTGCTCCTAGAAGTGAATTGGGGTAACTGCTGTTTCCCCAGCCACCGTGTTCAAATGACATAATCTGTGCCGGCCCGTTTAGTTCGATTACAGAGGAAACCGACCACTCTCCCAAATGAATCAGTCCTGATTGGCCCTGGAAAATACCGGATGGTGGAATAATATGAGCTGTTGTGAATCCTAAGGCGCGAAGTTCTTTAAGATCTTTCTCATCAGGTGAATAGTCGTCGAGAGAACTTAGCTCAGGATGAACCTTTTCATTCCAATTCCGAAGAATAGTTGGGTTACTATCAAATTCATCGGTTTCTGCTTCGAGGAATGGCTCTATAAATCCAGCATAAATTATTTTGCCGGTCATGTCAATTTCGAAAGCGTCAGCAGGAACGTTTGCAACACGACCTACCGATTCGATAAGACCGTCACGGATAACTATCTCGCCATCTTCAACTATCTTCCCCGGTTCGGGGATAAGTGTGGCGTGCTTCAAGTAAAAGACTCGAGGTGTGTGCTCGTGCAGTCCCTCAGTGGGAGCGGTTTGACCGAAACTGCTGCTGGAGAAGAGGAATAAAAAAAGAAGTTTTATCCACAGAGAACTGTGCATTATGGTAGTGTGTTGACTTATTATATGACTCTCTCTCACCATTTGAAAAGTATTTCAGATGAAGTAACAATCAATTGAATAGAAAATTGTCAATAGTCAAAAATAAATCAAAAGTTTTTTCCACTGAGATGTTCTTTTGTGAGCTCTTGAGTCAGGAAATCGAAGGCATCATCTACTGTATCAGAAAAATGAAAAAGCTCAAGATCTTTTGGTGAGATTGTACCGTGTTCTGCCAGAGCTTTGAAGTTGACGATTTCCTCCCAATAGGATCTATCGAAAATAACGATGGGGAGTTTCTTGTGTATTTTTCCAGTTTGAACAAGGGTAAGCAGCTCCATCAGTTCATCTAGGGTGCCGAAACCTCCTGGAAAGATAAGGAGAGCTTTAGCAAGGTATAGAAACCAGAATTTTCTCATGAAAAAATAATGGAATTCCATATCTAAGTCTTTGGTAACATATCGGTTTCCATGTGGTTCAAAGGGCAATGAAATATTTAGTCCAATAGCATATCCTTCAGCTTCACTGGCACCTCGAGATGCAGCTTCCATTATACCGCCTCCGCCTCCGGACGTGACGATGAATCTATGACTTGTTCCTTTCAATCCTTTGGACCATGTAGTTAAACGGCTTGCAAGCTCTCTCGCTTCTTGATAATAGTTGGTGAGTTTGAGAAGTCCATTATTGTCTGAGTTTTCAGAATCTAGAATATCTTTAGCTTCTTCAGGCGACGGAATTCGAGCGGACCCAAAAAATACTATAGTATCTTTAATTTTGTATTTTTTAAAAAGCCTAAGTGGTCCGAAGTATTCTGACATAAGCCGAGAGGATCGTCCTTCAGAACTTTTCAAGAAGTTAAGATCTTCGTAGAATTTCCCTCTCTTGTAATTATTGTCAGTCATATTTTGTCCTGTAAAAGGTTAGTAGCGGACGCCACGTTAATATCATGCAACGGTAAAGGCAAGGGAAACTGTTTAATTAGCTACACAAATGGCCGAGTTAAAAAATTTTTTGTAGAGACTTAAGTTAGATGTAGTTTAAATTTCTGATTAAAGTCTTAAAGTCTCAAGTGTAAGAAAACAAGTGAGGTTATAAATATGACAAAAGAAAAAATGAAAGTAGGCGAAATCTCAAAGCCTCGTTTTGAGTTTCGTTCTTTTGGACAAGGTTTTGAAGGAGCTGAAGATCGGATGGCACGACTTTCGGTTCCAATTCCGGAGAAACTGTGGGTGCGAGAATCGGACGAGATTTACATTATGTCTCGAGCAAATGATATAAATAACACTAAGATTCGCAACGGGAAAATGGATATCAAAACCTATGTTCAGACAAAAGATGGACTTGAACAGTGGAATCCGCTTACTAAGACAGATTTTCCTGTATCAGCTGATTTTCTGAAAAGTGACATTTTTCCTGCTTTTCAGGTGAGTTTGCCTGAAGTAAATAAGGATGAGTATTCGATGGATGAATTTCTGGCTATGGTGAAAGATCATCCTGATCTACAGGCTGTATCTGTTTTTAAGGAGCGTTATGGATACATGGTTAATGACACAATTTGCGAAGTGGCATTTGTTCTCATTAATGGTGCTGAAGTTGTCACGATTAATTCAGAATCAACCGAGATTCCAGATGTTTTAAAAACACTAAAGGATTGCCAGTTAGAAGATTATGAAAACATCAGTTATCTTCAGGCGATTAAGCGTGTAATTGGATGGATTGATAAACCGTTAGCCAATTGAGGTTATATGGCACAAGAAATTGAAAGAAAATTCTTAGTACTTAATGATACCTTTAAAAGGGAATCATTTAAAGAAAAACGAATTATACAGGGATACCTTAGTTCAGTTCCGGAAAGAACTGTTCGAGTAAGGATTAAAGGAGATAAGGGTTTTTTAACTATTAAAGGTATAGGTAATGAATCAGGCGCAGCGCGATATGAATGGGAGCGTGAAATTTCTACTGATGATGCGCAAGACTTGCTAGATATTTGTGAACCGGGAGTAATTGATAAAACTCGCTTTAATGTTAAATCGGGTGATCATACATTTGAAGTGGATGAATTTTACGGTGATAATGATGGATTAACTGTTGCTGAGGTTGAATTGTCTGATGAAAAAGAAGACTTTGACAAACCTGAGTGGTTGGGTGAGGAAGTGACCGGTGATGTAAAATATTTTAATTCAATGTTGATGAAAAATCCTTACAAAAATTGGGAAAAAGTATAGGTACTTATTATTTGAATCGATTTTTTAAAAATCTGTTAATCGCTGTAGTTCTAATTTCTAGTTTCGTTCAAGCGAACTTTCCCAATAAGCCTATAAAAATTGTAGTGTACACAGGTCCAGGTGGATTAATAGATATTACTGCTCGCAAATTTGCTAGCGTTGCTGATAAATATGTGGATGCAACTTTTGTGGTTGAAAATAAACCTGGTGCTGGTGGTATTGTAGCATTAAAAAAAGTCCTACAAGCTCCTGAGGATGGATATAATCTTTATGCTTGTACTAAATCAAATATTGCAAAATTCATTCAAGTTGGTGGGAGAGATTATGTGGATGCATTGCATTGGACAGCAATGTTAATGGCAGATCCAGAATGTGTTTTGACAAATGTTAAAAACGATATTTATAAATGGAATGACATTGTCAACAATGCACGACAATATCCGGGTAAGCAAAATTGGGTTGGACCTGCCACAGGCGGATTAGATCATGTAACTGCTATGAAAATTTGGGATGAATATGGCATGTCCGCCAAATGGATACCATACAAAAGTGGCGGAAGAGCAATTGCTGCTTTACTTGGTGGGCAAGGAGTTGCTTACGTTGGCAATCCACGTGATGCACTTGGTAAGCCTGATTTGTTTATTGCTGCAGTTTCAAGTGATGAAAGATTAGCGGCTTTCCCCAACGCTCCGACTTTCGCTGAACTTGGTGTAACTGCACTAAATAAAGAATATATGTGGCGTGGATTTGCCTTAAAAGCCGGTACACCACCTGACGTTATTGAATGGTATACAGACCTATTTCAACAAGTTACAGCAGATCCTGATTGGAAAGAATTCTGGGAAAAAGGTGGTATTGATGTTGAATTCATTGGTGGTGATGAGTTTGCGGATATTGTTAAGCAGGACGTTGAAACATTCGAATATTATCTAACAAAATCGGAGATTGTTTCTACTTCTGGTAAAAACGGGTTAAGTAAATATGGAGAGGGAACACCATTAATATTGTTGACAATCGGATTGATAATAGTAATGGTTTTGTGTGGATATTTTATTTATAAATCTACATTCGCAACTACTTTAGGAAGAATTATGGTCATAGAATTTTTCTTAATTATGTCTATTATCTTTTACCTTCAGTCATTCATTTTTCCTGTGAGTAGTGAAGTAGGTCCTGCTGTAGTTCCCCGTCTGTGGATATTCACCTTAGTACCCCTTTGTATTTTACTATTAATTAACACATTAAGGAATAAAGAGGGTATAGAGAAAGCAGGAACAAGAATTGACATTGTTCTTACATTTATCGGTTTCCTTGTGATTTATTTATTGATGATGCATTACATTGGTTATTTCCTTAGCACTTTCATTTTTTTAATAACGGGAATGATTTATTTAGGATATAAAAATAAAAAAGTAATGATCACCACAGCTACAATATGGATAATGTTTTCATATTTCATTTTCTTCAAGATATTATTTGTACCCTTACCGATTGGTAAATGGTTTGAGATGTTGTTCTAATGGAATTACTTGCAAATTTAGGGAATGGACTAGCATACGTAATTGGTGTTGTACCAATTCTCACGATTATTTTGGGTGTTACAATGGGTATAATCGCAGGTGCGATGCCGGGATTATCTCCCTCAATGGGAGTGGCGTTGTTGGTCCCCTTTACATATGCAATGTCCCCAACTTTAGCACTAATTCTACTTGTGGCAATTTACATCGCTGCAAACTATGGTGGCTCAATTACTGCTGTAACAATCAATGCACCCGGAACACCTTCTTCGGTTGTTACGTCTTTTGACGGATACCCGTTAACCAAAAGGGGTAAACCGGGTGTGGCGCTTGGTGTATCTCTGGTTGCATCCACAATTGGAGGCATTTTAGGGACTCTAATTTTAATATTTTTTTCAGGACCGCTGGCCAAATTAGCTTTGAAATTTCATCCTGCAGAGTACTTTGCATTGGCGATATTTGGACTCACTACGGTAGCATCGCTTGGTGGAAAAAATTGGATGAAAGCATTTATTGCAGCCATATTCGGATTATTAATTAATACAGTTGGAATCGATCCGATTTCCGGTGTAAGCCGATTCACATTTGGGCAGTCATTTTTGTATGATGGGTTTGCTCTCATCCCGGCATTGATCGGATTATTTGCATTAAGTGAAATATTTAAGCAATTGGAAGGTGGACAATTTGATAGTCAAACTGTCGATTCCGGCAAACAAAAGTGGCCGACAATTTTAGAATATTGGAAATTAAAATTGACCATTTTGCGTTCATCGGCTATTGGAACTATCATCGGGATATTCCCGGGAGCCGGAGCAACGATTGCGGCTTTTATCTCGTATGATGTTACCAAAAAATTGAGTAAAACACCGGATGAATTTGGAAAGGGCAGTGTGGAAGGTGTGGCCGCTGCAGAAGGTGCAAATAGCAGTTCTGTAGGGGGTGCGTTAATCCCATTATTGACATTGGGAATCCCCGGCAGCGCTTCAACTGCTGTATTGATTGGTGCACTTATGATTCATGATCTTACTCCTGGTCCACAATTATTCATATCTAATCCTGATATTATTTATGGACTATTAGCAAGTCTTTTGTTAGCAAATGTAATTTTATTGGGACTCGGATTTTTTGGCAGCAGATTATGGATTAAAGTAACTATTATACCAAAACGAATATTATTCCCGATTATATTTGCGGTATCTGTCATCGGTAGCTTTGCAGTTCGCAACTCATTCTTTGATGTTATCGCCTGCCTAGGATTTGGTGTTTTTGGATGGATCCTTAAACGTTACAATTATCCGGTTGCTCCGATTGTACTTGGCATGGTGCTTGGAAACATTGCCGAAACCAATTTTATACGTGCTGTAATGATGGGTGGATGGTCAGTCTTTTTTACAAGACCAGGGAGTTTTATTATGCTTTTGGTTGCTCTTGTAAGTTTTGCCGTGCCATTAATTCAAGCTCGTAAAGAAAATTTTAAAACAAAATAAAAATTAGTGGATAAGAATAGGATTATATGAATAAAAATAGACAATGGTTAATGCTGTTTGTAATGCTAATTGGAATAATTAATCCACTATTCGCCGGAACTGACGGAGTAAACTCTATTCATTGGGGATTCTTAACCATGAATCTGTTGGGCGGACTGGCTCTCTTCCTATACGGCATGTCAAAAATGAGTGACGGCATGAAAAAAGCCGCTGGCGACCGTATGCGGAACATTCTTTCAGCTTTAACAAAAAACAGAGTCATCGCACTTATTGTAGGCGCATTTGTAACCATGATTATTCAAAGCAGCAGCGCTACTACGGTTATGCTGGTCAGTTTTGTCCAGGCAGAATTGATGTCTTATGCTCAAGCTCTTGGCGTTATAATGGGTGCAAATATCGGTACAACGATCACAGCTCAATTAGTAGCTTTTAAATTGACGGATTATGCTCTTGGGATGATCGCCGTAGGATTCATTATGACGATGTTTTCCAAAAGGGAGACCTTTAAGTATTTTGGAGAGGCGTTGCTAGGTTTCGGCATTCTGTTTTTTGGCATGTATCTCATGTCGGATGCCATGAAACCGCTACGCGACTATCAACCGTTTCAGGATTTAATGATAGGACTTGAAAATCCACTGTATGGTCTCATCATCGGCGCTCTTTTTACCGGACTCATCCAAAGCAGTTCTGCTTTCACCGGTATCGTTATCACCTTGGCCATGAATAGCTTAATCACGCTGGAAGCGGGAATTCCTTTGATTTTTGGAGCCAATGTCGGCACCTGTATTACTGCCGGGCTGGCAAGCATAGGGACTATACGCGATGCTAAACGAGTGGCAATTGCTCACGTGCTTTTTAATATCGGAGGTGTTATAATTTTCATCTGGTTTATCCCATATTTGACTGATTTTGTCCGCACACTTTCTTCGGATACTCCCCGACAGATTGCCAATGCTCATACTATTTTCAATATTACTGTCGGGATCGTTTTCCTTCCGTTTACCACTATTCTGGCAAAGTTGGTTTATAAAATGCTTCCTGATAAAGAAATTGAAACAGGGGTTATTCCTGCTACTTGGCATCTGGATGACAGTCAAATTTCACACCCAGCTTTTGCCATCGAACTTGCTCAGACCGAAATTTCCCGAATGAGTAAAATTGTAGCACGTATGTTTCGATCCATCATTCACCCTTTTTCGACTGATGATCCAGGTGAAGATGAAATATATCCTAATCTGACAATACTTGAAGGGATAGACATGAGGGAAGAGAAGATTGACTTCCTTGATGAAAAAGTAGTGAATTATCTGGTTCAAATAGGCCGACAGGAATTAAGTAACCAGCAGATGAGCGAAGTGTACGCCATGATATCCATTGCCAATGATTTGGAAAACATAGGCGACATCATACATCGAAATATGATACCGTTGGCTACAAAGAGACTTCAATTGGGTAGTGATTTTTCCGAAGAAGGGAAAGAAGAATTGATCTCTTACCATGTGAAAGTGAGTAAACAGATGAGCCGTCTTCGAGAGGCTTTAGGCGAAATGGATCCGGTAATGGCGAAAAAGATTCTCCAGAAAGAGGAAAAGTATGGAATAATGGAATCAGATTTTCGTAAGCAGCATGTGATGCGTCTGCGTCAAGAAAAAGAGGCGTCACTGGAGACTCATGAAGTCCATGTAGAGTTCATGGATTTATTGAAACAGGTTGGTGTTCATATGGCAAATATAGCCAAAACTATCATGGAGATAGATGGTGGTGAAAATGTATCAGCGTGAAAAGGAGATGATAATGAGAACAGTAAAATTCGCAATGATTATCTTAATGTTGGGAACAGTGATTTTTCCCCAAAAGAATAATTCCCCAGGAAGTACCGAATGGGATGAAGGGATAATCAAGTTTAAATCGGAAGACGGTCAATTTCAAACACGATTTGATGTAAGACTATTCTTAGACGCAGCTTATTTCCCTAACGATACTCTTGAATTACTCAGCAACGGTACACATCTCCGGAAAGGGCGGTTTGCAATCAAGGTAAAGCTGTGGGAAAACTGGCGGGCAGAGTGGGATATTGACATTGCAGATGAGACCGTTGAAATAAAAGATATGTGGGTGGCTTACACTGGTTTTCGTAACTCTTTCATCAAAATCGGCCACTTCAAAGTGCCTTTTGGTCACGAGATTCTGATTACTTCCCGTTATCAGTCATTTGTGGAGAGAGCCATGCCCAATCTTGCTTTCAAGGTCGGACGGCGATCTTCCATCGGCTATACAAAATGGGGCAGAAACTGGAATTTTAGTGCGTCTCTTTTCGGACAGGAACTTCTAGTGGATGACAAGAACAAAACTCAGGATGAAACGGGTGGCGGATTTGGCACTCGATTCGCCATTGCACCTATTCTAACAAGCAATTTTCTGATTCATACTGGGGCTTCTTATGTAGAACATGCACCCAATGATAACGGAAGTGTAGTTGATTTTACCAGTGAACCGGAAACAAAATTGGGTGATATTGAAATGCTGGATACAGACAATATTTTCAATGTAGAGAAGATTAAGAGAGTTGGCTTGGAAGGAGCATTAGGATTCAAGAATATCAGCTTGCAGGGAGAATATATGCAGGCAGGCTTAACAAGATTCGACGATACGGATACAACAAGCAGTTATTATGGTGAATACAATGATGTTTCATTTAGTGGCGTGTATGTTTACCTGAGTTGGATTTTAACAGGTGAGAAACGACCCTGGGATAACACTCAAGGTGAATTCAGTCAAATAATTCCCAAAAGCAATAAGATTGGGGCATGGGAACTGTTGGCAAGATTCAGTAACTTAAACCTTTCTGATTCCAATGCAATCGATCCAAGAAATCCGAATGGAATTTTGGGAGGAAAAGCTAATAATATCACATTAGGTCTAACCTGGTATGCAAATCCAAACATTAAGTTTATGTTCAACTACATAATGGTGGATAATTCAACTAATGCCACTGGTGACGGTGCCCCGGGAGATTATGATTTTCACGCAATGCACTTGAGAGCACTGATCTACTTCTAAGAAAAAGGAGAAATAAAATGAAGCTAACAAAATGGTTGATAGTTCCTGCAGCAGGTCTGTTGTTGGTGACGGGCTGCAGTCTTGATGAAGAAGGTGATGGCGGTGGTGGGTCAAATACCAGCCTTCTTGAACTTTACATTAATGAGTTTTTGGCCAGCAATGATGCGGCCACTGTTGATCCGGATGAAGACAGCAATGACGGTGATCCATACGAAGACTGGTTTGAAATCTACAATGGCGGTGGCGATGCTATTGATATCGGTGGAATGTACGTTTCAGATGATGGGGACGACATTACCATGTATCAAATTCCGTCAACTGAACCGTCTCTAACAACTATTCAACCTGGAGGTTTTTTGATTGTTTGGTGTGATAAGGAACTACTTCAAGGTGTTTTACATGTGGATTTTGCATTGGGTAGTGGTGGTGAGGATATTGTTCTAACTGAGTCTGACGGTCTAACGATTGTAGATCAGCTTACATATGAAGCTCAAACCACTGATATTTCTTACGGCCGCAATCCAGACGGTAGCGATACCTGGGAATATTTCAGCACATCAACACCCGGAGCAACAAACGAAAGCGCTCAACCAAACGTAGCACCAATGATTATGTCCGTTTCCCGGTCACCACAATCACCTTCTCCTGTGGACGATGTTACCATCACTGCAGTAGTTACGGATGATTACGGACTCGATTCAGTTTCTGTTTACTATAAGATTCACGAGGACAGCAGTTTTGTACAGCTTGCAATGGACTCTGCTGCGGTTGATACGTTTTCCGCAACCATCGGAGCCCAAAGTGACAGTACAACAGTCAGCTATTACATCGAAGCAGTGGACAATTCCGGACTGGTTTCACTCGAGCCATCAGATGCTCCAACGACTACTCTGTCTTACACTGTTTCATTAGCTGCCTATGTTCAACCGTCGCTGCTGATCAACGAATTCCTGGCAAGCAACGATAGCTGCTGTGCCGAT